>NZ_JAMYFE010000085.1 GCF_024129865.1 Stieleria tagensis | reverse complement strand
CCTGACCCTAGGCTAGGCTGTCGAACGCCGTTGGCGTAATGAGACCGCAACCAGAGTCAAAAACTTCGCCACATGGTTTTCCACGGTTGCGGCCGCTGGCGTGCCGCTGCGGAGACAGGCCTGCTCGTGCTAGCTCAAGACGTGAGGCGATTGTTCAACCTCACCCTGAAAACCCCCGCCTTGTTGAGCCGTGAGCGAAGCTGCACGACCTCCAAGCGGGAGAGTGAATTGCATAAGCGCAACTTCAAGACGCGTGAGCGAGGGATTTCGCCAGCTAATGGGATCCCTCGCTGACGCGTCGGGTTACCAAATCAACCGTCCGGGCTCGGGTCATGCAATCGCTGTCCGCGCGGCAATCTTCACGGACGTCGTCCCGAATGGATCCGAGGTCACGAGGGTGGCCCTGTCGTAGCGTGAAACTGTCGGGCAGATGTGTTTGGGGAATGCCCAGAAAGTTTGCCCGACCGCAACGGCATGACTGCTGGGAAGCGAGAGCACCAAGTGTTCTTCACTATGTCCGGCAATCGTCGCGTCCTCCAGGCCCTGGATGCGAACACGCTCGGCAAGTGGCATTTCTGATGCGATGGCTTTGTATCCCAAATCCAAACAAATCCGCTGGAATCCGGGCGGGTCCGATCCGATGGGTTTGCTGATCACGCGAGTCAACACGGCGGCGGCGATTTGAAACGGCAATTCGTCGTAGGATTCTCCGTATCCCCAGTCCCACAGCGTGCTGGTACCGGGGCTGAATTGCCAGCGGGTCAGTGACGTTTGGTTTGCCACCGCTTGAACCCATAGAGCAAACGTCGGCGTGCCGCCGACAATCACCGTGTCGATCGGATGCACGGTTAAAAATGTGACAAGGTCCGCCAGGATGGATTGGACCCCTTGCCGCCGCAATTCCAATTCCGGCTCATGCAAATGCCCATCATAAACGTGCAGTCCCTGGAATCGCAGTGCTGGCATTCCCGCTAGGCCGCTGATCAGCCCAGTCAAGGGATCGCCGATCGTCACGCCGGTGCGATGCATCCCACAATCCACGTCGACAAATACATTCAACACCAAACCGGCAGCCTGTGCGGCTTGATCGATCTGAGCTGCGATCAGCACGTCGTCGATCGCGACCGCAAGTTCACACTCGGGATACTGTCGGCAGACTGCCACGAAGGCGTTGATTTTTTCGCCGACAGGTTGATGTGCTAACAGGACCGACGTCGCACCCGCGGCGGCCGCCATCTCCAGTTCACCGATCGTCGACGCTTTGAAATGACGGATACCGCGATCGATCTGCATCCGTGTGATCGCGTCCATCTTGTGCGTTTTCAAGTGCGGTCTCAATCGATCCAGTGATGATTCACCGCCGGCGATTTGAACCATCGCCTCTAAATTGGTTTGAACCACCGATTGCAAGACGCACAACTGTGGCGTGACAAGCGAATCAAACAGATCAGTGGCTGGAAAGCGAGCAATCGAATCGGACATTCGGGTGGGAATTCGGGGAGTGGGAATTGGAGCGGGCGGTGATTGGTTGAACTCTACAGGGCGTCGGGGCCAAGTGATTTGTCGAACACTGCAACTTCGTCGATCCGGCCTTCGAAATTGGATTCATTGTCACAGCGCCCGCCGATGAACAGATTTTCGAGATCCGCCCGGGCGCCGACTTGCCCACTGATTTCCGGAGTGGTTGAATCGTTTAAATACACGTCGACTTGATCACCGCTGCGGACCAGCATCAGCCGATTCCAACTCCAACGTTCAATCGGCGTCTTGCCAATCAGTTGCTGGTCGGTGCCGTGCTGGAAAACCAGATAGCCAGGCGTCGTTTCGGTGCCACCGATCCCCAGGTGGTCTCCGTGCCCGGTGATCCAGTGCGGGTGGTCACATGAGACCAGCCAGCCAGTGGTCGATCGCGCATCGTTGGGCACACCATTCCAAAACGACAGGATGATCGTGTAGTTTTCGCCGATGGATTCCAGCCGTGTCTGCATCCGGCCGCCTGCAAAGTGGGCACAACGATTGACTTGACCGTCTTCGGTGAACGACTGCTGTGTGCTGCCTGGCAAGTAAAAGACAACGCCGGGTTCATACATCGCCATGTGTTGATGCCCTGACACGTCCGCCGCGGTCGGGCCTTCCATTTCGTCCAGCCGCCAATAGGCAATCGGTTGTAAATCCAACAGAGCTTGCGCAGCTGGGCCGATCGACTGACGCGGTCGTCGGCGGGGTTGGTCGGCAACTTGTTCCAGCAGCGAGATCGCGTTGGCGGTGATTTTCGGTTCGGCTTGCACCTCCAAGCCGGCCGACCGGGCGGCCCACGTGTTGTATCCGCCCAGCACGTGCTGCTCCGGCGGCGGGATGTATCCATCGGCGCCGTTGGCCAATTCGATCACCATGGTTTTTTCGAGTGGGCTGTGCGATTTGATCTTTAAACCCGTCAGCGCATAGGTCTCGGTGGGAACGGTTGCAATCGCCACATCACCGATTCGTATCGCTTGCACCACCACTTCGGTCGATTGCATTTCGTCTAGCAAGACCTGTTCACGGGCATAGACTTCGACGCGGCTGGTGGGCAATTCACCGTTCAAACCGTCGGTGATTTGTTGGCCCCACTGCAGTCGCTGTTTGTCGGGAACGCGATAGTCCAGTTTCAAACGGCGTTCGGCCATCGCCAAGTCGGCGTCCGACGAGTACTCGATCGAGTCGTAGGCCTCGGTCGCGATCGCTAGCAACGCTTGCGTGTAACCTTCAATCGTGGTGTCATCGCTGCCGGTCCAAGTCACATAGTCGCGGCGCCAGATGTCACCGCTACAGCCGTGTGACAACAGCCCCACCGGGCGCGGTTTCGATGCGTCGGCAGCGGCGTTTGCCTTTGCGGCAATATGTTTCTCCATGCCATCGCAAAACAATCCAAAATAGTCAGCACTGATCGGTTGGTCGCCGAAATAGTGCATCGAGAAATTTGCCAGCACGGCGATCGGATCTCCGTCTAACGACTGGAACGCCAGCATCGACAGCGTGGGATCCTCCGGTCCGCTCGGTCCGGTGACGTCTGCCATTTTTGTCGCCGCGTGCATGTTGGCTCTGACCGTGCGATTGCCGAATGGATCCTCCCCGGCCCGGTCGGTCCGCAAGACCCAGCGTCGCAGCGCGGTGAATCCTGCTGCCTCGGCGGTGCCCCAACCAAATTTTGCCGGTTGTAAATTCGCTTCGGCGGTGACCAACGATTCGATGATCCGCTCGCGAAGTAGCGGGATGTAAGAGAGGTCGGGATCGGTTCCCAGCGCGCCAAAGGCCGAAGGAGCGGTGTGCGTGTGTGTGGCGGAAATCATGATTTGGTCCGCACGTAATTTGGTTTGCGCGGCGACACGGTGTTTCACATCGTCAATGATTTCTTTGGGAATCATGCAGCTGTCGACGACGACCATGCCAATTTCTGAATCGCCCTGTCGCATCACCAGGGCACGCGCATTGACTCGGGTTTTGATTTTGTCGGCGGTATGCGACAGAAAACTGCCGTTGACGATCACCGGCAGTTGTGTCGGTGACACATCCACCACGGCGGCACCGACTTGAAATGCGTCCGGCGAATCGGCAGAGGCCGAACCTGCAATGCTCCCCGCCGCGATCAAGACGAAGAGGGCAAGGGTTGAAAACGCCGAGGGGAGGCGGGATTGGATCACTGGATTCTCACTACCATATCGCGTGTCGCATTGAATGTTCAGCCGACAATGTAAACCAATCCCGAACCCGACGTGATCCAGACAGGTTCATGACTCGGTGGCTACAGGATTCGACGCGGCGGCACGACCGCGTTAGAAATCAACAGCCCGCCAACCAGACTGGAACCGATCAAGATCATCGCAAATCCGTACTGAACACCTTCCACAGTCTGTTGTTCCAGAAAGGCACTCATCGATCGATAACCCAGCGATCCGGGAACCAAGATCAACATGGCCGGTGTCTGGGTAACCAGGGCTGGCAGGTTTCGCCGCCGCGCATACAGATTGCTGGCACAGCCGACCGAAAATGCGCCCAGAAACGCGGCGACCTCGATGCCAAAACGCGGTTCCACCGTCCAGCTGACGGTGACGCCAAAAATCGTGATCAGCGTGATGATCGGCCACTGTTTCACCCGAGCTCGGTAGACGATCGCAAACGCCACCGGCGCCGTCACCAATGCCAGCCAACGCCACAGATCGTCTGGTGGTGCGGGGCGGGGAAACGGCAGCCGGTAATCGCTAGCCATTCGCCAGACCAACGTCACGCCGACGAATAGGGTGGCCAGTGAAACCAGCGCGCCGGCCAGGCGGGCCACGCCGGCCGACAGATGGCCCACCGCCAATTCAGTGAGCGCCACTGTCAATCGCAATCCAGGGATCAGTACAATTAACCCCGCCAGCGTGACCAAGCGGTCGTCCATCGGCACCCAATAACGTGCCAACAGCAGAGAAACCGATGCTGCGGCGACGCCTGCGACCGGTTCCAGCAATCCCATTTCCCATTGCCAACGCTGGTGTAACGATTCGATCATTGCCACCAACACACCGACCATCGCGGCCGCCGTCACTTCCCATAACGATCCGCGGAAAAACACGGCGACTGAGGCGCAGGCGACCGCGCAGGCCAGCACGTACAGACGATGGCTATACAGACTTTCGCCCTGATGGATCGTTTCTAATTTCAGTCGTGCCGCTTCAGTCGACAACGTTTTGTCTTGGACCTGGCCCAGCAGTCGGTCAAAGCGGATTAGTTTATCGACGTCGATTTCGCCAGAGTGGACTCGTCGCACGACCGTGATTTCACCACAGCCGGATTCTGCCAGCGAGATCACCAATGCCGTGGGTGTGTACAAGAACTCGCTGCGCACGTCCAAGGATTCGGCAACCCGGGTCATCACGCGTTCCAGGCGGTGTGAGGGGGTGCCGTAGCGATGCAACATCAGCGCCGATTCGATCAGGAACGATTGCGTCGGCGTTAAAGGGAGTGGGGCTGTCATCGTCGCGGTTGTAAACCGCAGCGGTCCCAACGTGAAGTAGATAGGATGGATCCGCGCGGCAAAAATTAATTGCCATTTCCCCAAAAATCTTTTTGAGATCGTCGCCGGTGCACCAGTCTAATCGACTATCGCTAACCACTGAGTTCCATGATGGATGCCGCGTTTTCGAATCCGTATGAACATCATCGGCTCTGTCAACGCACTCGTGCCCGGTCACGGTCGATGGAAAAATCACTGACCGAACCTGAATTCGCCGGGGCGGTGTCCGACGCGATGCCGCAGTTGGTTGCGGTGGCACGGCGGCTAGCCGGCGATGACGAATTGGCCGCCGAGGCTGTTCAAAATGCATTGCTACGAGCCTCGAAATCCTGGCGCCGCTTCCGTGGCGGGGCACATGTCAACACCTGGCTGACCAAAATTGTCATCCATTGTGTGCGTGACGCGATTTCCGCACAGCGGCGGCGGACCGACCGAAATCACCACTACACGTCCTCCCCAGACGACGATGGCCTGTCCCAACAAATCGAAGATCCCCGCCGTGGCCCCAGTCAACAAGCGCTGGACCGTGAATGTCGCATCGCAATCCAAACCGCCGTGCGAGCCCTGCCGGACCGCCAACGCGAAGTGTTCAGTTTGATGGTTTGGCAAGGCATGTCGGCGCGGCAGGTCGGCCAGTTACTGGAGATCAATCCACAAACCGTGCACGCCAATCTGCACGCCGCCCGCTGTCGATTGCGAACGATACTGGATCCCTACGTCAACGATAATCGGGATGCGAACCCATGACTCCAGACGAATTAGACCGATTGATCCGCCATGCCGATCCGGTGGACTCTGGCGATTCCGACGCGCTGTTGGAATCGAGTCGGCTGCAGTGGACGCAGCTACGCCAACGACGCGCCAGCGCGCGCAAGCGTCTGACGCTGTCACTCGCCGCGCTAGGGCTGTTTGCCATGCTCGGCGGGATCACGGCCTGGGTCACCAGCGGCAATCAACGACCCGGCAAGACCGTGGCCGAGAACACCGTTGTTGATCATACGAAGACGACACAAACGCCATCGACCGAGGTCGTCGTTGCCGCGTTGCCGGAAACTGCGAACAAAGTCGCCGCGCCGTCGGTCGCCGCATCGGACGAGGTGGTGTCCGGTGCTGCGAAGACCGCGCCGCCGGAAGACATGCCGGAAACCATGCCGGAAACCATACAGCCGGAACCCGCGCCGTCGGAGGCATCGATCGCGTTCGCCAATTGGGTTGATCAAGCCGGGCCGGTCGACGGTGCCGCCTGGCGCCAGGCCCGTGTCGAATTGATGCGTCAAGACGACCAAACACAGCGTGCCACGATCCGTCTGGTACCGCAACTGGAAGACGCTCGACAACGCGCTCGCGGTTTCCTCCTGGTCACCCAGGCCGCGGGCGCTTCCCAATCGGCGTTGCTGCGCTACTGGTTGGACGACCCGCGAATGCGATCGCTGGCCTGGCGTCGATTGACAGAAACCGCATCGCTCGACCAAGCCGCTCAGATGGTGTCGCTGGCGCGCAACAACGAAGAACGACTGGCGGTTTGCCAGGCGATCACGGCAGCCGGCGGGCCACAGGCGGTCATGCTGCTGTTGGAGTTGACGCACAGCCATGCCTGGCGAACTCCGGTGCGAATGGTTTGCAATCGCCTGCAACCCACCCAGATCCGCTCGCTGGTCATGTTGATGCGGGAACGAGACGTCGCGCTGCGCACCGCGGCGGCATTCCTGTTGGCTTCGGTCCCCGGCAGACAACTCGATCAATCCGTGGCCCAAATGATTGTCGATGGACGCTTTCGCCAACCCGCCTATTTGGTCCTGTTGGCACGAGACACACCGCAGGCCAGAGCGTTTCTGGCTCAAGCCGCTGCCCAACCGGAGCTCACTCCGGCGCTGGTCTCGGCTCGCGCGCACTTTGCAACCATGGAAGAACAACTTCAACGCTGGATCAAAGACTCCAAAGGAACCTACGATGAACAAACCGAGACAACACAACCCTCATTGCCCAAGCTTGCTGGTGGGGCTGACTTTGATCGTCGCCGCAGTGTTGCCAGTTAGTACGACGGAAGCTCAGAATTTTGCCCCGCCGGCGGCTAAGCCTACGCCGTTTGAAACCAAAGTCTATCGAATCGGTGATCTGCTCGACGCGCCGATGATGTTGGACGATGAAGAGTCCTCATCTGGCTCGACGCGCCGCAACCGACAACGTGCTCCTCTGGGCGGAATGGGTGGCGGCGGCATGTTCCGTATCCCAGACAATATTTTGCCGCAATTTGGCGGTGGAATGGGTGGCATGAGCGCGGGCGGGGGTGGAATGGAGATGGGTGGCGGTGGAATGGGCGGGCTGGGCGGCGGACTGGGCGGCGGACTGGGCGGGGCGGCCGGCTATCAACTGGCCGACCACATGACCCGCGAAGCTTTGGAAGAGATCGTTCTGAATCACTTGGCCAATGATGACACCCGTTGGCAATCGCTGCACGGCGAAGGCGGTGAGTTGTCGATTGTTGGATCGATGATGATCGTCACGCACACTCCGGCGGTGCAGCTGCGAGTCAAGAATTTACTGGACGCGCTGCGCACCGGAAATCAAACCAGTCCGACCGTGCAAGTTGACGTACGGATCGTCGAAGTCACTGCGGAGAAAGCGGTCACGCAGCTGACGGCCGACACCCAAGCCATCGCGCAACTGGCCGACGACAGTTCGGCGGCGCGACTGTCGCTGCGCTGCGGCAATCATCGCGTTGCCAAAGTTTCCTCGGGTTTGCGCCGCAGCTACATCGTTTCGTTGACCCCAGTTGTCGGTGGAAACATGGGCATCGAATCATCCTCCGCGATGCCGCAAACTCACATCGCCTACCAGCCGGTGACCTACTCGCCGTTGTTGGGCCTGTTCGGCAAAATCAAACCGGAAATTAATGAAGACCAAAAGACGGGCCGCATTCATTTGGGAATCGAACTCGCCTCTGGCCCCGAAGAAGTGATCTCGGCGACCTTCGGCACCGGACAGTCGGTCGACCGAGTGGAAATTGAATCCGCACGACTTGAGACGAGCGTTGCCGCTGCGGCCAACAAGTGGACGTTGGCCGGCAGTGTTGCCGTTTGCAATCCGACCAGCCGAATCACTTCCGGCGAAGCGTTGCCGCACTTGGTCGTGCTGGTGCGCTGGGTGGCCGTTGATTAGCGTCAGCGACACCGGACACGCCAAAGCGTGAACTCTGGCGGTGACTGGTCCAACCCGTTGGAGTTCAACCTTTAGGTTGTTTGCCTTGGTTTACGGCAGATGTGGCCGGACACGCTAAAGCGTGAACTCTGGCGGTGACTGGTCCAACCCGTTGGAGTTCAACCTTTAGGTTGTTTGCCTTGGTTTGCGGCAGTTGTGGCTGGACACGCTAAAGCGTGAACTCTGGCGGTGACTGGATCCAACCCGTTGGAGTTCAACCTTTAGGTTGTTTGCATTGGTTGCCAGCAGTTGTGGCTGGACACGCTAAAGCGTGAACTCTGGCGGTGACTGGTCCAACCCGTTGGAGTTCAACCTTTAGGTTGTTTGCGTTGGTTACCGGCAATTGTGGCTGGACACGCTAAAGCGTGAACTCCAACGGTGACTGATCCAACCCGTTGGAGTTCAACCTTTAGGTTGTCTGCTTTGATTTCCGCCGGTTGTGGCCGGACAAGATAAATCCTCCACACCAACTGCTGCGATGAAAACTGTTATCCTTTGAGACATGTTTAAATGGCTCAAAAAAATTGTTTCCGGTTCCACGCCCCCGGCTCCGCCGACGGGTTCGACCGTCGTGTCCAAAGCGGCTTTGCAACAGACCTTGCAAATGGCGACGGTCTGGGAGGTCGTGGATCGTTTTCTGGTGAATAACCCATCGCCCACCCCGTACGGCGTGCATGCACTGGTGGATGCCGGTGCAGCAAACTTGATGGAATCGTCAGAATTGTTTCAAGTCTGTGAGAAAATTCAGGAACACGGTTATCAATACCCGTTGAATCCGACACTGCGAAACGAGTTGGACCCCAGCGAGTTGCTCGAGTTTCTCCGCTGGCACGGACAGAACCGAATCGAAAAAGAGTACTACGCAAACGAGTCGACGCTGCGGGAATTGATCCAGCAGTTTCGTCTGTCGCACCGCTAAGGGCTCTCGGTAGGGGCCGCCGCTTTTGGTGGCCCACCCACTTGCATTTTGCGTTCGGGCCATTAAAGTCTATAGAGATTAGGCTTTGCAGTGCACCCCGCTTTTTCGCCCACCTCCCAAACGATCGATATGGCAAACGTTCTCAACAGTGATTCCGCCAATGCGTCTGAAACGCCCGCCAAATCGCTCCGGTTGAAAGGCATCGTGCCACCATTGGTGACGCCACTTCGAGCGCGTGATGCACTGGATCATGACGGTTTGCAACGATTGCTTGATCATGTGATCGAAGGCGGCGTCGGCGGCGTCTTCATTTTGGGAACAACCGGCGAAGCGCCCAGTTTGGGGTATCGTCTGCGTCGTGAGATGATCACTGAATCGGTGCGGATTGTGGCCGGTCGCGTGCCTGTTTTGGTCGGCGTGACCGACACCGCTTTTGTCGAATCGGTGGCGCTTGCCGAACACGCCGCCGAATGTGGCGCGGACGCGGCGGTGCTGACCACGCCGTACTATTTTCCCGTCGGCCAGACCGAACTGACCCGTTACGTACAAAACATCGTTCCGCAGATTCCGCTGCCGTTGATGCTGTACAACATGCCGGGTTTGACCAAGGTTTGGTTCGAAATCGAAACGCTGCGGGTGTTAGCAGAGTTGCCGTCCATTATTGGTGTCAAAGACAGCAGCGGCGACCTGGATTATTTCCAGCGGGTGTGCGATCTGAAATCGGTTCGCCCCGATTGGTCGATCTTGATTGGTCCCGAAGCCAAATTGCCAGAAGCGATTGCGATGGGTGCCGACGGCGGCGTCAATGGCGGTGCCAATGTGATGCCACAAGTTTTCGTGGACTGCTACCAAGCGTTGGTCGGTGGTGACCGCCAGGCAGTGGAATCCGCGATGACCAAAATCAACGCCTTTCAAGACATCTACGAAATCGGCAAGTACGCGTCGCGTCACATCAAAGCGACCAAGTCCGCATTGTCGTTGATCGAGATCTGCGATGACCTACCCGCTGATCCATTCAATCGTTTCTTGGAACCCGAGCGGCAACGCGTGAGAGCGATTTTGCAGCAAGTCGGCTTGGTCTAGTACTAACCAACACGGTTTCGAGAACGAGGTTTTGACATGCGAATGATTCTTCTGTGCATGATGATGTTGTTGCTGTCGATCGGGCTAACGCCGGCCATCGCCCAACCCCCTAATGTTCTGTTTATCGCTGCGGATGATCTGCGCTGTGACCTGGGGTGTTATGGGCATCCGGTCGTCAAGACGCCGCATTTGGATCGACTGGCGGCGCGGGGGACACAATTCAATCGAGCCTACTGTGCCCAAGCGCTTTGCAATCCGTCGCGCAGCAGTCTGTTGACCGGGCGGCGGCCGGACACGTTGCAGCAATATGATTTGGCAAAGCACTTTCGCGATCAAATTCCGGATGTGGTCACGCTGCCACAGCATTTCAAACGCCACGGTTATTTCACGCAAAGCATCGGCAAGATCTTTCACAACTGGCAGACCAAGATTCAGGGTGATCCCGATTCCTGGTCGGTGCCGGCGGTCATGCACTTCAATTCCCACCGCCGCGATGTGGCGGAGGTCGACGGCGAATTGCCGCCCAATCTGGTCACCACGCTTCGCTGCGAATGTCGCGACGTGCCGGACAACGCGTACTTTGACGGACGCATCACCGAGCTCGCGATGCAGGCGATTCAAGAGCGTGCGAAATCAAAAACGCCGTTCTTTTTAGCCGTCGGATTCTGGAAACCTCACCTGCCGTTTAACGCCCCCAAAAAATACTGGGACCTGTACGACAGGGATCAAATCACGGGGCCGGTTTGCCCTGAGTGGCCCGAGGACACGCCGCGGATTGCTTGGCACAACAGTCAGGAACTACTGGGGAAATCCAAGCCGGTCACGTTGACGCCCAGCGACCAGCAGCAGCTACGGCATGGTTATCTGGCCGCGATCAGTTACATGGATGCTCAAGTCGGCCGGCTGCTGGAAGAACTTGATCGCCAGAATTTGACGGATTCCACATTAGTCGTTTTCTGGTCTGACCATGGGTTCCAGCTCGGCGATCACACGCTGTGGTGCAAGACATCGAACTTCGAACTGGATGCCCGCGTGCCCTTGATCATCGCCCCGCCGCAAGGCAGTCAGGTTCATCGCACCGATGCGATCGTTGAACTGTTGGATCTGTATCCGACCGTGACTGATTTGTGTGGTCTGCCAGCTGCTGTCGGTCCCGAAGGTGTCAGTCTGCGGCGGTTGATCGATGGCAGCCAAGACGCTGTCAAAGCAGCCGCACTGACGCAACACCCGCGACCGGCGTACTACGGCAATGCGATGAAGGCGATGGGTCACAGCATTCGCACACCGCGTTTTCGTTACACCCAGTGGTTGTCGTCCGAGGACGATTCACTGATCGGTGCGGAATTGTATGACCACGACATTGATCCGGCCGAATCGGTCAATCGCGTTGACCATCCGGAATACGCCAGCGAATTGGCAAAATTGAAACAGACGCTCTCTGGACTCACCGCGGGCAGCATGGCTGCGAGCAAGACAACCGCAAAGGTCAAACCGTGATGTTTGCAGCGACCTTTTTTAGCGGCTTGGATTGGGCCGTTTTGATTGCCTATTTTATTGGCATTTCAGCCATCGGCGTGGTGTTTTATCGTCGCAATCGGTCGGCTGACGATTTCACCGCCGGCGGGCGATCGCTGCCCGGTTGGTTGTGTGGGATGTCGATCTTTGCAACCTATCTCAGCAGCATCAGTTATTTGGCGCTACCGGGCAAAGCATTTGTCGACAATTGGAATGCGTTTGCATTTTCGCTTGCACTGCCACCGGCCGCCTGGATCGCGGTGCGATATTTTCTGCCGATGTATCGGGCCTCGGGCGAAGTCAGCGCCTATTCGCTGTTGGAACGTCGATTCGGATTGTGGGCTCGTCTGTTTGCCAGTTCGTTTTACCTGCTGTTCCAGATCGCTCGGATCGGTGTAGTGATGTACCTGATGGCATTGCCGATGGCCGTGTTGTTTGGCTGGGACATTCGCACCTTGATCGTGTTGACCGGAGTCATCGTCACCGTTTACTCGTTCATCGGTGGCATCACCGCAGTGATTTGGGCCGACGCGATTCAAGCGTTTGTGTTGTTGGCGGGGGCACTGTTGGCACTGGCGATCTTGCTGGCTGGCATGCCCGATGGTCCGGGGCAAGTGTTTGAGACTGCCGCGAGCAACCACAAGTTTTCTCTCGGCAGCACGTCGCCCTGGATCCTTTCTCAGCCGACGCTGTGGGTGGTGCTGGCGTATGGCTTGTTTGAAAATATCAAAAACTTTGGCGTCGACCAAAGCTATGTCCAGCGTTACATCGCATCGAGCAGTGATCGCGAAGCTGCCAAAAGCATTTGGCTCGGGGCCCTGTTGTACGTTCCCGTCAGTGCGTTGTTCTTGTTCATCGGCACGGCACTGTTTGCCTACTACGAGAGTCACCCCGCTGACATGCAGCAAGTCCGCGAGGTGGTGGCGACACAGAAACTGATGCAGGCGGGTGTGTCACCTGATTCGGCGGGATATCAATCGCAGTTGCAGCAGACGGCGGCCGGATTGACCGAAGTCGACATGGGCGACCGTGTGTTCCCGCATTTCATCGCCGCTCACCTGCCCGTGGGGGTTCGCGGATTGTTGATCGCCGCCGTCTTTGCCGCCGCGATGAGTACGGTTTCGACGTCACTGAATTCGTCTGCAACTTTGGTGATGAGCGATTTTTATTCGCGTTTGTTCAGGCCTGATTCCAGTGATCACAGTCGCGTTCGTGTGCTGCGTGGGGCAACCGTTGTGTGGGGATTACTCGGTACGATCATGGCGCTGATTTTGGTGCGTCTGACCAATAGTGTGTTGGATATTTGGTGGACTCTGTCCGGCGTGCTTGGCGCTGCGATCATCGGTTTGTTTTTGTTGGGCATCACATCGCCACGCCTTCGTTCTCGGCCGGCAATTGTCATTTTGGGTTTGGGCGTCACCCTGATCGCTTGGATGACGTTTTCGCAAACCGATTTTTGGCCGGAAGAACTAGCATCGTATGCCAGTCCGTTCCACGCATTTTTGGTCATCGTGCTGGGGCCGATGATGATGGTCGTGCTGGGGCTGTTGGCCCCACCCCAAGCCAAGCGGCAATCGATCGCCACCGTGCTGCTGATCACCCTGACACTCGGTTGCTGTGACAGCGTGGTTTCAGCTGACGATACCGCGGTCGATAAACGACCCAATGTCGTGATGATTGTGACTGATGACCAAGCTCCCTGGGCGTGGGGCAAGGCTGTGAATCGAGGACAGTACAGCGATGTCCCCGCAGCCCACACGCCGAACCTGGATCGATTGGCCAGCCAAGGAGTGACGTTTGATCAATTCTATTGCACCACGCCGGTGTGTAGTCCGGCTCGCGCAGCGATGATGACCGGGCGTTATGCCAGTGAATTCGGGATTCTGGATTTCATTCCGCAGCCTGGACACAAGCTTTATGATCCGGAGCATCCGGTGGCGCTGGATCCACAACGCTCCACGACATTCGCCAACGTTCTGCAGCGCGATGGTTATGCAACCGGGCTGGTCGGCAAATGGCACCTGGGCGATTGGTCCGCCAGCGGCAACCTGGATCAGCACCCGACGCAGTTTGGATTCGACTCGTTCATGGGACTGACCGGCGGCGGAACCAGCCCCCAAAATCCTGAACTGGAAGAGCACGGGGAACTGAAAAAGTTTGCCGGTCTAACGACAGACATCCTGACCGATCGAGCGATCGGTTTCATTCGTTCCCATGCCCAGAACCAAGCTCAGAAACCCTTTCTGTTGTGCCTGCACACCCGAGCTCCGCACGGGGCGTGGTTACCGGTTGCCCCGGAGGATTGGCAGCCCTACGAAAACATGGATCCTGCGATCCCCAGCTATCCGGATCTGGACACCAAGTCGATCAAACGCAAGATGCGTGAGTATTTGGCCAGCGTCAGTGGCGTCGATCGTAACTTGGGTTTGATTCTGGATCAGTTGGATCAACTGAAACTGACCGACAATACGGTCGTCATCTTCACGTCGGACCACGGTTACAACATGGGGCACAACGGGATCTGGCACAAAGGCAACGGAATCTGGGCCACCAAAACCCGGCCGCCGGGAAAGACCCATCAAGGGACGCGTGTGATTTCTGACAAGTATCGTCCTAATCTGTACGATCTATCGCTACGTGTCCCGGCAATCGTTCGTTGGCCGGGTGTGATTGATCCGGGCAGCACGATCCAGGCAACGGCATCAAGTTTAGATTGGTTTCCGACGCTGTTGGAAATTGCCGGAGCCGAACCTCCAGCGGACAAGGTCATGCGCGGTAGCAGTCTGGTGCCACTGTTTCGTGGCGATCCGGCAGCCCAGCGTTCGCCCGACTTGTACGCCGAATACAGCATGATTAACTACGCCGTCGCGTCGCTGCGTTGCTATCGGACACCGGAATTCAAATTGATCCGTGACTTTCATAACCAGGGGCGGGATGAATTCTACGACTTGCGAAATGACCCCGCCGAATCAAACAACCTGATTGACGACCCGAGACCAGAGATTCAGTCGGCGATCATTTCGTTGGATCAGAAACTGACCGCGCGCATGACGGAGCTTTCCGATTCTCTGTTGGATCCTATCAAGGTGAACTCAAAATGATGCGAATCGTGATCGGACTGTATTCGCTATTGATCTGGACTCTGGTGGTGAGTGTCGTTCAGGCCCAGTCGGCCGACACCCCGAAGCAGCCCAACATCTTGTACTTGCTGGTCGACGATCTGGCCTGGTCGGATTTGGGATGCTACGGGCACCCCTGGCACCAAACGCCAAACATCGACCGGTTGGCTGCGTCGGGAATGCGGCTGACCAATGGCTACGCCCCGGCGCCGATCTGCAGCGCCTCGCGGGCGAGCATTCAGACGGGGAAAACGACGGCGCGATTGGGATTTGAGTTCGTTACCAAAGACGCAGCGGGCAGCCAACAAATCGACTTGCCGACCCGCTTGACCGCCCCACCGTTCCAATTGAATTTGCCACTGGCCGAGCGCACGATCGCCGAACGTTTAGGCGATCTGGGGTACGAAACAGCGTTCTTTGGTAAGTGGCATCTCAATCAACACCACAACGGGTACTTGGGATGGAGCCCCACGCATGGTCCCCGGCAACAGGGTTACCAAGTCGCGGTAGAAGATTTTGGTGCTCACCCCTACGCGTGGAAAAAGAAACGTCCGAAATCAATTGATGTCGACGGCCAATTCGCAGCCGATACCTTGGTCCAGCAAGTCTGTGACTACGTTTCTCAGCCACACGACCAGCCATTTTTCGCACTCGCGTCATCGTTTTATGTGCACACGCCCGTCAAGACACCCTGCCAGTGGCTGACGCGACAGTACGATGCGACGATTCCAGCGTCGGTTAAGAACCGGGATCGCCGTGTCACCTACGCCGCATTCTTGCAAACACTCGATCATCACATCGGTCAGATTCTTGATGCCCTCGACGCATCGGGACAGCGAGATCAGACCTTGGTGGTGTTTCAGTCCGACAACGGTGGTCATCCGGAGTTCACCGGTAATGGTCCACTGCGCGGATCCAAATGGAACTTGTATGAAGGTGGCATTCGTGTGCCGTTGATCGCCAGTTGGTCGGGAAAGATTCTCGCCGGTTCGACCAGTGACGCGCCGGTGATCGGCTACGACCTGCTACCCACGTTTGTGGAACTTGCCGGTGGAGCCGCTGAAGACGTCGACGGCCAAAGTGTCGCGGCGCTGTTGACCGGTTCCGCAGCGCCAGGAGACCGAGAGTTGCTGTGGCATTTTCCGTATTACCATCCAGAAACCGGGTATTCAAAAGCGGCGGGTTCAATCGGCGTGGACGATTTTGTCGTCAGCCGAACGCGTCCCCAGTCCGCGATCCGCAGCGGCCATTACAAACTGCTGTGGTTCGCCGAAGATGATCGTGTAGAGCTCTACGATTTGCGCAGCGACATAGCTGAACAACATGACCTGACGACGACGCTTCCACAGATTGCAGATCAGTTGAAGCAACGACTGCTCGGGAACCTGAAGCGTGTCGGTGCGAGAATGGCCGTGGCCAGTGAAACGTCCCACCTTGCTCCTCCCTCCCCCCACCTCCATACCAACAATTAACCATGCACCAACCGTGTACCAAGCATCTGCTTGCCCTGTGCTTTGCGATCGCCAGTTTGAATCTGTCGGCCGCTGATCCGCAGTGGAAATTGCAACCGCTGCGATACAACAATCCTGGATTAGAAGTCGACTTAGGGGTCGGGTTATGGGCCTGGCCGATGCCGATGGACTATGACAACGATGGTGATTTGGACTTGCTGGTCGCTTGTCCCGACAAACCCACCGGCGGTGTGTACTTTTTTGAGAATCCCGGTGACGACCAAAAAGACGGCGACACGATGCCGGTGTTTAAACCGGCTGTGCGACTGGGCAATGCTGGCCACAACATGCAGGTCAGTTATGTCGATGGCCAGCCGCGGATTTTGCGTCAGGGTGCGGAATACGTGCGGGATGAATCCAGCGGCGAGTTTCAATTCGACAAACCGCAATCGATTTATCCTCGTAGCAATGTGCACGAGCACAGGGTCCGTGCCAACATGTGGCGTTACGTGGACTATGACGGCGACGGCGATCAGGACCTCATCGTCGGCACCGGGGACTGGACGGACTATGGTTGGGACAATGCGTACGATGCGATGGGGCGCTGGCGAAATGGTCCACTGCGCGGCAACGTTTACTTGATCAACAATGAGGGTTCCCAAGAGCAACCCCAATACAGTTCGACACCGCAGCGGTTGCAAGCCGGCGGTGGAGACATCGACGTCTACGGCTGGCCGTCTCCGAATTTCGCAGACTTCGATGGCGACGGCGATCTGGATTTGTTGTGCGGTGAATTTTTGGACGGGTTCACTTATTTTGAGAACATCGGTTCACGGACCGCACCGGTCTACGCCGCGGGGGAAAAACTGAACAACGATCAAGGTGATCCGTTGGTCATGCACCTGCAAATGATCACGCCGACCGCGATCGACTGGGATGATGACGGTGACATTGACCTTGTCGTCGGTGATGAAGACGGACGTGTGGCATTGATCGAAAACACCGGCCAGTTGTTGGACCGTCAACCGGTCTTTCAAGCACCACGCTACTTTCAACAGCAAGCCGACACACTGAAGTTCGGTGCACTTGCCACGCCGTTTGCCTATGACTGGGATGGCGACGGTGACGAAGACATCTTGTGCGGCAACACCGCCGGCAACATCGGCTATTTTGAAAACCTGGGCAGCGGTGCGGATGGCCAACCAAAATGGTCGGCGCCTTCATTGATCACCGCCAAAACCGCCACCGACGACCAAGTCAAAGAGTTCCGTGTACTGGCCGGCCCCAGTGGATCGATCCAAGGTCCCTGTGAAGCCAAATGGGGCTACACCACGCTGTCGGTCGCCGATTGGGATTCCGATGGCGATCCGGACATCCTGTACAACTCCATTTTGTCGCGGGTCCAGTGGCTGCGCAACGACGACGGCACCTTGGTCGCGGCCGACATGATCGGCACACCGTCCGAACAACCGCCGCGTTGGTATTGGTGGAAAACCAAATCAAACGAAGCCATCACACAGTGGAGAACCACACCACTGGCGATTGATTTTGACGGTGATGAAAAACTGGATCTGGTGTTGCTCGATCAATCCGGCTATTTGACATTGCGATCCGGTGGTGGAAAAGCAGAACGTGTCTTTGTCGATCCGGCAGGCAAACCCTTGCAGTTGAACCAGCGATCCTGTGGCGGATCCGGACGGATGAAACTAGCGATGGTCGACTGGGATGGTGATGACCGATTGGACTTGCTGGTCAATTCCGAAAATGCGACCTGGTATCGCAATTGCGAAGATCGTGACGGCAAAACGGTATTGAAGAAGGTGGGCAACTTGGCCAAACGCAACGTGGCCGGACACACCTCCAGTCCGTCAGCCTGCGACCTGGATCGTGACGGCAAACCGGACTTGATGGTGGGCGCCGAAAACGGGCGGATCTACTACATCAAACACGACGACTGCCAGACCTTTAGCCCCGATGAAATGTCCGCTTCGCCCGAACAGGATTCGCCTGCGCCACGCGTCCCCGGTTTGGTCAGCGAAGAATTTATCTTTAACAAACCGCCGACCAAGGAGTGTCACGCGTCGACGATTTGCCAAACCAGTCGTGGTTTGGTCGCATCCTGGTTTGCCGGCACAAAGGAGAAGAACAAGGACGTCGGGATTTGGACCAGCTATCACGATGGCAGCAAGTGGTCCTCGCCGAGTCAGGTTGCCACCGGTGTCCAGCATGACGGCCTTCGTTATCCCTGCTGGAATCCGGTGCTGTATCAGTCGCCCGGTGATGGTCCGACGTTGCTGTTTTTCAAAGTCGGCCCAAGTCCGAGCACTTGGTGGGGAGAAATGATGGTCAGCTACGACCGTGGGCGAACCTTTGTCGATCGCAAGCGATTGCCAGAGGGCATTGATGGACCGGTTCGATGCAAACCGATTTTGCTGGGCGATGGTTCGCTACTCTGTGGATCATCGACCGAGGATGAAGGCTGGCGAGTGCATTTCGAGCGAGTGATGTTGGAAAATGGAATGCCGGTGGGAACGTGGCAGCGGATCGGGCCGATCAACGACGCATCGAAGTTCAATGCCATCCAACCAACATTGTTACGCCGCGGCGACGGAACACTCCAGGCACTGTGTCGAACCAAGGAGGGCGTGATTGCCAGTACACATTCTGGTGATGGCGGTCAGACATGGTCTCCGCTGACGGCCACCGAATTACCGAATCCGAACTCGGGGATCGAAGTCGTCTCGCTGCAAGACGGTCGGCACCTGCTGATCTACAACCACTTGGACAGTGGTGCGTCAGGATGGGGGCGGCGTGGCGTGATCAATCTGGCGATCTCCGATGACGGTGAAAGCTGGAAATCGATCGCGGTGCTGGAACAGGAAAAGGGTGCGGAGTTCAGTTATCCGGCCATCATTCAAACCGATGACGGGATGGTCCATGCCACCTACACCTGGAAACGCAACAAGATCAAACACTTGGTGATTGATCCAGCCGCGTTTTAATTCTACGGCATCCAGTAACGTTCTTTGCCGTAGAAATCATAGATATGTTCTTCGTAGCCTCGGTTGACCGGGGCTAGCGGATCGTAGTCCGGCGAGTCCTTAATTTGTTGACAGGTCACTTCAACTGTCACCGCTTGATCGGCCCATGACACGGACTCGATCCACGCCGGTGCGACCAATACTTTGGGGGCTGGTAACCAATTCTTGGTGTCGACCACCAAGTAGCGGACCGCCCAGGTTTCGTCGTCAATGATAAAGTCGTTGACATGTCCGATGTCACCGTCGGTGGCATGGATCGAATAACCCAAAATCTCGTGGGCACTGCGAACATTCAGCAATTGGTCTTCGATCTCATGCTGCTTTTCATTGGGCACCATCACCGATGGCGGCACAGCGGCAGCGGCTTCACCGCCCAACCCCAATCCACTGGCCCAGTACGCGGGCCAGTCGTAGTGTTTGGCCAGTTCCAATTCCATTTGACGAGAAACCGGTCGCATCAAATCGACGTCCGGACTCGATTCGACTTGAGCGTGACTTAGCAGAGCAGTCGCCTGATGCGCTCCCCAGTCGTGCTTGGTGATGGCGGTCGGTGAAACCAAGATCCTGCGACCGGGCAGCCACACGCCGGTATCGACGACGGCATAGCGGACATGCCAATCGTGCTGATCCAGAAACAAGTCTTTGATTGTCCCAATCGCTTCCTCTGAGCCGCTTAATTTGGTTCCGTCGATTTGATGAAATGCGATCAACATGATGCTGTTCTCCCCCCAATTAGAAATTCACGTCCAGTTGCGGACCACTGGTGCCCAGCCCGGCTGGTGCCGACGGGCGATCATTGGCCGCGTTGGAAACCCGACCCTTCATTATGCTGCAACTGACGCGCCGTCGCTGCATCGGAACCGGATTTGATCCCTGGCGCGTCATTTGCACGCCCACCAATCGATTGGCGATGCTGACCTAAGGGGATTCAACCAAATACAACTCCGGTCGATTGATTTGCGTTCAAATTGGCTGCAAAGCGACCGGTGGCGACCAGGCCAATGGCGTCTGGGATGTGTTTCCCTGGCGATATCGTTTGGAACGCACTGGCATTTGGACCGCTGTGGCAATCACTACAATTCGTTCTTCGTGACGCTTTCTCTCTCGCAATGCAGCCGACACAACCATCCTGATGACACAAAAGCTGAAAATTGAATTGTCGTTGTTGCTGCCCAGCGTTCCCGATGCGCGTGATGAATGCGTCACGCGGATCAGTGAATTGATCCGGTCCAACCAGGGTGTGTCAGACGCGCATCTTGTCCCCGGCGAGAATGATCAGCGCGACCAATTGTGCATCCACTTTGATCCCAATGTGACGTCGTTGGCCGAAGTCCGTGAACTTGCGCGGCGGACCGGAGCAGAATTGGAAGCACGGTTCGGGCATACAAATCGGCGCATCCAATCCATGTCCGCCAGTCGTGCTTCGACGATCGAGTCCCGTCTGAATCGAATCGACGGCGTGTTGGAATCGGTGGTCTCGCCTGATGGTGCGGTGCGAATCGAGTTTGATCGTCAGATCATCAACGAATCGACCATTTTGCAAGTCTTGCGGCAGTTCCCGGACAAGGACGAACACCATCACCAGCAGGGTTGCTGTGGGCATCATCACGATCGCGACGGAATTTTTGGATCGCAGACGGAACTGATCTTTGCGGTTTTGTCCGGTGTATTTCTGTTGGCCGGTTGGTTGTTAAAGACCTTTGCCGACCTGCCAGATGCGATCTGGATCGGAACACTGTGTGTGGCTTACCTGTTTGGCGGCACGTTTCCTGTATTGGAGGCTTTTGAAAAAATCCGCGCCGGAAAGTTCGAGATCGATTTTTTGATGGTGTTTGCCGCGGCCGGGGCTGCCGCGCTGGATGCTTGGGTCGAAGGCGCATTGTTGTTGTTTCTGTTCAGCATCGGTCATTCACTCGAAGGCTACGCGATGGGGCGTGCCAAACGAGCGATCGAGGCGTTGTCAGAAATCGCACCGCCAACCGCCTTGGTCCGCCGCGACGGCCAGGAAACAGAACTCCCGGTCGAACAATTGGTTGTCGGTGATATCGTGATCGTCAAACCCGACCAGCGCGTTGCTGCGGACGGATTTGTGATCCAGGGCGAATCGAGTATCGACCAGGCACCGATCACCGGCGAAAGTGTTCCCGTCGACAAACAACCGGTTGATGATCGCGGCGCTGCCGCCGCAGCACCAGAATCGCTTGCCTCGCAACACCGTGTTTTCGCCGGCACCATCAATCAGTCCGGCGCCCTGGAAATCCAAGTCACCAAGACGGCTGAGGAAAACACGCTGGCGCGGGTTGTGACGATGGTCAGCGAAGCGGAAACGCGGGTCTCGCCGACACAAAAATTCACCAAGCGATTCGAGCGTTACTTTGTGCCGGCGGTGATCACCCTGGTCGTGTTGTTGCTGCTGACGCCATTGGTTTTAGACGAGTCATTTGCGCAGGCCTTTTATCGATCGATGGCGGTCTTGGTCGCCGCCAGCCCTTGCGCGCTAGCCATCTCCACCCCTAGCGCCGTGCTCAGCGGGATCGCCCGGGCCGCCCGCGGCGGCGTGTTGGTCAAGGGCGGCGGACCACTGGAAAATTTGGGCCGCTTGGACGCGGTCGCGTTTGATAAAACCGGCACGCTCACCGAAGGCAAACCGAGAGTCACCGACGTCTGTCCTGCCGATGGCGTCAGCGAAACGGAATTGTTGCGGATTGCGGTTGCCGTCGAATCGCTCAGTCAACATCCACTGGCCAAAGCACTGGTCCGCGACGGCAGCGAACGGTTGTCGGCGGCTGAACCGGATTCGCCGCTTCCGAACGCCAGCGATATGAAAAGCATCACCGGACGCGGCATTCAAGCCACGGTCGAGGGGGCGCTGGCGCATCTGGGGAAAGACGACTTGTTCGCCGAAGTCGCAGGGACTCCGTTGCCGGATGACGTGCGCAAGACCGTGCGGAGGTTGGAAGCCGATGGACGTACCACCATGATTGTGCGCCACGGCGACCGCTACCTCGGCACGATCGGGATGATGGACACCCCACGCGAATCAGCGAAACGGACCATTCAACGACTGCGGGAATTGGGGATCAGTCGCATGATCATGATTTCCGGCGACAATCAAACGGTGGCCGACGCGGTTGCCAAAGCGGTTGGCCTGGACAAGGCCATTGGTGACTTGATGCCGGAAGACAAAGTCGCCGAGATCAAAAAGCTTGACAGTGAATCCGGCGTGGCGATGGTCGGCGACGGAGTCAACGATGCACCGGCCATGGCATCCGCGTCGGTCGGGATCGCCATGGGCGCCGCCGGCAGTCACGTTGCGTTGGAAGCCGCCGATGTTGCCCTGATGGCCGACAACCTGGAACACCTGCCACTGGCAATTGGACTCAGTCGTGCCACTCGATCCATCATCCGCCAGAACCTGTGGATCAGTCTGGGCATGGTGGCAATTTTGGTGCCGGCCACACTGTTCGGATTGAATATCGGACCGGCGGTGGTGATGCACGAAGGGTCCACGCTGCTGGTGGTGTTCAACGCGCTGCGTTTATTGGCCTATCAACCGGATGGACACTGATATCCAATTAATCTAAACCAAAAAACGACTGACAACTGTCGAAACGGCGCCGCTGCAATCGACAACCTGGCAGATCATTGTCATTCATCGCCTTATCAGAAGAGATCAAATAATGGGTTCCAAGAAAATGCGTGTTGCCGGCTGGATCATCAGCGGGCTTGTTGCTGCGATGCTGATCGGCCCCAGCGCGATGGGCAAGTTCACCGAGTGGGAAGGCAAGGAGGAGATGTTTGAGCATTTGGGATACAGCGCGGATGTGATTCGCACGATTGGTGTGGTGGAAATCGCCGTGGCGGTGCTGTTCCTGATTCCCCGAACCAGCTTTGTCGGCGCGATCCTGTTGGCCGGTTACCTGGGCGGAGCGACCGCGACGCATGTGCGTGTGGGCGACCCTTTCTTCGTGCCGATCATTATCGGCGTGGTCGCCTGGATCGGGTTAGGCCTGCGGCGACCAGAGATCTTCCAGCTCGCGCTGGGGCAGTCCCCGAACCGACACGCTGAAGGTTGAACTCCAACGCGTTGGAGTTCAACCTTTAGGTTGTTCGGCGTGGTCAACTTGATTGGGGTGAGTGTAGCTGCCTTTGTCGAAAAAGCTTAGAGTAGCGCTCTTCCTGAATTTCTCGATATCGAAAGGAGTCGCTTGGCAATGATCCACCAGACAGTACGCAAAATCTGCCTGATCGCCTGTGTTGGCCTGGGGTTGGCCGCGCCCGCACTCGCAGACGATTCGGTTCCCGAGACTCGTTCTGCAAAAACATCGGCCGCGGACCAGATCAAAGGCGAATGGGTGCAATATCGCGACACAGCCGAGGGGCGCTACATGACGATCAAACAGCACCTAGGCGACCACACGATTTTGACCACCTATGATCCGCAACAGAAGCCAATCTATTCACACCGTAGCGACTACGAAGTGGATGAATCCGGCGACGTAAATGTGTTCCGCTACCACAGCAAGGTTGTTCTGGTCGGCCCGAATGCAGGTGCCAGGAGCGAGCGAAAGTCGGCCTATGTGTTCCGCGTCGACGGCGATCAGTTTTACGAGGTGCATGGCATGCTGCCAGGCGACCAGGGGCGTCCCAAGCTAGCTGTTTGGCAGCGGCTGAAGAACAGCCCGATCGCGAAACCAAAAACGTAGCGCAACGCGCTGGTTTTGTCGTGGATCGCTCCGTCGATCCCACGTGATCGGTTGGTTGCGAGTGGCTTGGGCGTTGGATCGGCGGAGCGATCCACGACGCTGGTGTGATTCCACTACCAAACCAGCGGCAGACGTTCGTCGCCGGGTTGCATGCGGCCGGCCGGTCGGATCTCGCTGCCAGTGGTCTTGGTCAGCTTGTCACCTAGTTTTTGGCGATAGACCTCTGCGGCGGCGTCCAGTTGGGCGACGACTTCGGGGAACTGCTGCGAGACATCGGTGGTTTCGCCGATGTCGTTGTCCAAGTCGTACAGCGCTCGCTTGGCCCGTGCCGATTGATAAGCGACTGGCAATCCGCCGGTGCCGCCGGGATGCCCGTCCAGGGTTCGATAGTTGTGTGGGAACACCAATTTGAAGCGTTCATTGCGGACGGCGCGCAGTTCGCCGGCATAGAAGCAGGCAAAGCTCTCGTGCGGTGATTCGGCATCGGGCTGACCGAACATCAGCGGCCGGATGTCATGGCCGTCGATGGGATGATTGGGCAGTTCGCCGCCGTTGAGCGCCGCGATGGTTGGCAGCAGGTCGATGGTGCTGGCAAAGGTATCACAGGTGGTGCCCGCGGGAATTTTGCCTTTCCACCACATCAGCGTCGGCTCACGATAGCCGCCTTCGAACATGGTTCCCTTGCCTTCGCGCAGCGGGGTGGCTTGACCGGCATGGCTGCCGTAAGAAAGCCACGGGCCGTTGTCGCTGGTGAACACGACCAATGTATTGCGTTCGGCACCGATGTCTTCGATTGCGTCGAGCACTTGCCCGACCGACCAATCGACTTCCATCACCACGTCGCCAAACAGTCCCTGACCGCTTTTGCCGCGAAAAGCCTCGGAGGCGTACAGCGGGACATGAACCATCGGGTGCGGCAGATACACAAAGAACGGTTTGTCCGAATCGCGTTTAATAAATTCGACCGCCCGCTCGGTGAACTGCTTGGTCATTTGTTCCTGGTCGGCGGGTTGAATGCTCTCGATGACCACTTGAGTGTCTTTGATCATCGGCAACTCCGCCCAGTTGCTCGGCGCGTTGGGGTTCTTTTGACGCTTGGCAATCGTGGCGGGGTGCAACGGCCACATGTCGTTGCTGTAAGGAATCCCGTAGAACTCGTCAAAGCCGTGATTGGTCGGCAGGAATTTTGGATTGTGCCCCAGGTGCCACTTTCCATAAACCGCGGTGCGATAGCCTTGGGAACGACATAGTTCTGCGATCGTGGTTTCGGCGGAATTCAAACCGATTTCGGATTTCGGTCCCAACGCACCGGAGATCCCGATTCGTTTGTGATAACAACCGGTGATCAGGGCGGATCGCGAGGCGCTACAGACGGCTGATGAAACGCAAAAGTCAGTGAATTTCCGGCCTTCGGCTGCCATCCGATCCAGGTTTGGAGTCGGGTAGCGGGTGTCACCAAAGGGATGAATGTCGGCATAGCCCATGTCGTCGATGAAAATCACGACCACATTGGGCGGGGGCGACGATTCTTGCGCGGTTGATTGCCGTGCCCCGGCCGAGAGGCCAACTGCCAACGCGATCAGACAAAAAAATATTCTTAGCGGGATTGATTTCATGGCCAGGTTTGTAACTCTGTAGGCGGGTAGCAAAGTCTGCCGGTTGCAAGATCGCCGGCTTTTTCAGACAGCACTCGAGCTCTGCAAGGCGCTAGCGACGCTCGGACGCACCGCATCCTTCGTTTTCTTCTGATCAAACGTGATTGGGTGAGCGCTGGGTGCACAGTATACAGGGAAATGTGATGACTTTGGTTGAAACGCACCCCCGGCGTGAAACGCTAGAAGTATTGCAAACGCGATTCGGACTGAACGAGTTTCGCGACGGGCAAGTCCAGGTGATCGAGCGGCTGTTGGCCGGCAAAAACGTGGCGGCGGTCTTTCCCACCGGCGGTGGGAAAAGTTTGTGTTACCAATTGCCCAGTCAGATATTGTCCGGTACCACCGTTGTCGTGTCGCCGCTGATCGCGTTGATGAAGGACCAGTGTGATGCGCTGGCCGAGCGCGGGATCAAAGCGGCGCGATTGGATTCATCGTTGACCGACCAAGAATTCCGCGACGCGATGCGCGGCATCCGCGACGGCTCGATTCGAATGCTGTATGTCGCTCCCGAACGGTTCTTCAATGAACGGTTTCTGGCGTCGGTGGGATCATTGAACGTGTCCTTGTTTGCCATCGACGAAGCACACTGTATCAGCCAATGGGGCCACAATTTTCGACCCGACTATTTGAAGCTGGCGGAGCTGTCAAAAAGGTTAAATGCCGATCGTGTGTTGGCGTTGACGGCCACCGCAACGCCGGCGGTGTTGGAGGACATTCGGCGCGCCTTTGCGATCGCCCCGGAGGATGCGATTCGGACGCCATTCCATCGTGCGAATTTGCGCATTCGCAGCACCGTGGTCCGCAGTGAAGAACACTATGACACCTTGCTGCAGCGGATCGCCGATCGGCCCCGCGGGGCAACCATCGTTTACGTTTCCAAACAGAAGACCGCCGAGCAAATTGCCGAGCGGTTGACCGATGACGGTTTCCAGGCGATGGGCTATCACGCTGGAATGGATGCCGAAACGCGGTCGCAGATCCAGCAACAATTCCTGCAATCTGCCGATGGCATCATTGTCGCGACGATCGCGTTTGGAATGGGGATCGACAAGTCCAACATCCGCTACGTGTATCACTTCAACCCACCAAAATCGTTGGAGGCCTACGCGCAAGAAATCGGGCGGGCGGGACGTGACGGCGGCGATTCAATTTGCGAATTGTTGCTGTTGCCTGCCGACCGCGTGGTGCTGGAGAATTTTACGTTTGGTGACACGCCTAGCCGCCACAGCGTGGGCCGGCTGATCGAACTTCTGTGCGGGCAATCGGACCAGTTTTTCCTGTCGCATTACAAACTGTCCTTCGAGACCGACATTCGCATTTTGGTCGTCCGCACACTGCTGACCTATTTGGAATTGGACGGCTACATCCAGGCCACCTCGCCGCGCTATGACACCTACAAAATCCATCCGCTGGTCACCTCAAGGGCGATTCTGGACAACTTTGACGGTGAGCGCCGCGAATTTTTGGCGGGCGTGCTGGGGCAACTGACCAAATCACGCAAGTGGTTTTCGTTGAACATGGTCACCGCCGCCAAGGCGCTCGGCCAAGACCGACAGCGGATCGTCAAAGCCGTCGATTTTATGGCCGCCCAGAACTGGATCGAAGTCCACGTCAGTGATCTGGTCCACGGTTACCGCTGGGTCAAGCGGATCGAACAGCCCAAATTGGTTGCCGACGAATATCATGCGCGGATGCTGGGGCGTGAACGATCCGAAGTCGATCGCTTGGGCGATGTGTTTGCCATCGCATCCGCCCAAGACTGTCAAGCAAAGATTCTGACCGAACATTTTGGTGAATCGATGCCGCAGCCGTGTGGCCAATGCAGTCATTGTTTGGGTGAGGGGCCATTTACGATCCCAGCGGTGACCGATCGGGAGATCGGCGACGGAGTGCGCCGGGCGCTGGATCAGGTCTGCCGCGAATACCCAGACCATTTCACCACCGCACGGCAGCGAGCCCGGTTCTTGTGCGGTCTCTCGTCACCCAAAATGGTGCGTTCGCGGCTTTCCCGACACCCCAGTTTTGGGGTCTGTGAGCAAATCCCGTTCGAAGATGTGTTGCGACAGGTCGAATCTCCGCCTGACTTCTAATGCCTCCGTGACTGAAATTTCGGTCACCAGCGGACTCAACTATCACCCAGCGGGTGCCGTGGCAGCCACCCCCGCCCAGGCAAACGGCAAAAATCCCTGATTTGAAGGCTCAGAAACGGCTTGAAGTTAGGGCCAAGTGCCGATATTCTCCTGGGCCCTCCGAAAAACTAACGAATCTGGTGAAGAAATGGCACATAAGAAAGGTCAGGGATCGAGCCGCAACGGCCGCGATTCCAACGCACAACGTCGCGGCGTCAAAAAATTCGGCGGCGAAGCGGTCACTGCTGGCAACATCCTGATCCGTCAGGTCGGCACGAAATGGCGTGCTGGACGTGGTGTCGGTCAAGGCAACGATTACACGTTGTTCGCCCTGGTTGATGGCAACGTGATGTTTGACCAAAAAGGTCGTCGCATCAACGTCGTCACCGCCTAGTTCACGTCGACCCAGCCGCGACGGCGATGGCTGTTTAGAATCGCCTCGCAGATTAAAATCTCCCGATGCCCGTCCGCAAACGTCGGGAACAGGGCGGGGGCATGCTCGGACGTAGCGGCAAATTCGCCGCTGCGGATGCATCCGTAAACGGTCCGAAACAATTGCTTGAATGAGTCCGGGAAGCCCTCATTGTGGCCGCCCGGATAATTCGCGATCGTTGCAGCGCTGGCGTCCATCAACGCGGGATCACGGATCAGGCTTTGGTTGGGCTGATCTCGATTGCCGATCTCCAGTGTGTTGGGCGACTCGCTGTTCCATGCCAGCGATTGCTCGCTGCCGCCGAGTTCGAATCGCAGGCAATTCTTTTTGCCGGCCGTGGTTTGTGAGACCCACAAACACCCATTGGCGCCACCGGCCATCCGGAACATCACGGCCCCGCAATCTTCCGTCGTGATTTCCACGGATTCTGTCGGCGTTTCGGCCGACGGACCACCGGAAAACGTTTCCACGTTGCCGATCGGTCGTTGCCGTGTGGGATACACCGTCCGCAAATCGGCGCAGACCGACACGATCTTGTCGCCACTGATGAACTGGATCAGATCTAGCCAGTGGGTGCCGATGTCCGCGACCGCTCGCAGTTCTCCTCCGTCGGCCGCCAGGACGCGCCAATTAAAATCGTTCTGACGCAGCAGCCAATCCTGCACGTAGGATCCGTTGATGTGGATCACCTTGCCGATTGATCCGTTGCGGACGCGTGCGGCGGCTTCGTGGCACAACGGATAAAAGCGGATGTTGTACGCCACCGCGGCCGCCCGCCCACTGTCGGCAGCGATCTGGACCAGTTCAGCGGACTCCGCCGAGTTCATCGCCAATGGTTTTTCACAGATCACGTGTTTACCGGCTTTCAGCACGGCAGCCGCTTGCGGGAAATGGAATCGGTTGGGTGTGGTCAGGTGAACGCAGTCAACCGT
This sequence comes from Stieleria tagensis, assembly GCF_024129865.1. Taxonomy (GTDB): domain Bacteria; phylum Planctomycetota; class Planctomycetia; order Pirellulales; family Pirellulaceae; genus Stieleria; species Stieleria tagensis. The sequence goes on along the minus strand of NZ_JAMYFE010000085.1, from coordinate 2,034 downwards.
CGGGTCCGAGAGCACGTCGTCGAGCGTTTTAAAGGCATCGGGCAACCCGAGCGTCTCGGCAGCCGCACGCGATTTTTCGGGTGACGATCCCACAATTCCCGCCACACAAACCCCCGCGCGGCGGAGGGCTTCCACATGCACCGGGCCGATGAAACCGGTGCCAACCACAACGCTTCGAATCTCACTGTTCATCTGCTTCCCTGTCGGAGAAATTATTGTCAATCATCACCAGCCATCGCGTGCGTTTTGAAGCCAGCGCTTTTCATCACAACCCGACGCGTGAGCGAGGGATTTAGGGTGTTAACGGGATCCCTCGCTGACGCTTCGGGTTACCAAAAACCAATGCCCCCGCGCAAACACGCGACTCCGATCACCCTGGCCTTGCTCGGAGCTCCGTTTCCCGTTTTGAATTCGGTCACCTACAGCCTCGCCGGGTTCACGGGCACGTTCGGAATGCGCCCACTGGCCTTTTGGCGTAACCGTTTCTTTAGGTCGTCGATGACCGCCTGGATTCTTGAATCGGGATCGACCGCCAAGTTATGAAACTCCATTGGATCGCTATGGTGATCGTACAGTTCCACGCCTTGGTCACCCTCGGCCCATTCGGTGTAGCGATAGCGATCGGTGCGGATGCTGCATCCCATCACTTGCGTCGCCAACCGGTCATCCGCCGGGCGCAGCACCTGGGTGACGGCTTGTCCGCCCCAGGTTGCCAGTGGGTCAGCTAGCAGCGGTGCCAGGTCGCGTCCGGATAAATCATCCGCCGGTTGAAACCCGGCAGCGGCGACAACCGTTGGATAGATGTCAACAAATTCGACGATCCGCCGGCAGGGTGTGCCGTTGCCGTTGGCCCCGGGGACGCGAATGATCAACGGTGACTTTGCAGATTGCTCGAACAGGGTTCGCTTTTGCCAGATCCCGTTGTGTTCGCCCAAGTGGTATCCATGATCGCTCCACAGCACCACGATCGTGTTGTCGGCCAATTCCGATTGCTCCAGTTCCGTCAGCAATCGTCCGACTTGCGCATCGACAAAGGACACGCATGCATAGTAGGCCTGGATCGCTTTGCGCAGTGTCAGCGGGTCGAGGTTGTAGTTGGGGATGGGGCAGTTGTGCGCGAATGCTGCGGTCGGAATGTCGTCGCGGTCATCGTCGGGAGCATAAGGCAGCGAAATCGAGTCCAGCGGATACAGGTCAAAGTACTTCTTGGGGGCGATGTAGGGCGTGTGGGGACGGAAAAAGCCGACGCCCAAAAAGAATGGCTTGTCGTTGTAAGACTGCATCAATCTAATCGCTTCGCTGGCAATCATCCCATCGGTCTGTTGTTGATCGCTGCCGTCGGCTGCAAGCCACGATAGCGCGGCGCTGATCTTGCGATCGGGTTCGGCGTTGATCACCAGTGATTCGTCGTCCTTGTCTCGGCCTTTGGGGTTCACTGTCAGATCCCAGGACGGCGGGTCATCAAAGCCATTGGTTCCGATCGAGGCAGGAACGTTGTAGTGATAGATTTTACCGACGCGAGCAGCTGCATAGCCGTGGCGTTGAAAGACCTGGGGCAAGGTCACGACGTCGGGCAATTGGTCGCGAAAATGACGGTCCAAATCGTAGACACCAATTTCATCAGGCCGTCGACCGGTCATCACCGACGCCCGTGTGGGATTGCACAGTGGCAATTGGTTGTAGGCATTTTCAAAGCACACGCCCGATGCAGCCAGCCGATCAATGTTCGGCGTCTTGGCAAACCGATCGCCGTAGCAACCGAGCGTACAGGCCAGGTCATCGACCGCAATGAACAGCACGTTCGGCGAATCAGCCGCAGAGACCAGTGGCGAAAAAGAAACGGCAGCAACCAGGGCAAGAACGTATCGGATCACGGATCAAAGACTCGGTGAAAGGCAGCAATGGAACGCCCTATTCTATCCAGTTGTCGGAGCCGCGCTGGTGCAGGGGGATCCCGCTGCACCAGTTTTGAAGCCAGCGCTTTCGCGTTGGGCATTGGTTTTTGGTAACCCGACGCGTGAGTTTTGAAGTTGC
>NZ_JAMYFE010000084.1 GCF_024129865.1 Stieleria tagensis | reverse complement strand
GAATCATTCTGACGCGGATCGACGCCCCACCACACCGCGTGCGATGGTCGAAAAAAATCAACGACTGATTCACAGAAACAGCATTCTGTTGCCCGACTGAAGAATGACGAATCCGTATGCACCACCGAAAACTCAGCGAGATGAACAAGGCAAAGGACCACGCCAGCGCTTTGCATCACTTTCGCTGTTTGTATTCGGCGCCTGCCTGACGCTCCCCGAACTGTACGCAAACGCGCCAGACCTATCGCAAAACCCGATCGGTAATCTGATGGGCTTGGTCATTCTTTTGACAACGGCGGTCTCTGCGTGCACGGAGTGGTTTCCCGGGGGTTTGGCATCGCGATTGGCGGTGCCTGCTTTTGCGTTTCTCGCTGTTGTTTCAGTCGTTATTGTTGTCCGCTTTGTCCTCGCATTCGTTCCGATCCTTTCAGCGCCGTGGGCAATGCGACATCCCGGCGTCGTCCTCGGCTTCGTTTTCTCGCTGTCGGCGATTGGGTACATTGCCGCAAAGTGTTGGCGGTGGATTCTTGCAAACGCCGCTTTGAACGAGTCGGTAACCAAGAGGAGTTTGACACCGCGTGAATGAGTGGCTGTGTTGGAATTGGTTCTCTTCAAGAGCTAACGTGTGGCTGGAGACTTGTGCGGACGAGCCAATTCTGCAGATTGGGCCTATCTCTTGGGGCCGTTACAACGTCAACTGCCCGATCGCGGTGACGTCAAACCTAACCCGACAAGAACCTTTCGTACTCAATTGAACTTCATGAAACAGTCGTTCACCATCTTGCTTGCCACAGGATCCTGCGCGATTGCAGCGACATTCCTTGCTTGGATATGGGGCGGACAGCAAGAAGATGTCGGAACTGCGATTGGAGGCATCGTCGGTCTTGTAATCGCGAATGGAATGGCCGTTCGGGTTCGCAGATCAAGAGTAAGCGGTGAATTGGGCAACGAACAATCGTCCAACTCCCCATCCTGCGAGTTAGGCTTTGCTTACGGCATTTTTGCAATCCTGTTCTTTGCTTTGGTAGGATGGCTAAGTGGTCATCTTCACGGCCATGGAGAACTTGCCGGGATCGTCTGCGGCGGGCTGGGAGGTTATATCCTTGCGGTTCTCATTCCTGCAGTGCATCGCTCTTCATTTTTGGCAGCGGGAAGGAAATTGCAACTCGCGATTTCCGGTGCTGCATTTGTAGCCTTGGTCTCCGTCGTGTGGGCGATGTACCAGCACGAATTCATGTAGTGGACAGGCAGGCAACCGTTAGGAACTTGGCATCCCGTGAAAACACGGCGGTGTTGACATTGGTTCTGTTGCAGGATCGAACAGGGATAGCCATTTGAGCGGACCAGCCGATGCTCCAATTCTCTGTTCAAGAAGGCCGGTGAGGTGACCTGGGTTTTGGGGGCTACCTCACACCGTGCGTTGGGGCCTGGCTTGCTCGATTCCGCTTGTTCGCCACACCCCACACCGCTGGCGATGGTCTTGGACATGCGCCAAGGTCCCTTGCGGCTGCGTGCGTGGCGAATCGCTTGACGACGTGGAATGCCCAGCCGAATCAAATTTCGCGCGACGCCACTTGTTGGTGTGGAGGATTTATCCGACCGAATCGATCCGACGGAATCGAAAGGAGGAAGCGTCATGCTTGGTCGGATAAATCCTCCACACCAACTAAGCATCCGAAACGAGGGGTGGTCATTGATCGCATTGTTTGGATCAACATTGATTCTCCGTGCCTTGGTGGCTCCGTGAGAGTGATTGGTCCGGGGGCTCACACAGAGGCACGACGGCACAGAAGACGCTGAAGTCAGCTGGCCGTGGATCGGATCCTATGCCTGATCGTTTAGAGTCACGCCACAGAAAATTTTGACGCGTGTGATTTGACTCCCCCTCTGACTAACCTAGGTTTCGTTCGGGTCCGCTCTGGGCGGCGCCCGTTCAACTTTAACGACTCGGGGGAGTTCGACCACCATGTTAGCCAATCGCTTCAGGAGCGGCCTATTAGTCGCCGCATGCGTTTTTTCCGTCCCGGCAGTCGCCTGTGACGACTGCAACAAATGTAACGGCACCGGTGAATGCATCACCACGGTTCAGGTTCCCTGCACCGTGATGAAGACGGTGACCGAAACCTGCTACCGCGATGAAGAACGCGTCGAAACAGTTTTGGTCGACAAAACCATCACCGTTGAGAAACAGGTCCCCTACGAATACAACGCTTTGGTTCGTGTCAAAAAAGTGGACGAACAAGAGATCGAAATCAAAACGCCTAAGTTTCGCTGGGTGGACCAGGAATACACCATCACGGTCCCAGGCAAAGACACCGTGACCCGCGTTCGTAAGCGCACCGAATGCGTTCCGGTGGAATGCCCCGACGGCACGACTGAAATGCAAGAGGTTTGTGTCGAGGAGCCTTACATCTGTGAAATCGGCATCATGGTGCCGATCAAAAAGACACGTAAAGTGAAGGAGTACTTTACCAAGACAGAGAAGAAGACCGTCAAGCATCCCTACACGACGTTGGAATACCGCAAGCGATCTAAAACGGTGACCGCGTTTGTACCTGAAACGGTGAAAGTCGAACAACAGCGTGTGTGTACGGTCAAAGTCCCTTACACGGTTGAAAAACTGGTTCCGGTAACGGTGATGCAATCACAGCAGCAAACCACACCCTGCGATTGCGGCTGTAGCAGCTAATGCTGCGTTGCAGTTCACTTTTTCTTTTGACGTTTCCGCCCCATGTGCTCGAGCGCTTGCATTTCGGTGGGCTGTCCTTGATCACCGCAATGTGCCATCCATCGATCCAGTTCGGAGCGCAATTGGCGTTTGACAGAATCGTATTGCGGCTGGGAAGCCAAATTCGTTAGCTCCAGCGGGTCCGCCTGAACGTCGTACAATTCGATTTCCGGACGAAAGCGGTAGCGTTTAACTTTTAGCTGGGCGTCTGCATCGCCCTGTTTGGCCAGTTTGATCCAGCTCTCGAACTCTGGCGAATTGGTGCACGCATTTTGAAACTCCTGGTCTGGGGTGAAGTTCCAAATGTATTTGAACTGTTCACTGCGAACTGAACGGATTCCAAAGTGATCAGAGCCGTTGTTGATACCTCGTGTGGTCATTTCACCAAACACAAATGATTTGTGTTGCTGTTTCCCCCGCAGCACCTGCAACAAACTCTCTCCGTCCAACACGTCGGCCGGAGTGCCGCCGGCAACTTGAACAAAGGTCGGCAAGAAGTCGACGTATTCGATCATGGCGGGGTTCACCGTTGCCGGTTGAACCTGGCCCGGCCAACGGACGAGACAGGCAGATTGCAATCCATTGTCGTAACAAGTCCATTTGGCGAACGGCATCGAACTGCCTTGCTCGCTAACCACCACGAGCAATGTGTTTTCGGCCAATCCATGTTTGTCCAAAATCGCAATCGCTTGCCCCACTTGCGAATCAAAATACGTGATCTCGGCTAGATACCGAGACATACCCTCACGTGTTTCCGGGGTGTCGACAAAATACGGCGGCAATTGAATTTGGTCGACGGGATAGCGTGACGCGTCTCCTTTGTTCCAAGGCGTGTGCGGCTCGTTGGAACACAGCAGCAGACAAAACGGCTGGGCGTTGCTTTTGCAATCCGCGACAAACGCATCGACTTTGGCAAAGTCCGGATTCTTGGCGTGGGGGATTTCTTCCCAATCAAACACCGACGCCGGGCTAACGTGCGACTTGCCGCTATGGGCGACGCGGTAGCCGAGCGGCTGCAGATACTGAACGACGCTCTCAGTATCCGGTGAAACGTGGGTGTGATTGGGATAGGCACCTGTTTTAACGGGATATTGTCCGGTGTAGATGTTGTGCCGTGTCGGCGAACACATGGGCGCGGCTTGAAAGCACCGCGTAAATCGCATGCCTTGCTCGGCAAGCTTGTCGATATTTGGCGTGTACGCTTGTCCGCCATAACAACCGATATCGCGGAACGTACAGTCGTCTGCGATCACAAACACGATATTTGGTTTGTCAGCGGCGAAGGCCCGGTCGGCACTGGCCCAGAGGGCGAACGATGACATCAGGAGGGCGCTGAAGCAGCGGAGGATGACATGCATGCGAGAGGGATCCGAGTGAAGACCAAGGAACAAAAAAAGGGCTGGCCCTCATCCTTGAAGGTCAGCCCTCGTCTTTGTCATTTGGAGCACAAGTCACGGCACGTCCATGGCCGAAAACGTGGTCACCGAAATTAATGACAAAAGTTGGAAGGTACTTTCCCTGTCGCAAATCCGGGGTTTGACTTGCCGGCAATCCAATGGCGCCGTCTTCCAGGAATCGACAATTGCACAATCCTGTGCAACTGCTTGAACAAACGCGTCATGCGCCAGTTCAACTTGATTATCAATGTGTTCGTGTTAACAACACCGTCAGTGACCTGGCGGCTGCCCCGAGTGAATCGGGTGCGGATTGGAAGTGCTAAGCGAAATTTGATTTCGCAAAGTTGTTTGTCGGCTCACGACAAAACGTCTCCCGCGGAAGAGTGAAAAGACAAAAAGAGCTATCGAAACGAAGAACATCTTTTCCACGTCCGAAGCGTGCAGGAATGTGGCGACCTTCGAATCGAATGTCAACAACAAACTTTGACGTCTATACAGTGTAGTGAAGAACCGATGAACATTCGGTCGGGAATTTCCGACTCGAAACTCGTTCAAATTTTTTTCCGACAACTTTGCTCGGTCCGCTGCACCGGATCAATCGGAACGATGGGGCTGTCGAACGATTTTTTGTCGCTGCAACAACACACCTGCGGAAGTTGTTAAGCTATCGCGACAGGTGTCGAAAATCCGTGCAGCTACGTCTGATCAAGGACGAATCCCAGAGTGGACGAGTGTGAGAGCGAATCCAATCAGCGTTTGTGGAGTCACCAGTACGTTGCGCAAATGCGACAACTGCTGGGCACGGATGTGTGCCGCAAACTAGCGATCTTTGAACTGCCGGAAGATTTTTTGTTGTCGGTGGTCGTTCCTGTCTTCAACGAAAGCGGCACCGTAGCTGGCGTGGTCCAACGGTTGCGCGCAACCGGTTTGCCAATGCAAATCATCTTGGTCGACGACGGCAGTAAAGATGGGACGTTCGAAGCGATCAGCGGAATGGGTGACGATCCGCACGTGATCATCGCTCGCCACGATCAGAATCGAGGCAAAGGGGCAGCGATTCGCACCGGTTTTGAAAAAGCAACCGGCGATGTGGTGGTGATTCAAGATGCTGATCGCGAGTACGACCCTTCGGATTTCCGCTACTTGCTACAACCGTTGATTGCCGGTGAAGCCGACGTGGCCTATGGCACGCGCTACGGGCACTATGATCGCCAATTGTCGCCCTGGTGGCACCAAAGTATGAACGGCTTGATCACCTTGCTGGCGAGCATTGCCATCGGAATCCGGCTGAGCGATGTTGAAACCTGTTACAAGATGGTACCGCGAAAGCATTTGGAACCGATTCTGCCAAAGCTACAGGAGTCTCGGTTTGGCATCGAAATCGAGTTGACAGCGCGGCTGGCACGACAGGGACTGCGCTTCACCGAACGGCCGATTCGCTATCAACATCGCTGGTACGATGAGGGCAAGAAGATCGGCTGGAAAGACGGGGTCGGTGCATTGTGGTGCATTCTGAAATACGGCGTCTTTCGCTTCTAAACGCTGCTGCTCTGTTGCCGGAAGTTGAAGCAGCCGCATTCGCCTAAGCCATTGTTTTTTGGCAACCCGAAGCGTCAGTTTTGAAGTTGCGCTAAACAGTCACTTCACCTCAAACGACTCAGCAAATTGCTGCTTCGATCTCT
>NZ_JAMYFE010000083.1 GCF_024129865.1 Stieleria tagensis | reverse complement strand
GTAACCCGAAGCGTGAGCGAGGGATCCCGTTAACACCCTAAATCCCTCGCTCGCGCTTCGGGTTACCATCAAAGCGCTGGCTTCAAAACCCACGCTTCGGGTTAGGAAGATCATTGCCCCACTTAAAAACACGGCCTTATCATTTTGTCGTGTACTCACGACAATGGGGGCAACTCTTTTCGTTCTTCCAAGCGACGCTCTGCTTCACGTCTTCCCACAAAGATAAACTCGGCACATAGATGCGATCGCCGGGCATCAGTTGGTAGTTCGTCGACACGTCACCGAGTTGCAAGATTTGCTGATAACAGACCGGCAAGATCTTGCGGGGATGCCCATCTGCCTGCGGACGCGTCAAGATGATTTTGTGGTCGTTGCAGCGATCCGAAAGTCCGCCCGCAGCGATCAGCGCATCGAGCACTGTTTCGTGACCCACCAATGGATAGGATCCTGGCGCGTTGACTTCGCCCATCACGTAAAACAATGCGCTTTCCTTGTTCACCAACCGCACGGTGACTCCATAGTCAGGTGTTTCCGTTTCGAGGGCGGGCACTCCCAAGCCTCCGCTGCGATGCGAAGCCAATTCCATTCGTGTCTGCTGCTTTTCGATTTCTTGTTTGGTCACCACGGACTGCACCTGCTCTTGGATTTCCTCCGGCGACAGACCGGAAACCAACAAACGTCCATAGGAACCCAGTTCAATCGTGCCGTCTTGTTGAACGGTTTGATCCGAAGAGAGCCGCACGGGGGAATTGAAGTCGTTGGGTTCGATCACCAGAACGTCACCAGCCTCGACACGGTGCGGCGGCAGCGTCAGTTTGGCGAGTTCCGTCGGCATGTTTTTTCCATGACCGCTTCGTTGCCTTAACTCACCTGCGTAAGACAGCAACGAATGGCCACCGGCCGAGACAGGTAGCCCCATCGAGGCCGCGGTTTTGCAACCGGAACTTGGCAGCAACAGTGCCATCCCTAACAGCAGCGTCGCCGCAACGCGAACGATAGCTTTGGGGCCATACAAGTCATATGCGGCTTGATTCAGAAAACGCATTTCAACATCCTGTTCGTTAGCGTCGTTGTGTATTTGTTTTGGAGTTGGCTAGACCGCTGACGGTCGAACCGAAACTGTTTGTCAGAAAGAAACGGACGGCGTCCTGGCTCAGCTGTTTGCCAGGTTGCAATCGCAGCGTTGGCCGATCGGCGGTGCCACCGACGTGAACTCGGACCACTCGATCTTTTAGCAACTCGTTGGCTTTGACGACCAAGGCGACCGGCGCCGGTGCGGCCAGCATTAGCGGAGAATCCAACAGGGACACCAACTGATCGGCTGGACTCTCAGACTCCGTGCTGGCGACAACGTCCAAGTCCAATCGGCCTTCCATGGTTGCGGTGCCCGACACCATCACTTGCACATTGCTTTGATGCACTGCCAACTCATCCAGATAAACCAGTCCACTACCGATTCTGCCTCGCACGATCCCGCCGTCTTGTCCTCGCCCTGGAACCGGCGGTGAAAGTGTCACCATTTTTGGTAGCTGATTCAGAATTGGAATTTCCAGGGCCTGAATATTTTTCATCTCAAACGCATAGTCACCGACCAACTGCTTTGTGGTGCGAGCACGCTTGGCACGCAGGCTGGCTTCGCCATCAACAATCCCCGATCCGACAGAACCGCTGCGCATCAGTTTCGCCAAATCGACTTTTTCGACATGAACGGCTGTGTTCATTGTCAAACTATTGGCATAGTTGCCTTCGGTAGCGACCCTCACGTTGCCTCCGCCGGTCGCAACCACGCCAGATCGGCATTGCCATCTCGCGATTTTCGAATTCGGCGTGAAAGACCAGGTGACTGGAAACCTCGCCTGGCGGACAGCGACTCCAGCGGCCACGACATTGTCGGCCGTAATGTCGACCGCCCCGGTGATAATCGGTCCGATTCGACCTCGCAATGAAACCGTGCCGGTGCCAGAGACATCTTGAACACCCAATGGTGATGCCAACCGGCGAAGGTTCACCCGCTTGGCAGCAACGTCAAAGTGACCAGTGGGGATCGATTCCAGACGGACCAACGCGGTACCAGACAGCATCCCGTCAGCCAATCGGCCGCGAATGCCATTGACCTCCAAACGATCGGGCATCAACGTCATGTCCACAGTGATCCGCTCTGATAGACCGGCGTTTCGCAGTCGCAAATCTTCCACGGCACCCGAGGCAACACACAAATGACGACCGTCCCACGCTGCTTGATCTCGCGAGCATTCCGCGGACAGCGTTCCACCGATGGTCATCGCTTCTCGTGGCAGCCCCAATGAATCGACCAGCTCGTGGATCGACAGACCGGCCAACTTGAATTGTCCTGTCACCGGGACGGTGGATAGCGGTCGGTTCGGGGTGGCAAAATGATTCGTCAGCTGAGGAATCGATCCATCAAAGACAACATCAAAATGCCCATCGGCAATCCGTCCTTCGCTTTGCACCGCCAACTCACCGCCGGCTACTGTGACCTTTGCCACTCCAATTTCAATCGGCAATCGCTGAACCGACACCTGGCGACTCTCCAGCCAGGCTTCACCGGACAACTCTTGCAAACTGGCCAACGATGTCAATCGACAACCGCCTTGCAGAGTTCCGGTTGATGGAACAGGTTGGCCCGACATAGCAACCAGCCGAGGAACTTGAATACCGGCAAATTTTCCTTCCAATTGAGTCCGGGTCCAATCCAAATCTCGCATCCGTGCCGTGATTTGATATTGTCCCCCGAGAAACTCCTCTGACGCAGACGACAAAAGCAATCCACTCAGATCTGCATCCCAATTCAGGCGGGCATTCCCAATCGCAGCGTTTGCATAAACCGCTCGTTCCAAACGGGCCACTCCCGATGCTTTTACGACCGGACCGGTACCGTCGAGTGACTGCAGAATAGCAAACTTTCCGTCAACGCTCGCCAGTCCGCTTAACGGCAGCGGCGTGGACGAAAATCGAGACGCGACGTCACCAAGATCTTTTAACTGCAATCGTTCAACGCTGACATTTCCGTCCAGTGAAATGGCGGTGCCGATCGCTCCGGATGCATCCACGGTACACAGACTGTCCCGCCAAGTAAGAACCAACGGATCCATTTCCAAACCGCCCGCCTTTAGCCTGGCTTGCCACTCAATGTCCTGCAACGTTTCGCCCAAGGCGGCTAGCTCTATTGCTTGCAGGCGAACGTCGACGCTCCAATCCGCAGGATTTTGTAACGATGCGATACCGCACTCGGCCTGTGCCTGGACCAAAATCTCGCCCTGCGGGTCCAACTGCGCAGCTCCGATCCGACTCACGATTGCCCGCGAAGGTTTCAAGGCCAGCTGAACGCGTGACGACAAGCGTCCTTTGCCGAGCAGCGAAGCCTCCAACGTTGGACTGACCGTTGCGATAGCAGAACGCTCTGCATCGCGAATCACAATCTCGCTGACGGAAACTTCAGCCAGCCCCGACTTCAATTTTGCGATGACGGTCGTGTCGTCGACAGTCAATTCGGAACACTCGATCCCTTGAATTTGCAGATTCAAGTGTCCCGCGTAGGTGGCAGGATCGTTGATGGATCCAAGTGGGATCTCAAATTGACTCAGCGACGCGATCGATCCGTGGGCAGGTGGCAATCCCAGCAGGTCGGCCAAGGGTGTCAGATCAAAGGGTTGGCTGTTGATCTGTCCGTTGACGACCCCCTGCAACGAATTCGGTTGGTCCGGCACGAGACGTCCGCTGGCCGAAACCAATGAATCGATATCTGGCAATGCAATCTTGTCGTATTCATTCTGTGTTGCCCGGCTTGTAATACGACCATCAAAATCGATGCCGCCATCGGTCATTGCGCATTGAATCGATGCAGAGGCTTGCAAGCGACTGTCGAACTGCTCTAACTCAGGGGCGAGGCGTGCCACAGAGTGAAGATGCAAATCCGCAAGTTCGGCGTGCATGGAAACGGTTGGGCGATCAGCGATCAAATTCGCAGTGACATTCACTGCACAGCGTCCACGCAATGGGTCGGCTTTCGCTGCAACGATCAACTCGTCGGTATCGTAAGTGGCTGAGACAGAGACGTGTTCACATAGCGTCTTCAATCGCTCGGAATAGATGCCGTGTACATCGCCCTGGAATTGAAAGGAATGCGCAAGTGGATTCAATTCGTTAGCCGGATGCGTTCCCTCCAACGTGAACCCCATCTCCGCTGAGATTCGCTCGGCGGCCAAGTCCGCCGGCACAAGCGGCAGGCGGGCCAGTTCCGTGGTATCGATCTTCATGCCGGCGAGCGAAAGACGACTGCTGCCGCCCAAAGTCTTGGCGTCAAGACTACACCGCACATCGATTCTGGCGCCTAGCAAGTCTGGCACGACAGCGTTCGCTTCAATGTTTGCGCCGACGTCCGCACGCATTTCAACTCTGTCGACTTTCCAGTCTTGGCGCCCGAATTGGTGGACGACCAGCCCAGCGTCAATCACTCTGATTTGCTGCAACGGTAAATTGAATTCGCCCGTCGATTCAGTTTGGCTACCTTGCGGGAATTGCGAAAGCAATTTGCCATCAGCATCCAATCGGACATGAATCAGCGGCTTTTCGACCTCGATTCGTTCCAGCCAGATGCCGCGGCGCAGCCCCATCAACAAATTTGGAACGACACTCATTCGTTCCACCAACAGTTGCTGTTGGTTGGCCATTGCCGGTTCGAACAACTTGATTTGGCGGACACTGATCTGCGACCAACCGATGCTGACGCTTCCGATCTCAACGCGTGCCCCTATCACCCGTGATGCGATGTGAACCGCAGCAACTCGGGTGATCGAGTTGCGTGCCAGGATGCCGACGGTCAATGCCAGCATGAACAGCACCGTCAGACGACGAATGGCCCTCAGACACCGCTGGCGCAAGGTTTTCGCTGATCCGTCTCGATTGATTCTCAGAAACAATGGCTTGCCGATTCGGTGAAATCGCACCCCCTGGAGCAGGCTTAGATCCTTCGGGGGATTCCAGACAAGTGCTAAAGATCTCTTGGAAGTACACCATTTTGCACTGGGGCTGAAAGAGCGAACCACGCGTGAATTTGTGGTTCAAATTGACGTCACCACTCGACTGGAAACAGCTGACACCTCGTTATAGCCAGCGCGTTAAAAAAGCCCGTCCAGCGTGATGTCGCGGCGTGCTGTTGAAGAGCATTTTTTCGGTCATTCTGGCGCAAGCCAGTGAACCTAAGCAAAACGAGATTCCACCCTCTCTAGGTGCCTTTGCGAGCCGGCGTTGATTCGCTAAAGTTGTCGCTTCGCCAAGCCGATTCCAAGCGAGTCGACACAGTTTCAGGCGGCATAGCTCAGCTGGTTAGAGCAGCGGAATCATAATCCGCGTGTCGGGGGTTCGAGTCCCTCTGCCGCTACTGCGTAAAACACGGAAAAATCGTGTTTTACATCGCAATTCGCCGGGTCAAATGTGACTCGGTGTTTTTTTTGGTAGTGCACCACGGTCCGGCGTGGCGCTACACGGCGCCGAAAACGACTACCCGCAGAAGTTCTCGCGGCCCATTCGGTGAATTGCATCGGATTTGGAAGCGGGAAAAAGGTGGCCGTAGGTGTCGATCGTCAGAGTGATCGATGAATGCCGCATGATCGTCTGAATCGTTTTGGGGTTTTCTCCTTGGGTCGCTAGCCACGCGCCGCAGGTGTGGCGGAGGGCGTGAAAGTCGAGCCGGTGGCCCTCGTGGTCGACAGCGACTAGAAAATCGCGTATCTCTCGCTTGGTTCGTGCTTTTCCTGTTGTGCCGCCTGGATTCGAGCTGGATATTTGCTGGACGATGGATCGCACATCCAGGTGCATGGGAGTGCTGACCAGAACCGCAGAGAACACGAAAACGGCGGTGCGTAACATTGGGTTGCAGCAGCGGCAAACTGCCAGCGAATGAGATCGAATGGCTTTCCAAGCGGATGAAAGCTTTCGCCGCATTCCCGTCGGTGGTAGCGGACCAATCCGCCGCGCCCAATTATACGGTCAAACGGGAGCTGGTGATCGAGTTTTTGCAAAGCCTGCGAGATCGTAAAATGGAGGCTTGGCGGCGATTGCAGGCGGCTCGGGCAATCGAGACCTACCAAGGCAGCGTTCTGCGAGCCTGAATGCATTCGCCGGATGCGAGCAACGATGCGACGGCTGCACCATCCCAAAAGCACGGAAGACAGCTACGTCGGTCAGCTCAAAAAATTATCTTGTTAACGTTCCTTCTGCTTGGGATCTTTGGCAAGGTCCATTACGGCTCACCCGCGAACAGTGCGGACGAACGCATGTGTCGACGGCGCGGGGGGCTGAATTGTCGGAAATGAAACTGTGGGTGTGCGTCAATCCGCTGGCAATCGCAGTCAAAACTGGTATCACAATAGGCTGGTTTCATCCCCCGCCGTACGATCTGCGCATTCATTGATGTGCCTTGTTTGCTGATGACGCAACCACCACCCGTTGAATATCAGCCTGGAATGGAAGTCGTTCCCGGATACACCTTGATCTCGCCATTGGGCAGCGGGATGGCGGGAGACGTCTGGCAGGCTCAGGCCGCAGGCGGGATTAAAGTCGCACTCAAAATTGTTCGCTCACTGTCGGTCCTCGGTGGCAGGAAAGAACTCAAAGCTCTGAAAACGATTCGTGATGTCCATCATCCGAATCTGTGCCCCGTCTTCGGTTTCTGGACCATGGATGCCGATGGTCGTGTCTTGGCCGATGGCGAAACCGAGCAATTGACTGTCGATTCGATTGATGCCGCACCACCTGCTGCCGGCACCCCCGCCGGTGCGATCGGCGGCACAATGGCGATCAGTGCAAACGATCCCCAGCCAATCCCGCAGCAGCAGTCGACCGAATCGGAAAAGCCCAAGATTTCGGCAGAGCAATTGATCGTTGTGATGGGCTTGGGTGATTGCACCTTGCACGATCGACTGAACGCGGTGCGTGCCGAATCGGGTTTGACCCCGGATGACAACGTCGCGGCGGGATTGGATGCGGTGGAAACGATCCGCTACCTACGCGCCAGCGCCAGTGCGATTGATTTGCTTAACCGAGAACACCAGATCTACCACTGCGATATCAAGCCACAGAATATTTTGCTGGTCGGTGGCGAAGCCCAGGTTTGCGATTTTGGATTGGCAAAACGCATCGAAGGCGACATGCGTGAAACACAACAAGCGTTCGCAACGCCGGCGTATGCGCCGCCAGAGGTGCTGAAACACGAAGGCTACAGCCGTCAGGGCGACCAGTACTCGTTGGCGGTCACCTACTACGAACTAAGAACTGGGTTGCTGCCGTTTGACATCACGTCGCATGCCAGCATGTTGTCGGCCAAGTCGACTGAGAAACTGAATCTAGACGACTTGCAACCGGCCGAACGCAAGGTGATGCAAAAAGCGTTGCGACGCGAGCCGGATCAACGCTTTGCATCGTGTACCGAATTCATCAATGCACTGGCCCTGGCGTCCGGAGTCGACCAGCGCGGCGGCATTACGGTCGGCAGAATGATTGCTGCGGTTGCACTCTTGTTGGTCGTCGCGGGATTGGGCGTGGGAGTGTGGAGGTCGATCGCGCCGGAATCGTTCAACGAAGTGTTCTTTCCCAGTGAGATTCGGATCGCGGACAAACTTGACCAAGCCCGAGCCAGTTTTCAAAGCACCGAAGCCGAGAATTTTCAAGGCTCACAGATTCTCCTGCTCGGCATCATGGATCAAGCTGCGGACGTGTTGGGGAAATCGACCGGCGAAACCAGTCAGTCCGCTGAAACGCTGTTTGCTGATGCGGCGCTTCGATTACTGGACCGATTTCATTTGACGCTTGGCGAAACGGAGTCACGTCCCGGTGGCAAGTTGTCTGCGGACGATCGCGACAAGCTGCAGAACTGTCTGACGCAGTGCCAGCCTGATCAGCCCGATCCCCAGACTGCGATTCCGTCCGGTTTGCAGCACTGGGCAGAATCTGAGGCACCAGCGATGCACTCAAAATACGTGAGATTTCTGGCGCTGTACCACGCCGCGGCGATTCGGTTGGCGCTGCTCGATGGAACCAGCTCCAGTGCAGATCATGTTGCCGCGCTACGCCGACTGGTGGACGATCCAAGGTTGGACCTCGGTCCTGCCAGCGGACTCAATTCGACCTTTGCGACTTTGTTGCCCGTCTTGGCGACCAGCCAGCCCGACCAGTTTCAGAAGTGGACTGCTACACACTGGTTACAGGAAACTCGTCTGGATGACTTGATTCGTGCCGAACAGCGTGTCACCAAGCAAGACGATCTGAATCAAAGCCTGCCCACCGTCTATGCAAATCGTTGGGCTTCGATCCGAGAGGCATTCATACTCGCGGTGGAACCATCGATCACTCGCCGCGACGATTCAGCTGACAAGATTGGTCAGGCAACCATGCGGCGTGTTTTAGACCAATTTCCGGATCTGCAGCTTGAAAAGCAGATCGCAGACCTACGCGCAAGCGCCGAAGGCCAACACTATGACGAAACCGACCGTCTACTCCAAGGATTTGATCGCACCCAGGGACTAAGTCCGCAGCAAACGGAAATGGTCGGGATCGTGCGTCTGTTGGCCGAGCAACGAAATGCCGTCGATGGACTCGATCGATTGCAACAGGCACTCGATGCTCGGCAAATTGATGTCGCAAAACTGAACGCGATGAGATTGCGCGACACACTGTCGAGCTACCTAAGATTTGTGGCCGACCAGGCAGTCGCAAAGACGCAGCGCAGTGCGGTCCGCGAAGACGATGGGTCCCAGGTCAATGCAATGACTCAATTGCATGCTGCTCAGGCAATTGCCAACGCGATCAACGTCGCAGTCCCAGCGGAATTTTTTGCAGCTGCAGTGATTTCCGGTCTACAGAGTCAAACGGATCCGAATCAATTGACCGAACTGTGTCTGGCACTCAATGACGATCAGCAGTTTGCTCCGTTGGGAGCGGCAGTGCGGGTTGAGCAGCAGATACGATCGAGCGTGCCTGATGATTTTCAGATTCGTGCGGCTGCCAAAGTACTTCAGTCGCCGAGTGCGACATTGCTAGACAAGGTGGCGGCGTCATATGCCGATTTCTTGTCCGCTTGCTGTGCGGCTTTGCTGAGACAGGACCTCGGACCAGCGGGCATGGCGTTGCGTTCTCAGCCGAGTGAGTTGATCGGTTCGCTGGGACAGGAACGAATTCAAATCGGCATGAACCTGATGGTTCGCCGCGCCGTGATTGAATCAGCCGTGACCGATGACAACATCGTTGACAGTCGCTATTCCGATAGCGACTCGGGCACCGATTCAGCGCGGCGGGCCAAGCAGTACTTGGATCTGGCGCAGTTCCTGGCGGATCAATCTGATGTGGGGGTGACCGCCGAACTCAGTCATGAGTTATTTCTCTGGTCTGTGGCGGCAAACTCAGACCAACTGGACACGGTTTCGCTGCCCGATGCTCTGAAACAGCAGCTCACGTCATCCGACTCGATCGCACAATTACCTAACCAATTGTTGATGGGTTTGGTCTCGGTCGGGTTGCAGAAATTCCAACCGAGTGATGATCCCAAGTCGGCCGACACGATTGCTTCACAATGGTTGATCGGTCCCGCGACGGAGCTCGTCAATCGCTTTGGCCGACAGCAATTTGGGCCTGGAACGGGGGGCTCCCGTGATAAGAACACGCTGATCCAACGTGTGATCTGTCCAACGGTTCGACAGGTTGTGGCTCCGCAAATGAAATTCGATGATCTCAACGGATTGCCAAAACTTGTTCAGCCGACTCCCGTTGATTCACAAGAATTGATTGCGTTTTGTCAGTCGGCGGCGCCGGCGTACAGCGACCCGTTGGTAGCTGCGGAGTATCAGGATCGAGAATTATTGCATCGGCATTGTATGGCTGTAGGCACGCTTGCTGCGTCCAATAGCCGCGCCGAGCCGGCCGAGCGATTGGCCAATCGGTTGTTGGTCATTGAGTCGGCATTACAGATCGACGGCATCACGGGCGAACTGATTCTGCGTCTGGCTGACAGCGTGGAATCCGTCGGCGCCGACCAGGCAACCATCGGGAATTATCGACAACGAGCGTGGGATCGATTGGCGATGTCGCACTCCGATCCGGATCGCAGGTCGCAGGATTTGTCGAAAGCTTACGAATCGACATTGCCCGCCATCGAATCGCTGCAAAGCGAATCGGAACTTGATCAAACAGCATCAAAGCAACTGTATCAATTACTGGGTGAATCCGCAGCGATGGGAGTGCGTTATGCGTTCACACTACGCAGTCCCGATGCCAAACGAACGATCTTGCTGGCGTCGTTGCAGCGGATTGAATCCGCGTTGTCGATTTACAACGATCGGTGGAAAGACACGCTGCGTTTCACATTGGGGACAGCCTATTTGACCAAAGGCAATGTCTGTGAGGACCTGGCATTTTATGCGTCACCGGGGTCGGATTCGCAAGCGCAGTCGGATCGAAAAAAATACTTTGAGATCGCGACCGCAGCGTTTGAAAAGGCGTTGCAGAAAAATCCTAGTGACTTCAAAGCTCGCTATTCATTAGCACGCTGCTTGTTTCGAGATGCAATCCAGCGACCGGAGGATCAGCAAGATCGCCTTTTAAGTCGCGCTGACGATGCACTCGGAGATGCACCACAAGCGGAAGTGGATTTTCAAACCCATCTCAAATCGGAGGTGGTGGAATGGTACGTTTGGAAGATGAAGGTGGATTCGGAACGCAGAAACACCGCCGGCTTGCTGGGACTCGCAGAAGCGGCCAGTCCGTTCGTGCAAGACGAATCGTTGGCGATCGAGTTGCGTAGTAGTTTGGCGCGTGAATGCAGCGTGGGATTTGGATTGAACCGTCGCTGGGACAAAGCGGTGCAGTGTTTGCAAATCTTGGACGATCAAGGACCGATCGAAGAAGTGCTTGCGCGGCTGGGGACGCTGTCGGATATCGGATGGCGAAATCTGTCATCGGATCCGGATGTGTTTACCAATGTGCTTCGGACGTTGGACCAGACGGTTCGTCGTGGTACGAAGGTCGGTGACGATGAATCCGCCTACAACCTTGCCGAGACCGCTTCGCGAGCACTGCGCGAACTGGTGGTCGGTGTCGCCACCGGTCGCGATGGACGTCAGACACAATGTTTGACCGTGGACTTGTCACGTGGCGTGCGGGCCTACGCCGAAATCATCGATCCACAGTCCGGTGGCGACTATGCGATCCTGGCAGGACATTTCAGCGAGGGCGAAGTTGCGGCACGCGAACGGACTGCGAAAATGATGTTCCTATTTGCCGCCGATCTCGCAGCGTTTTTGGAAACCCAGCCCGAGATCCGTGACTACGTCCAGCAGAACTGTTATCTGATCGTGTTCTATGCCCTGCTGTATTGGGAGAATCAGGTCCTGCAGTCTGACGGTGACGCGCAGCCGGATAAAGTTCAGCAAATGTTGGCGATCAAACAGGAATGGGGTGAGCAGTTGACTGCGGAGCGCAGTTCGGGGCTGTTGTTCTGTTTGCAGCGATTTCAAAGCGTCGTCGACCGCGAAGGCGAAAGCGGGCTGCAACAGCGGGTCGCCGGTGCGATCGCATTGGTCAACGCATTGTCGCCACGGTAGTGGCAGCGGCATCAGATGTTAAACTGGCGATTCGAGATTCCCACCGATCGCAGTTGAAATCTATTTACATGACCACCTTTCCCGCCGTACGAAGCCGTTATCCGTTGATTGCCAGCCTGCTGTGTCTGTGTCACCTGGTGGCTTGTAATGCACAGACGGATTCTGACAGCCCGCGTGTATCAACCAGTCAGCAGGACTCCGCCGACCAATCGGTCAACGCAGCCGACCGGCCAAACCTGCCGCCAGTTAAAACCGCTGCTGGTGGGTCGGATTGGCCGCGCCTGTTGGGGAAGGACTTTGATGGTGTGGCACCGGTCGAAGGAATGCAATTGGATTGGTCGGTCCAGCCCCAGGTCGCTTGGGAGTTGCCGGTCGGCGACGGGTACGGACTGGGTGCTGTTGCCGATGGCGTCTACTATCAGTTTGACGCTTCCCGCGATGGCGGCCAGATGGTCGAGCGACTGCGAGCGCTGAAGATTGAAAACGCGGAACCCATTTGGTCGGTCAATCGCCCTTTGAATTATCGGGACATGTATGGCTATGAATCGGGACCACGCGGCACACCCGCGATCCAGGGCGATTCGATCGTGACCTTTGGAGTGAGCGGCGAATTGTGCTGTCGTGCTGTGCAGAACGGTGAACTGCGTTGGAGCGTTGACACGCGTTTGAAGTACGGCGTGGTGCAAAATTTCTTTGGTGTCGCCGCATCACCGCTGATTTGGAATGACCGGGTGATCGTTCCGGTCGGTGGTAGCCCTGCGGAGGATCAAAAGATCGCGCCAGGGCGACTCGACCGTGTGATATCTAACGGGTCGGCAGTGGTTGCCTTTGACCTGCATAACGGTCAGGAACTGTGGCGGTGTGGCCAGGATCTGGCGAGTTACAGCAGCCCGCGGACGATGCAAATCGGATCACAGACAATTGTCTTGCAGTTTGCCCGTGACCACTTGTTGGCAATTGACCCTGAACACGGCAAAGTGTTGTGGAAGCAACCACATCGCGCAGACATCGTCGAAAGCGTGAATGCCATCCTGCCGATTGTTGATGCGGACCGAATTTTCATTAGCGAGTGCTATCAAGTCGGCAGTTTGTTGTTGAAAGCGACACCGACCGACAGTGAAATTGTTTGGCAAGATCCGCCTCAGAATCGCCGCGAACAATCGATGCGTTGCCATTGGTCCACGCCGCTCTTGATCGACGGGTTTTTGTACGGTTGCAGTGGACGCAACAATCCGGACAGTGATTTTCGCTGTGTGGAATTCGCGACGGGAAAAGTCCGCTGGGTCGATGAGAGACGGATTCGCACTTCGGTCACGCGCGTGGCAGACAAAGTCATTGTTTGGGATGAAATTGGCAGAATGCAGATCATTCGCCCCAATCCAGAGCGTTTGGATGTTGTCGCCGAATACGATTTCACGGATCTTGTCTCATCACCGTGTTGGGCCGCACCCATCGTTGTTGGCAATCGAATGTTGATCCGGGGCGATGAGAAAGTCGTCTGCTTGGCGATCGCGGATTGAATCGGCAATCAAGACCGCTGACAGGCAAGTTCAATCCAGGGGTTTCACCTCTGGCTAACGAATGACATCGCTCCGCGATTGAGAGTTGGCGGGGAACACGGGTGATTGAGTCGCGGAGCGACGGGAGTCGATAGCCTGGTGGCGTCAGCCCCAGGCCTTGATTGTCAAAGAACATCAAGGAGCCCCGGAGGGGCGGTAGAGAATGTCGTCGCTCCGCGACTGCGCGGTAGGTCGTCGCTCAATCCAGGGGTTTCACCCCTGGCTAACGAATGACATCGCTCCGCGATTGAGAGCTGGCGGGGAACGCGGGTGATTGAGAGCCGGCGGGGAACACGGGTGATTGAGAGCTGGTGGGGAACGCGGGTGATTGAGTCGCGGAGCGACGGGAGTCGATAGCCTGGTGGCGTCAGCCCCAGGCCTTGATTGTTAAAGAACATCAAGGAGCCCCGGAGGGGCGGTAGAGAATGTCGTCGCTCCGCGACTGCGCGGTAGGTCGTTGCTCAATCCAGGGGTTTCACCCCTGGCTAACGAATGACATCGCTCCGCGATTGAGAGCCGGCGGGGAACACGGGTGATTGAGAGCCGGCGGGGAACACGGGTGATTGAGAGCTGGTGGGGAACGCGGGTGATTGAGAGCCGGCGGGGAACACGCGTGATTGAGAGCTGGTGGGGAACACGGGTGATTGAGTTGCGGAGCGACGGGAGTTGATAGCCTGATGGCGTCAGCCCCAGGCCTTGATCTGATCTGTCCGTTCATTCTGAGAGTCGGTGCAGATGACAATTGCCTTCACCGAGCTCCGATTGCGCGAGATCGACCAAGTGCTGGTGGTGGGTGAACAGGATGACCTGCGTCCTTTCGGACAGGCTTGAGAAACGTTTCATCGCTGCAATCGCGCGGTCGTCATCCAATTGGATCAAGCAGTCATCAATGACAACGGGAATCGGAACACCCGCTGACAACTGATGTTCCAGTGATGCCAAACGCATTGCTAAATACAATGCATCGGCCGTCCCCAGACTCATCGTATCCACTGCGACCAACGATTCCTCCCCCGAATCGGTACGTTCAACGCCGTACAGTCGCGATCGCCCTCGGTCGTCGAATTCAGGCTTCAAACCGATGTAGCGGCCGCAGGTCAGGTCCTCGAATGCTTTGCAAGCGATGGCCAACACCGGGCTTTCATTTTCGCTGCGGTAATGTTCAATCGCACGTTGCAAGATCATCGCAGCGATCCGCAGTTTGGCATATTGCTGTGATTCGCGTTCGATCCGTCCGGTCAACAGCTGCAGGGATTGATTCAATTCAGCAGCGCGATCGCCGCCGTCGATCCGTGACAGCTCTTTCTTCAGGCCCCCGACTTCCTGCTGAATCGCTTCGCGCTGTTGGTTTAGATCCGCAATCTGGCGTTCCAAGTCTTGGATCTCTGCGGCCAGTTCACCTGGATCGTGGGACTGGGCTTCCGCGGCAAACGATTCGATCGACGTTTTTCCGGCGATCAATGCGAGTTGTGTCTCGGCATTGCGCATCGCCTCCATCGCGGCACGTTTTTGCGTGGACGCTTCTTCTAGCTCCGGCAATTGCTCGGCTGACTGCACCCCGGCTTCGCGACAGAGTTCGGTTAGTGTGCCGATTGCCCGCTGCAGTCGCTCGTTGGCCTGATTCAATTTGGCATTTCGATCGTCAAAATCGCTGACCAGTCGTTTGCGCTGATTAAGCGCAGTGGTTGCGTCTTGCAACGTCTGGTGCAACAGCTGAGCCACTTGAGCACTGGTTAGCGCCGGTGGTGATTGCAAGCCGACCAAATCGGCCACCACAGCGACTCGCTGGGCAAAGCTTTCGTTATCGTTGTCGATTGATCGAATGCGTCCCAACACGATGTCTCGTTCTCGTTTTTCCTGGAACATCTCCTGGATCTTCGAAATTCGCTCGCCGATCACATTTGGCGGGTCATGACGTCCGCCGGCAAAAGACTGCGTTGTTTGTTTCCATTGGGTGTCCCATTCTTTGCGTAGCTGGACATTTGATTGATGTTCCGCCTGGGCGCTAGGCAATGCTGTTTGAGTTTCTAAACGTCGGCGTTTCAAGTCGGCCAATTCGACCGCTGCTTGGTTGATCTGTGTCCGCAGGCTGGACGCGGCGTCATACAGTGATTCCAGACCCATCGTGTCAAAATCGAGTGTCTGAGCGGGAGCATCAGCGGTTCGCGCTGCCCAGGCCATTTGAACGGCAGATTTCAATCGCGAGGTTGCGCGATCGACTTTGGTTTCGGCTGCCTTGCGGTTGTTTTCGGCTTGTTGAAGTGCGGCGTGTTGATTGACCAACAATTCATGGCTGCTGATCCAGCGACGCATCTCGCGCACACTGCCGCTGATGACGCCACGGGATTGCCAGATCTGTTGCCAATCGGTATCGGCCTGGTCGATTAACGCCTGGGCTAGGGCAACGGATTCATCGGACAACTGAATTTCTCGTTCAAGTTGTTGCAGCTCTTTTACAGCGGCATCGCGTTTAGCGACCTGTTGCTGGTGTTTCCGAATGGTATCGACCACGTCATCTGAATCGCGGATCGACGTTCGAACGGAATGGACGTGGGCGCGGACTTGGACTGCGTCATCGGCCGCGGAATCGACTTGTTCCACCCATTGGTCTCGAGTTGTCCTGGACTGAGCAAGTTGTTGTTCGGTCGGCAATGGTCCGTCGGCTTGCAATTGATTCAATTCGTCGCGGAGCTGTTGCTGACGCGTGAGCCGTTTCTGGTGCTCTTGTTTGGCAGACTTCAGTTCACTTGTCAGCCGATTTTGTGTGTCATCGTGCCGGTCGATTTCATCGGAGGTCGGCAATCGCAGTGCGATCGCGGTCGGCATGTCCATTGCGTCAACATTGAGTTCCGCAAACAGACGTTCGCATTCGGCGTGCAATTGTTGGCAGGTTGCCAACTGTTGCTCGGCCGGTTCCAGGAGCGCGGCCGGGGCACCGACGTCAGCGATCACCGAGTCGAGCTGTTTGCAGTCCCCAATATCGGACGTTTGTTCCAGTTCACGCTCTAAATCGGCCAGTTGGGTCTGCAGTGTCTGGACCTTTTTATCGCTGATTCGCTCTTGTTGTCGCAGCGCTTGGTAGTTTGCCGTCAGCTCACTCACCAACATACGTGTCGCGTCGCTGACATGCAGACCGGCGATCAGCCTGTCGATCTGTTGTTGTTGGCTGTCATCTGCAGCATTGTGATCAGCATTGCCATCTGGAATTTCAATCTCCAAATCACGGAGCAATTCTTGTAAATGCCGATTGTGGTTCTGAACCACTCGGCGCAGTCCGTGTTGATCATTTGACGCCGCTTGACGTGCGGCGATGGCTTGAAACAACCCAACGATTTCCTGTTGGTGCTCGATAGCATTGGAACCAGTGGGCGTTTGGTCGATCTGGTCTTGAATCGACTTCAATTCCTGGCTCAGCTCGTCGACCTGGCGTTGCGAATTGATCCGATCGGTGGTTGCTTCACGGCGTCTTGCCGTGAAATCAGCATCCAACGTTGGTACGCCTTCAAATTCTGCGACACGTTGTTTCTCTCGCAGCCAAACGGGGACGATCGGAATTGCGTTTTGATGCGCACGGCGTTTTTCGAGTTGCGATTGCAGCTGCGCCAGCTTTGCTGACTGCTCGGTCGATCGTTGCTCGGCTTCACTCAATTGGGTTCGTAGCGACCGGTATTCTGTCGGCAACGTTTGCAGGTCACGAAGGGCGGTTCTTTTTTCATCGAGTTCCTTCAGATAAACGTTGATGGCCTTTTTGCCGCGTTCCAGGAACAGCTCTTTGCTTTCCTCGTCCAATTTGGCTTGGATCGCTTTCAGACGGCCAACACCGGCACCGGCAGCGAACAGGATTTCACCCAGTTCGCCTTTGCTGTCCAAGACCGCTTGCCCGCCTTCGACCAATTGATCATGTGACAATCCGAATCGATGGTGAAAGGCGCTTTCGTCGACGCCGCCCAACAACTGTTGCAAAACAGCTTCGTCGATCGGCGTTTTGTCGTCCGCGGCATGCAGCTTGGTTTTCCCGTTTTTGCGTCGAATCACGGTCAGTGGCTGGCCGTTCTGGTCAATCAACGTCGCACCGATCCTTAGCTTGGCGTTGCCGTGTCGATAGTTGTCGGTGGTGCGAGTGGGGATGCCGTAAAACAGCGAGCTAATCGCGCGCAGGCAGGTGGATTTGCCAGACTCGTTCGGACCATAGACGATATGGAATCGTCGCGGGCCGGCTGACAGATCGAGTGTCTGGTCACTGAATCGACCAAATGCTTTGAGGTTCAATTGTTGGATGATCATCGCAGTGCCTCCGTGCTTTCGTCGTCGAACTCGTCTTCCTGCAGGCGACCGAAGACGTCGGCTGCGGCGGATTCGATCAATCCGTTGATCCACTCCGGATCCGAAAAAGGAAACGCGGTTTGATCATCGCTTTTGAGTTCCTTTGGCAATTTTTTTTGCAACCCGCTCAGTTCACTTTCCAAGATTTTTGCGAGTGCCTCGTCGTCGCGCAATTCCGCAAGGACTTGATTCAGACTTTCCAGCGGGCCGTCCAGATTCAATGGCGTCGAGCGAGCTTTCGGCATCGAGGTCCGAATTTTGATGTCCTCCAACCAGGCCAGATCCGCTCCGGACGCCACACTGATCGCTTGCAGATCGGATCGAATGGCCATTTCGTGGCGATGCAACGCAGCATGCAGTTTTGACCGGCCGACCAATCGGACGCGGGCAACGACTAACCGGTCGTCACTGGTTTCGATGGTGTCGGCCAGCCACTGTTGGTAGGCGTCACTGATTTCATCACGGTGGGCCATCTCGCTGACATCCAGTAAACACTGGTGCCAGCGGATCACATCGAGGGGGTGAAAGGCGTACTGACATTGATTTTTTTCATCGATCTCGATGATCACACATCCCTTGGGGCCCTGTTCACGAATATGTCGACCCTGAAGATTGCCGCTGAACACGATCGGCGGTCCGCCTGGGATTGCGTGATCGCGGCGCGAATGAATGTGGCCGAGCGCCCAATAGTCGTAATGTTTGTCGGTCAGTTGCGCCGGGCTGCAGGGGGCATAATGGGCATGCGACGTTTCTCCTTCCAATCCCGTGTGCAACAGCCCAATGTTGAACATCCCCGCAGCCGAATCTGGATACTTGGCCGCCAGATTGCCACGTTCGGCGCGGGTGCGAAACGATTGGCCGTGAACCGCGATACCCAAGTCTTCCAAGAACCGTGACTCGGGTTTTCCAGTTGCCAGAAAGATCTCGCTGCCGTCCGGATTTTTCGGCAGCGGCAACGACGACGTCATTTGATTGGCGGCATCATGGTTGCCGCGGATCACCAGCAATGGGATCCCAGCTTGAACCAATCGGGCGGCTTCAGCAACGAATGCCAATCCGGTGTTTTGATCGGTCCAGTCGCCGTCGTAAAGGTCGCCGGCGATCACCACTAGATCGACCTGTTGATCGATCGCCAACAGGGTCATGTTTTCCAGCGCGCGGCGTGTTGCACCGCGAATCTTCTGTGCCGGTGCGTTGTCGTATTGGTCCAGTTTTTGGAGCGGGCTGTCCAAATGAATGTCAGCCGCATGCAGTACTTTTCGGATGGCCAAGGTGTCAAACAGAATGAGTGAGAGATCAAGAAATCAGATTGCGGCTTTGTCGCATCGTGCCGTTCAAGCGAACCAATTCGGATTGCCTGTTTCAAACAGGACCGTTTCTCCGGCCGCCAAATCGGTTTCGTTGCCCAATGCCGCATGGATTAATGCAGACGATTTTTTGTCGTCTGGTTTGCAGGGTTGGACAACGAGATACAACGCTTGGCGAGCCCGTGTGATGGCGACGTACAACAAACACATGGACTCGGTCATCTTCGACGCCGCATCGGCACCAAAGGCGGCTCGCCATTGGGGATCAAAAAAGTGCCACGCTTCGCCGCTTAGGAATCGCGACGCTGCCGTCGGCGGTTCGCTTAGTTTAGGGGAATCGGCGATGCACAGTGGTGGTTGACCCGACAGTCGCCCATCGAGTTCGGGCAAAAAGACCGCATCAAACTCTAGCCCTTTGGATTGGTGCACCGTCATCACACGGACAGCGGCCGCCTGGGGGCGCTCGACGCGTTTTTCACGAACCATCCGGACGAAATCGCGCAAACGGCCTGTCGCGCCACTTTCATAGGTCGTCGCCAGTTGCACCAATTGTTTCAACCGCGTCGTGTCGCGAGCGTCACAGACCGGGGCGATGAATCCGGCCAGCTGATGCACTGCGCGGGCGATCCCAACTTCCGTCACCAAATCACGCACATAGTCGGCTGACATACCATCGACCTGTGCCAACGGTGAATGATCGACGTGGAATTTCCAGCGACCATCGGCCGGATGTTCGGACATCATCAACGCTGACAAAATCAATTCCACCGCTGCCGAATCGACCAGCGGGTTGCCGCCCTCTTGGCTGACATCGACGCCGAGGTTTTCCAGCAGGTAAATCAGCGTTGCGACGCCTTTGTTGGTTCGCGTCAGCACGCCGATCGAGCGCCGTTTGGCCTGGTGGTGCAGTTCAGCAATCCGCTGCGCTGCCAGTTCGTAACATGCCTGAGCCTTGTCGGCGCTTTCACGACTGTCGACCTTGCGACAGGATTCCATACGAACATATCCCGCCAGCGATTGTTTTTCGGCGATGTGCGTCGGGAAGCGAGCGGAAAAGTTTAGGATCGCTTTTGCCTGGTAGGTGGCTTTGTCGGCGTCATTGCCGTCACTGGCGGCGTCGGTCAGCGCGTGGCGTTTCAGGTTTTTGAAGATGCGATTGACCACATCCATGATCACCGGACTGCTGCGAAAACTCTTGTTTTGCTCGACCGAGTGGACACTGGGAATTTCTTCACTGACGGCTTCAAAGATTTCGGCAACGCCACCTCGCCAACCGTAGATCGCTTGCTTGGTATCACCGACACAAAAGAACGATCGTTTGACGGCTGCATCGGGTTGCGAGACTGGATCGACAGCGATATCGGTCGCACGCATGGCAAACGGTCGCAGGACTTGCCATTGGGCCGGCGAGGTGTCTTGGAATTCATCCAGCAACACGTGGTCGATTGCTCCATCCATTCGCCGCCCAAGTGACTGGTGATCGACACCGGAAAATTGGCGGGCCAGCCGCACGGCGATATCACTAAAACCGAGGGTCCGCAGAGACTGTTTCAATTGCGTGATCTGGCCATCGTACAACGCTAGGACTTGACCGGTCGCTTGGTTTTGGGCAGCCAGTAAGGACAGCGTGTCGCTGCGAACCGCGGCGTAAAGCGCGCCCAGGGCATCATCCAATCCATCCGGCAGGACAGATCGTCCCAGTTTGGTCGTTTCGCCCAGACGTTTAGCTTTGACGTAGTTCTTGATCAACGTTTCTTTGATCAACGCATTGAATTGACGCGTTTCCAAAATCTCCGCCATCGCGTCTAGTTTGGCGCGGACGGTTTTCTGTTTCGGCTCGGACATTCGAAATGTGCCAGCCGCCGCAGTCAACACTTGGTCATCGGGCCGTGTCGGTGAATCGAGTTGGTCCCAAACACTGGGATCGCTTTGCCGTGCGACCGCGTAGGTGCCCGAAACAATTTGAATCAATTCACGAACAATTGATCGTTTCGTTTCCCCTTTGCTAAGCATCGACAGCAACGTGGCGAGTTCGCCTGGATCCAACATGGAAACCACGGCATCGATCGCGCGCTCGCGCAACCAAATCTCTTCGATTTCGTCCGTCAATCGCCAAGCAGGGGGAAGCTGCAATTCGAACGGGAACGATTTGGCCAGCTGGGTAAACAAGCTATCGAGCGTGCAAACCCGCAGCCGATGAATGTTTGCGATCAACTTTTTTAACAGTTGCAAACAGGCATTGCGGGTGAGCGATTCAATTCCGATTTGGCGACGCAGTTCATCCAGTGCCGATGGATTCTCGGGATCGGATGCATTGGCCAATGTGGTCAAGATCCGCTCCAGAATTTCACCCGCGGCTTTGCGAGTGAATGTGGTTGCCAAGATGGTTTCGGGCGCGGCACCTTGAAACAGAATCTGCAACAGCCGCGCCGTCAAACGGTACGTTTTTCCAGTGCCAGCGGAAGCGCGGACCAGCATCGGCGGCAGATTGCCATCCAAAAACAGTTCACTGGCGTCCTGTGGTGGTTGGGCGAGTTCAGTGCTCATACGATTTCCTCCGCTTCCTGGGCGATTCCTTCACGCTCGAGCATTCGGCTGGCAATCCCGGTTTGCAAGATCATTTCATAGTCGTCGTACATCACACGGCCGCTGGTCGGGGCAAAATCACAGGCAAAGATTCGTCGCACACAGTCTTCGATCAATCGCTCGGCTTCCTCCATCAACGGTTCGGTGAAGGTTGCTAGATTGATTTTGGTTTCGTCGTCTTTGTCACTGACGTTGAAATACCCAAGTTGGACTTCCTGGGGTGGGACTTCAATTCCCAGATAGGGAACCATCATCCGGTAGAGAGGCAATTGCAGGTCGATCCAAATTTGTTCGCCCGTTGCGGGGTCTTTGGCCAAGTGCTTCTTTTCCGGTTTATGACCATGGGTTTTGTAGTCCAAGATGGCCCATTGCCCGGTGTTGGTGTTGCGATCGATACGATCAAAGCGGCCTCGAAGACGCATCCGTTTGCCATCGATCGTGATCCCGGCGCCGTCGCTATCTTCGACGGCGGCTTCGGTCGCATGGATTACCCATCCTTGGCTGATACGCAGGGCTTGTTCGGTTGCGACCTTGCGCAGCCGGCGCTCGGCTTGTTTGATTTGCAGTTGGACCGCGGTTTCGGCATGATCGCCATAATTCAACGCGGCGTACTCGGCCAGGTGATGTTTCAACGCAGCGAAAATCCGCTGTTCATCGGTTTCCGATTTGTCATCCGATTCGCCGAAATTCTCGACCGCGCCGTGAATCAAATCCCCAAACTGGTTTGCCGCCAATTCGTTTGCCGAATCGTCGATCGGTTTCAGTTTTAGAACGTGCCGCAAGTAAAACCGATAGGGGCATTCCAGGTAGGATTTGAATGCGGTCACACTCATTGATTGGACCGGGCATTGAGTGACGTGGATTTGCGGGATCGGCAATTCCGTTTTTTCGATCGGGTTGTCCCAGCGATGGGAGAGGCGGTGTTGGGGGCGGTCACCGCTGAGTAGATTGCGGATTCGTCGTGCGAGATCTTGGGGGGGCGCCGCAGCGAGCAATCTGCTGGGCGGTGTCGGTGATCCATCCGCCGCATTCTTGCCGACAATAAATTTAATTTCCTTGCGTGTCGCCAACATCAACTGCATTGCGTAGACGTCGCGAGCGTAGCGGCGATCGTTGTCGGCGATTCGAAGTTTCGTGCGTAGAGCGCCGGGCAGAAACGGATCGCTGGTGACCGCCGAAGGCACAAACGGATGGTTTAAACCGAGCACCACCATTGCTGGAGAATCATCCAACGACAAATCTAGCCAACCGTGGATCGGCAGGTCATCGGGTTGTCGTTGTTGGCCGAAACGCTGGTCTGCTAAACGTCCCGCTACGGTTTCCAGCGCCGAACCGGCTGTGACCGGCAGGTCCAGATGTTGGCTGAGTTTGGCAAAACGCTGGATCAAATCACGTGCGGTGCGCAGCGCCTGGTGCGTGCGCTGTCGATTCGCTGTCGTCGATGATCCAACGGTCCCCTGGATCACTCCGTCATCGTCGACGGGATAGATTGAATCCAGCCACTGCGACAGATTCACACACCATTGTGCAATCGGCCGCGTGACCGGTTGAGTCTTCGAATTCGGTTTTGGGGCGGTCGGCATTAGCGGCGAGAGCCACTGCAGCACATGGTCCTTGAGCGCGATCGCGGCGGGATAGTGCTCGATCGCTTTACTGGGCAGCGGATCGGCCAGGTTGATCGGAAAGTGATTTGCCAACAACTGATCCAGATCCACCAAATAGTCATGTTTGACGAATTCTGGATGAGATGCCAGCATGCGGTGGACGTCGCCGTGACGCACCAGTGCCGCTAACGAACGCCAGGTGGGACGTTGGATGACGGTTGCCGTCAATTCAATCAGGCGTCCGATGGCCGATGCGGAAACGGTCCAGCCGACGTGGCGGTAGGTCGAAAATCCGGCGCCGTCGAGTTGTAATTCTAGCGGGTCGACGTGTGAGCCATCGGTCACACCGATCGCAATTTCGGCCGGCGGATGTTCCGTTGCAAATTCGGTGACGATTTGGGCCACCGCAGCGGTTTGGTCGGCGATGTCGGCTGCCGCGATCAACTGGTCGTCTCGGATCGGCAACTCCCAGTCCGAAAATGACTCCGTCTTCAAGCGTCCCAATTCGTCAAACCGCTGCTGGCTGTCAGACGGCGCCGCGATCAACGCGATCAACTCGCTGTTGACCTGCCAAACGACCTTGGCCAATGATTCGTTTAGGTCACTGGTTCCAATCAATGCGATTGCGCGGTTGCACTGAACCGTTTTGCGCTCGACTGCCCGTCGCCGTTGCACATGCTGGTCGCTCAAACCCGCTTGTTCCAATTCTGACAAATAGTCATCCGCTAGTTCTTGCAGCAGCCTCCACCGCGCGCGTTCGGCATCGGTTTCGCTGATTTCCTGGACCTCCAGAAAAGTCACGTCATGGGTCGCCAGGTCAGCTGACAATCGCCGCAGCGTTCCTGCTAGTTCTAACCAGGGACCCAGCGAATCCGTTTCCGGCAGCACCGGCAGCACTGGCCGTAGACGGTCGGCCGATTGAGCACGCAACACCCGTGCCCAAGCCAACGTTTGCTCGAATTCGATCGCAATCGGGCGTTCAGGTTTGTACAGCGATTCAGCCAAATCGCCAGTCGTCAAAATCTCGGGTGGCGAATAGACCCACTGCTGGGTGGCTGCGGCGCCCGCCAGCAATTCCTCCAGCCGCGCACGCGATTGGGCAGAGGGGAGGACGCACAACCAACCACTCAGATCCAGACGGCCCGAAGCGGCAAAACGATCGCTGAAATAGCGGACAACGGCTGGCAACAGCGGAGTTTCCCAACCCAGAAACACACGTTGACAGATTTGGTCCGCAAAGAGGTCGAAAGACATTGCCAGCTTCTTTCCCAAGGAAATGAATCGGAGTCACCAATAACGGTGCAGTGGGCGACGTAGCCGCGATCGCCCGCCGTTTATCGCCGAACGCAGTGACACGTCTGGTCAAATCGTATCGATTCTACGGAAAACGTGTGACCGGGCACCCGGAACGATCTGCATCCTCGTTTCAGATGTTTCCGTTGCTACAAGCGTTCGAGCCCAGAGAATCGTTAATGTCCCACCAAGACGCATCCGATACGTAGACCATCGGACGTGTAGTGCGCAATTGCTGCAACGTCCGGCGGTGTGCCGAGGGGGGCACATCCCGCGATCGGCCAATCCAAAGTCGATCGAAACCGAATTCACCGGGATCAGGAACGCGGCATGCGTGTAACCAACGCGGAAAAGATGAGCCGAAACGTCGAACGTACGACACGAGTCGCAAAGCGAGCCGTTTTGCTTGCTTTAATCGTGACCACGACGGCAACTGCCAACGGCCAACAACCTGTGGGGCAGCAGGCAGTCAGCCAGCAGGCACCGGCTAGGTTAGAAGTGCCGACAGCGTTGCCGATGCCGTCGTCGACGCCAACCATCGTGCGTCGCACCACCAAACTGACCACGACTCCCGGATCCAGCCCGGTCGCGACGATTCAGTTGACTGCGGGCGAAGCGCCCAGCGTGCGATTGAAAGGCCAATCTGAAGCGATCGGTTTCACGAACATCGGATCCGCCGAAGCCGCTTCAACAGCTGCACCCGATGCTGCTGAGCAAATCGATCCGGCGACGCAGTCCCCGCTGATCGTGAATGAACAACCGGCGTTGATGCAAACGCCACAGGCCGAAGCGGTCGATCGACTGAGTGTGGAAAGCGGCCAATCAAACGCGGTTCCAGCGGTTGAATCCGCGGCCAACGCCTTTGCCCGTCAACGACGCCAAGCCGTTGTGACCTATCAAGGCCATGCACCGAGTCGTGCGGCGCTACCGCCAGTCGGCCAACTCACTGCACCCAGTCCGACCCCATTGGCAATCGCCGATGAATCGGCCACCCCGTTGCCGCGATCGGAAACGCAAGCCGCGACCGCAGCGACATCCCAGCCGATCGAGATGGATCCATCCGAACCGTCAAAGGTGATGCCTGTCACCGATGCACGCGATGGACACGAAACGGTTCAGGAAACACAGCCTATCTTTCTGTCGCTGTCGGATCATTCGGCGGATTCCGAATTCAGCCCTGTGATGGAAGCGGAGCCACCGGTGATGGCTGAGCCAACCGGCGGCGCCACGGTGCATGCGGTCGAGCCCGAAGCCGCAGAGCATGAAATCGCAGAATTCAAACTTGATGACAGCGACCTAAGCGATGACGACCCGGCCATTGGCGCTCCAGAGCCGTTGGCCGCGGTCGACACGCCTGTCCAATTGGCACCTGTGGTGGACTTTAGTCGTCAGGCCGCGCCGGCAACCGTGTCACAACAGGAGTCGGTCGATGACGTGGCCGATTCGAATGGACGTTCGCTGCTTTATAAAGACGTCACACCACCACCAGCTGTCGTCAGCGTTCAAAAAGTCGGTCGCAAACCCATCGCGGTGACCACACCCCCGATTCAGATCGCTCGCAGCGAATCCGACGGAAGCACACCGGATTCCTTCGTGGGCGCGGTCGACCATGACCCGTCGTCGTCGCCGGTGATCAGCGGTTTGTCCGATTCAATCGAGTTTGAATCCGCCGAGACAACGAATCACACACCGTCTGCTGCCGCGGGTTACACCGCGGGGCTGCAAGACACCTTTGCCGAACCGGCCGGCCAAGCCATGCATGCACCGTCGCAATTGCCGATGTTGCCTGCGGCACCACCGGAGATCACGGACAACGAAGGGACCTATGGCCAACTGTCTGACCAAATGGTCGACGGAAGCACAGGCGGGCGAACGGCACCGCAGTTTGATCAACCGATCATCGATGCGACCCATCGTCGCGCAGAATCCGGCACCCAAGCCAGTTTGGCGTCCAGCCAGCACAATCGGACACGATACGAAACGCCACTGGCGGATCATTCGATCGTCCAGGCTGCCGAAGAACCGGAAGAGCCGAAGCAGCCGGCAACATTGCAACTGTCTCGCGCACAAGTGCGTGCGATGACCATCGGTGGCCGCTTGCGTCGTGTCAGCATCGCTAACAAGGATGTCTGCCAAGCGTTTGCGTCGGGCCCCAATCAAATCAAATTGATCGGCACTGGGCTGGGCAAAACCACGTTGACCATCTGGGCGGACATCGCACCGGGTGAGCCGACGCGGATGCAAAGCTTCGCGATTGATGTTAGCGATGGTGTTAACGCAACCGGCGACAAAGTGTCCGAGCACACCGCGCTACTGAACGATTCCATCGATAAAGCATTCCCGCGAGCCAGTGTTGTTGTTTCGCGGGAAGGTGGGCAGTTGGTCGTGACCGGCCACTGTGATACCGAAACGTCTGCGAAACAAATCATTCGCATGGTTCGAAAAAGTTGCCTGGTCCCCGTACAAGACAACTTGAAAGTCCGCTGACTTTCACCGCGTCCAATCACACTAACCCCTGATCCCTTTGCGGTCTTGTTCCGCACCGATAGTCAACGAGGTTCGACATGAACATCCGTCTGATCCACACCGTCATCCGGCAGCACGCCGCAGGCGCTTTGGCGATCGCAACAGCGGCCGCCGTGACCGTGCTGAGCGGTTCCGCAGCTTCCGCACAACCCGGGTTAGTGAATTCCATGACACCCGGTCAGGCATCGCTCGCGAGCGGTCCGACCGCCGCCGGGGCGAGCTTCGGATTGCCACCGGGAACGCAAATTATTTCGGCTTCGTCCGTGCGAACGGCGGCTGACATTTCACCGCGTGCAATGGCCCCCGGGGCCATCTCACAAGCGATGGGAACTGTCGTCGGCGACGTTTCACAGGCAAACGCTGGCCGCGTCGCTCAAGTCGGCTTTGCCTGCAACAGCTGTAACCAAAGCTCCTGCAACGGTGGCTGCAACAGCTACGGTGGATACGGCGGTGGAGCTTACGCGTCGAACACCTGCGGCGTGCCATGCAATCCCTATCACTATGTGATTGTCGAAGGATTGTTCATGCAACGCGGCGGCGACAGTGACTTCAATTTGTCGCAGAACGTGCCGATGGACGACTTCGACTTTGAATGGGCACCGCGAATCACGATCGGGTCGCTGCCGAACTGTGTCAACGGATACGAGTTCACTTGGGTCGGGCCGCTGGAGTTTGATCGCAGCGTGCTGGCCGTCGATGGAACAGGCAATCTGAACACCCTGTTGTACGATGGAGACGGGAACACGCCGAACGGATTTGACGGCAGCGTGTTGGATCCATTCAGCAACGCGAACGTTCAATACCAAGCCTACACCAGCGAATACTGGAGCGGCGAATTGAACAAAACACTCGTCGGCTGGGACGTCGCAAAGGTGCTGATCGGTGGACGCTACATCAGCATCGAAGAAGACTACTTGCTGGCATCGCAACAGACCGCCGGCAACACCAGTGCCAGCCTTCGTAGCCAGACTGAAAACGCGTTGGTCGGGATTCAAGGTGGGTTGGACTTGTTGTACCCGATTGCACAACACGTCTACACTGATTTTCGTGGCCGTGCCGGTGCCTACGCCAACTTTGCCGAAAGCAATGTTGATCTTCGCAACCAAGGTTCTTCTGTCATCCGACGCAACCGCGACGACACCGAACTAGCGGGTGTGTTCGAAATCGGCGGCGGAATCCGCTACCAAATGGGTGAGATGTTATCGATTCGAGCCGGCGGCGAGATGTGGTACATCACCAACGTTGCCACCGCACCAGACCAAATCAACACCGCGGTGACTAACAACCTTGGTCGAAACATCGACATCGATCAGGGCCTGTTCTACTACGGCGTCAATATCGGTGCTGAACTTCGGTTCTAAGCACCGGTTAAACAAGGGATCACCCAGTAGCCGCCCGATTTGTCCGAGATTGGTTTCAATCAATCTCAGGCAGGTCTCGCGGCTATTTTTTATTTTGAACGCCGGCCGGCGACTTTCTTTTTCAGCCAACTCTGAACACTGTTCTGTTCCGCGGCGGCTTGCGAATCTTGTTCGATGGCGGGAAGGTTGGTCATCTTTTCGGGCTGGATCTGGCGGGCCTCGCCACGGCCTAGATCGCGTAAACAATTTGGGCAGGTCACCGGCGGTTCTGGAATGCGGCGATTGCATGCCGGACAATAATATTGAATGTCACGGCGCTGGGCTGCTTCGAATAAACCGCCGACGTCACCGGCGGGAAACCACGCCGAATCGTCCTTTCGCAACTTCGTTTCCGGCTTGATCTCGCCCTTGCGAACCAGCGACAACAACTCGCTCGGACGCAGTGGCCCGACTTCCGATTGAACGTTGCCTTCCATGCGTTGAAGAAACCAAACTGCCACGGGCCGCGCTCTCCGATCCAAATGCTGTGAGGTCAGGAAATTGATCCGACATCCTAGTGGTGCGTCAACATTTAAAAGTGGGGTAAGCTTCCAGCTTGGGGTCACCACACCGGGCGAATCGCAAGCGGGAAGCTTACGCCACGAATTGACGCTTGACTTGCGTACGACGGGCTTCGATCTCCGCCGTGCACTAAGATTAACGTTTGATGCTCCATTAGTTTAGCAGAAACGAATCGGCAGGAGTCAAAACTCGCGCCCCTTGCATGAATCCATTCTTTGGCCAGATAATGCGCAGCCAGCCAGACCAGCCCCAATCGTTTGCCTATGCGCTGCCCATTTTGCCATCTCGATGAAGACCGTGTTCTGGACACCAGAACCGCTGAAGGCGGCTACATGATCCGCCGCAAGCGTGGTTGCACGAATTGCAACCGGCGGTTTGTCACGGTCGAGAAAATCGAACAGCTGACGGTGCGGGTCGTCAAACGGGATGAGACCCGGGAACCGCTTGAACGCGAGAAAATCCGCCGTGGAATTGAGCGGGCCTGTTCGAAACGGTCTGTCGCCAGCGATCGGATCGAACAGGTCGTGCAGAGCATCGAATCGCAGATCTACAACGAATACGAAGACGAAATCCCCGCCAAGGAAGTCGGTCGGATCGTGATGAGCCATTTGGCCCAGTTGGACGAAGTCGCCTACATTCGCTTTGCTAGCGTCTACCAAGAATTTCACTCAGCCGACGACTTCATCCGCGAAGTCACCGGGCTGACCAAACGCCCGATCGCGACCAAATAGCCGCTGATCGCCGGCTGATCGCGATGACTGTGGCGGCGTCGATGGAGGCTTTCGCGCTCCATTCGGGCCAGATTTTGGTTGGCTACTTTTTGCTCTTCGCCTGCATCCACCAACCGTATTCGTTGACGGTGATCACGCCGTCGCGGTCGGCATCGGCATCGGCGGGGCTCATCAGCATTTTCTCCCACTCTCTGACAGTCAACTTTTCGTCTTTGTTGGTGTCATAGCGGGCGATAATTCGTTGTGCATAGCTAATCATCTTTTCGTCGACTTTGCCGACCGGGCCAGCCGAAGTGCTGGCTGTCGCGGCAGCCGAGTCGCCGTCCGAGCGCGCCGGTGAACCACCGGAGGAGCCGGAAACACCGTTTTCGACGGCTTGGATTGCTTCGTAGGTGGTGATCACGCCGTCGCGGTTGAGATCGGACTGAAAGAACTCCTCAACGACTTCGTCATTCCACTCGCTAGCGAATTCCGCCATCACCACTTGGCCATCGTGGTTGGTGTCCTTTTCCTCAAAAAAACCAGGAAGTCCCTTGGGCAGCTCTTTGCCGCCATCGATGCGATAGGATTTACGTCCGTTGTAGACATCGGGCGGTTCCACCTCGCTTTCACGGTCATCTCGGCTGCGGCGTCGATCGCGATCGTCGCTGCGGCTCGCTTCGGTTGATTCACGTCGCCGGGCGTAGCGAACCGACAGTTCGCCTTCGGTCAAACGCCCGTCTTTATTGCGGTCAAAGTCCATTGGGTTGCCGGAAAATCGGCTGGACAATTCGTTTTTCGTTAGCACACCGTCTTTATTGCGGTCGTAACGACGCAGTGTTTCACCGGCTTGGCGAAGATCGTCATCAGTGACGACCACCGACAGCATTTCCGCTGCGGCACCGAAACCGGACAACATCGGCGCGGTCTCGACTTCCAGTCCAAATCCTGGCACCAACAGTTCAGGGGTCAATCCATCGTCGTCATTGCCGCGACTGTTTGACGAAGAATCACCCCCGCGATCTCCACGCATTTTTTCGAATGCGGACGTCACGCGTTTGATCGAAATGGGTTGCCCCGGTTTGATGCTCGAGTCGATCGATTGCAATCGTTGAATCAAAAACTGTGCGGGACCCTGTTGTTCGTCGGGATCAATCGTGCCGTTGCCGTTGCGATCCAAACGGCTGAGGAAACTGCTGGGGTCAAACCCGCCGCCCGGTCCACCGCGCGATCCGCCACGATCACCGCCGCGAGTACTGCCACGGTCGCCTCCGCCACCACGTTCACCGCCGCCGCCTCGTTCACCACCACCACGTTCGCCGCCGCCTCCGGGAGGCCCGCCGCGAAATCCTCCGCCGGGGAAACCGCCCCCAGGAGGTCCGCCACGCGAGCCGCCGCGGTCTCCCCCACGGTCACCTCCCGGCCCAAATTGAGCCGAAAGCTCGGCGGGCTGGCCCAACGAGAAAACACAAAATGCAGCGAAGAGAGTCGTTTTTAGAGCGTTCATAGTGGTTTAAACCGCAGGGAAACTCGAAGGTTTCGTAAGTTTAGGTTGCCACTTGCAGCGAAAATCACGCTGATTCGACGATTTGGTGGTACGGATGATCTCGACTATACCACTTGTTCAGCCATCCGTCTTGAATCGCAACAGGGCGTAATTCCGCTTGCCTTTTCGCAGCACCATCACGGTTTCGCTGGCGAGGTCGGATTCACCCAGGCGGCGATCCATGTCGGTCAAACGCTCATTATTCAGGTAAACGCCCCCTTCTTTGATGCTCCGCCGAGCTTCGCCGCCACTTTTGGCCAGACCGGCTTGCTGCAGCGCTTCGACGACCCACAGGCCTTCGCCGGCCAATAAATCTCGCGGCAATTCCTGGCTGGGCACGTCGGCAAAAATCTCGTTCAATCCGGCATCGTCGACGTCTTCGATCTCGCCACCAAACAGGATTTTACTGGCTGCCAATGCGGATCGAATCCCGTCGTCGCCATGCACAAACACGGTCATCCATTCGGCCAACCGTTTCTGGGCGGCGCGGCGACCCGGATCAGATTGCGTGGCGTCGGCCAGCGAGTCGTATTCTTGGCGATCGATTTCGGTCAGGTAGGCGATGCAGCGCATCACGTCTTCATCACTGACATTGATCCAGTACTGGTAGAACGCGTAGGGGCTGGTTTGTTGCCGATCCAGCCAGACCGCACCGCGTTCGGTCTTGCCCATTTTTTTCCCGTCGCCGGTGGTCAATAGCGGGGCGGTCAAGCCGAACACTTGCTTGCCCAACATCCGCCGCGACAGATCGATGCCGGCGGTGATGTTCCCCCATTGGTCGCTACCGCCGGCCTGGATCAGACAGCCCTGCTGTTTGGCCAAGTAAACGAAGTCATAGGCTTGCAGCAACATGTAGCTGAACTCGGTGTAACTGAGTCCCGCCTCGCTGCCCAGTCGCGCGCGGACCGATTCTTTCCCCAGCATCGTGCCGACCGGAAAGTTCTTTCCCACGTCACGCAGGAACTCCAGGTAGCTGAACCCCTTCATCCAGTCAAAATTGTTCAGCAAGATCGCTGCGTTTTCACCTTCAAACGACAGGAACTTTCGCATCTGCGATTCGATTCCAGCGACGTTCTGTTGCAATTGTTCGGCCGACAGCAGATTGCGTTCTTCGCTTTTTCCCGTCGGGTCGCCGATCATTCCGGTTGCCCCCCCGACCAACGCGATCGGCCGGTGTCCGGCCAATTGGAAACGTCGCAGCATCATCAACTGCATCAACGATCCGACATGCAACGACGTCGCGGTGGGATCGAATCCGATGTAAACGGTTTGCGGACCTGAGGCGAGCAGTTTTTGCAGGCCGGGTTCGTCGGTGATCTGGTGGATCAGACCGCGCCATCGCAATTCTTCAATCAAATCGTTGTGTTGCATGTGTCCGAATGCTGCTGAGTCGTAAGGATCGCCTCGGCGACGACCAAATCGTTGGGGTGAGTGATTTTGATGTTGT
Organism: Stieleria tagensis; assembly: GCF_024129865.1. Taxonomy (GTDB): domain Bacteria; phylum Planctomycetota; class Planctomycetia; order Pirellulales; family Pirellulaceae; genus Stieleria; species Stieleria tagensis. The sequence continues at coordinate 22,693 of NZ_JAMYFE010000083.1, read as the reverse complement.
CGGCGCTACCGCCCACCAATGCCACGTTGACACCCATCCGCTGAACAAGTTCAGCGTCATCGGTCGCGGGGCGTCCACGATGTTTTTGATAGGCCTGTCGCAGAATCGACGGGCGAAATACCTGTGGGGTCTGGGCCAGCCAAAGCGTACTGCGATCCACCGTTTGGCACGACACCCCCGAATCATCCGTTTGCTTCACCGTCGCCGTGACGGGCGTCGCCAAGATGGCCGCCCCGGTTTGATCGGCCCGCATCAAGACCGCGTCTAAATCGGCAGCCCGAATCAGCGGACGAGCGGCATCGTGGACGGCAACCAATTCAATGGCGGTATCTCCGTCCAGTTGGTCCAGTCCGTTTCGCACGCTATCGGTGCGCTGGCCACCGCCGGCGACCAATTCGATCCCCAATTCGCCGATTGCCGCGGCAAATTCGTGCTGGAATCGGCTGCGATCTGTCTGCGAGACCGGCATCACCAAACGTGCCACCCGTGGGTGGGCGCGAAAACGATTTGCCGAATGCCACCAGATGGGTTTGCCGCCCAGCAGCGCAAACAGTTTGTTTTGCTCACTACCGAAGCGGCGCCCGCTGCCGGCCGCGGGCAAAATCACGGCAACATTTTTTTCCGGCACTGAACCCGCACCCTTACTTGCGCGCCGCGGCGTGCTTGAGCGGCAACCAGGCAGCATCGTCTTGGCTGCTGGCGACGCATTGTTGAATGAAGTACATGCCTTCGACGCCGTCGAAACAGTTGGTGTAAACCGAATCGCGCCGCTCGATCGCTTCGCCGCTGGCCCGTTTGACCATGTCGTCGAACGCCGCCGCATAGACGTTTGCAAATGCTTCAAAGAACGCTTCGGGGTGTCCCGAGGGCAGGCGGCAGGATCCGGCGGCCAACGGATGCATGTACGGTGCGTTGGGGTCGCGGGTCAAGATCTGGTGGGCTTTACCATTTTGCCGATAGATCAATTCGTTGGGGTTTTCTTGTCGCCAGCGCAACGACCCCTTGGTGCCATCGATTTCGATCTCTAAATCGTTTTCACGACCGTGGCTGATCTGCGACGCGGTGACGGTGCCCAGGCCGCCATTTTCGTAGCGGATCACCGCGGTGCCGTAGTCGTCCAAGCGACGGCCTTCGACAAATGTCTTGAGGTGGCAACTGACTTGGTCGGGCAACAATCCGGTCATGTAGCGGCCCAAATTGTAGGCATGGGTGGCGATGTCGCCGAAGGCACCGGCCACACCGCTTTTGCCCGGATCGGTCCGCCAGGCCGCTTGTTTTTGTTCTTCCGCTTCCAGCGACGTTCGCAGCCAGCCTTGAATGTACTGTGACCGGATCGCGTTGATCTCGCCCAGTTCGCCGCCCAAGATCATTTCGCGAGCTTGGCGGATCAGGGGATAGCCCGTGTAGTTGTGCGAGAGGGCAAACACCACGTCACTGTTTTTGACGGTTTCCAACAACTGTTCGGCTTGCGCCAAATCGTAGGTCATCGGTTTATCACAGACCACGTTGAAACCGGCTTTGACCGCCGCATCGGCGACTTCAAAATGAACGTGGTTGGGGGTCGCGATGCTGACGAAATCGATTCGTTCGTCCGCCGGCAGTTTCAGTTCCGAATCCAGCATCTCCTGATAGCTGGTGTAGGCTCGTGATTCGGCGATCCCGTAGTCGGGCGCGGACGATTTGGCGCGTTCTGGATTGCTGGACAGCGCCCCCGCCGTGACGACAGCCCGATTGTCCAGACAGGCGGCGATTGAATGCACCCGACCGATGAACGATCCTTGCCCTCCTCCAACCAATGCCATGCGAAGTTTTCGATTCAGGGGTGCGTTAATGCCCATGATGGTTTTATTGACCTCGGTGATCCAAAGGGAGACAATTTGAACGTGGGGAGAGAATCTCGTCAGGTCTGCAATCGTAAAGGCGCGCTCGCTGCCCTACAATTCCCCGTGGCGACGCCGGCCTGTTCGGCAACCCATCAACGACCCGTTTCACCTGGGCAATACGCCTGTCCCTCGTCTCATCCGCACGCACGGAGCAGAATTCCATGGAACATGAAACCCACACCACCGCCGATCGACCCGGTCGACGTCGGCCCGTGATCGCGATTTTGGGGGCCGTTACCCTCGCATCGGTCTTCGCCGCCGCCTATTTCGCCGGCCAAGCCCAGGCGCTTCGGCAAACCGCCAGCCAATCCGCGGAGGCTGTCGTTTCGTCGCACAATCCTCTCGGTTTGACAATGCCCACGCTGGACGCGACCGCGGCGGTGAGCAGCGAAAAATTTTCGATGGCGACCGGTCTGGTCAGCGATCGCGCCGAAGGCCTGTTCGTGCTCGACCACAACTCGGGGCTGTTGCAGTGTTCGATCATGTACCCCCGTCTGGGTAAATTTTTGGGCATGTTCACCGTGAATGTCCAAGATGCGTTGGGAACCGGCAAAGGCACCCAGTACATGATGACAGCAGGGCTGGTCGATATGCCCAGCAGCAATAACAATCCTCTCGCGTCGTCAGTCATCTATGTGCTCAATGCATCGACCGGTGCCTATGCGTGTTATTACATTCCGTTTAGTCGCACCATGATGAACTCCAACAAACCCCAGCAGGGCACGCTGGTCTTGCTCGCCACTGGCTCGGCCGATCCGGTTGTTGATCGGAACGCCGGACGCTAATCACTTCACCCAGGATTCGAATTGGCTCACGGATTGAACCCGGCGCAGGCGGACGCCGTCGATACACTCGCCGGTCCCCTGCTGGTTTTGGCCGGCGCGGGGACCGGGAAAACGCGCGTGGTGACCTTTCGGATCGCCAACTTGATTCGTCACGGCACCGATCCGAACCGAATCTTGGCGGTCACGTTTACCAACAAGGCCGCCGGTGAAATGAAAGATCGGGTTGGCGAACTGCTCGGTCACAAAGGTAAGAAAAAACGCCGCGGCGAAAAACGTCCCGAACCGACGATCAGCACCTTTCACGCACATTGTGTTCGAGTGCTGCGGCGACACGCGACCGCACTCGGCTATCCGGCAAAATTTTCGATCTACGATCGCAGCGATCAAGAATCGCTGGCACGTGCAATTTTGCGCGAATTGCGACTTCCCGGTACGGCGCTCAAACCCGGTGATTTGCTGGGCATCATCAGCAACTGGAAAAATGCATCGGTGCACCCCGAACAAGCACCCATGGTTGCCAGCACCGATAAAGAACACTTGGCTGCGGCCGGCTATCGACGCTACCAGGAAGGACTGAAGTGCCGCGGAGCCATGGACTTTGACGATTTGTTGCTGCAAACCGAAGTTCTGTTCGACCAGCATCCGGAAATTCGCGAAATCGAGGCCGGCAGCTTCGACCATGTCTTGGTCGACGAATACCAAGACACCAACGGCAGCCAGTACCGGATCACCAAACACCTTGCTGGCGCACACCGAAATCTATGTGTGGTCGGCGACGATGACCAGTCCATCTATGCCTGGCGCGGCGCCGATGTGACTCACATTTTGAATTTCAAAAACGATTGGCCGGACGCAAAAATTGTTTGTTTGGAAGCCAACTATCGCAGTTGTGGATCCATCTTGGAAATGGCCAACCGATTGATCCAGTTCAATTCCCAGCGGCACGACAAAGAACTCCGCCCGTCGCGTCCCGACGGTGTTCGCCCTCGGATCGCGCAACACAAAGACGAAACCAAAGAATCACAGTCGGTCGTCGGAGAAATCAAACACCTGATCGACAACGAGCACATTCAACCGCGTGATATCGCAATCTTGTTTCGTACCAATGAACAACCGCGGCTGTTCGAAACGGAATTGCGCAAAGCCGATGTGCCCTATGTGATGTTGGGTAGCCAATCGTTCTTCGATCGTCGCGAAGTGCGTGACATGGTGGCCTATCTAAAATGGGTTGATCAGCCGGATGACGAAATCTCGTTGCTGCGAGTGATCAACACGCCGGCGCGAGGATTGAGTCCCAAAAGCGTGAAAACGTTGATGGAGCATGCCGTGAAAGAAGGCGTTCCGATCTGGCAGGTCATGCAACGTCCCGATGTCGTCTCGCAATTGTCACCCGCCGCACAGCGAGGCGTTGGCGATCTGCAAGGCCTGCTGCATGACGTCAATCAACGCGCGAAAAATGAATCGCTGACCGCCGCAATGGAAACCCTGATCACACGCACTTCCTATGCGGATGAAATCAATCGGTTGTACGACGAACCAGAAGACCGCCAAAACCGGCTCGCGTCGCTCGGCGAAGTCACCAACGCGCTCTCCGCATTCGAAGACGGCAAAGACGATGCTGACCTGACAGGATTTTTGGCTGACATCGCGCTCTCCGGTCGCGAGATGGGCAACGAAAAAGACAAGCTGGCGATGCAAAACGCGGTCTGGTTGCTCACCCTGCATGCGGCCAAAGGTCTGGAATTCCCTGTCGTCTACATGGTCGGCATGGAAGAGGGACTGCTGCCGCACAGCCGCAGCGTGAAATCAGGTCGCGACGAGGACATCGCCGAAGAACGCCGCCTGTGCTACGTCGGCATCACGCGGGCACAAGAAAAATTGACTTTATCGATGGCGCTGACGCGACGCAAATGGGGCAAACCCCGGCCGACAATCCCCAGTCAATTTCTCTATGAAGTCACCGGGCAAGCACAGAATCCAAACAAGTTTCGCAAGCAACGTCGCCAAGTCGGTCGCTGAAACCAGCGACGCGTCCTGAACGTGCACCGGCGGATTCAATTCAGACCAACCCACCGTTGACGCGAATGTTTTGTCCGCTGATCCATCCCGCATCGGCGCTGACCAACATCGCAACCACACTCGCGATGTCGTCGGGGGCGCCCAGGCGACCGAGAGCAGCCATCTGGGCAAAGTTCTGTTTTTGTTCTTCGCTTTTGCCCTGGTTGAATAGTTCCGTGTCGGTGGGCCCCGGAGAAACGATATTGACGTTGATTTTTTTGCTGCCCAATTCCTTGGCGAGCACCCGAGAAAGTTGCTCGACCGCACCCTTGGACGCAACATAAGCGCCGTAATTGGGCAGCATCATGAGCGTGGTGGATGAGGAGAGATTGATAATGTGACCACCGTCGGTCATTCGCTTGCCCGCTTCCTGGCAGCAGAACAATGTGCCTTTTAGGTTGACTGCTATCAGCCGATCAAATTCCTGTTCATCCATTTCAACAATCGGTTTGTTGAACATGATGCCGGCATTGTTCACCAACACATTTGGATTGCCAAACACTTCCGTTGTCTCGTCAAACATTCGTTTCACATCAGCGATTTTGCTGACATCGGCTTGGATCGAAATCGCTCGGCCGCCATGTTCTTCGATCTCTTTCACGGTTGCCGCCGCCTGATCAGCACTCCCGGCGTAGTTGACGACGACAGAAGCACCGTCTGCGGCTAGCCTGACCGCAATCGCTTTTCCGATCCCTCGACTCGCGCCAGTCACCAAAGCAACCTTGCTATTGAGATTTCGTTTCACAGCGTGGTCATTCGACAAAGATCCCGTCATCAAATTTTCCTTCACCTAGAAGCCGTGTTCACCTGATTCCAAGGCATTTTGGCAATCAGCATGCCCATCGCGCAGGTATCACTGATGCCGGCAAAAACCAATCCGGCACCGACAAAAGCGGAGATGCCCGCCCAGTACGGATGCACAAAAATGCCTAGCAACGCGCCGACCAGCACGATCGATCCAGCGGCGATGCGAACCTGTCGTTCGAGCGACATCACTTTCTGGCCACGGACCACCGGTAACCCAGCCTGGGCCCATGCTTCAGTTCCCCCCTCGACATTCACGACATTGGCATAGCCCGCGTCGATGAATTTTTGACAGGCCTTTGCGCCGCGTGCTCCCCCCTTGCAGATCAAATACAAGGGTTGATCGGCGGACGGATCGCGCGCCTGCATCACGGCCACTGGATCGAGTCGATCCAGCGGCAGATTGCGTGCCGGGACCGCTCGGATCTCGCCAAATTCAAGCGGCGTTCGTACATCGATCAACTCGATGTCGTTTGCCCCGCCGCGCTGGGCAAGTTCACTGGCGGTGATGGTTTGTATCTCGGACAAGTGGATTCTCCATTTGTTCACTGACGGTTGAATTCAGGTCGAACATCTCTGTGTTGCGTTGCTTCCCTTGTGTGCCAGAACGCCCAGAGAATGAGAACGCCCTGTAGCGGAAGTCGTAGCAGATGGATGGTCGGTGACGCCGGAAGAATATCCTGGTGCTGATAAAGGTAGATGTTGGCGGGGAACACGGCAATCAACAGCGCGATGATTCCCCATGCCGCCAGTCGTGAGCATCGTGGAACCAGCAGCAGAACCCCCAGCAAGATTTCAAACGCGCCACTCAGTATGACCAACTCTTTGTGAAGCGGCAGATAGGGCGGCATGATCTTCATGAAAAATCCGGTGTTTGCGAAGTGCATCGTTCCGGCAACGATCAGGGCGATTGCCAACACCCACTTGGAAGTCGATTTGATCCCATTCATGTGATGGCTTGCTTCAACGCATCGACGAACGTCTCTGGTTCCTGAGCGCCGGACAGCGTTATCGCGTTGTTGATGATAAAGAATGGGACGCCCGTCACGTTGTGCTGTTGCGATCGTTTTTGTCCGTTCGCAATCACATCCATTCCTTCTTCACTGCTCAACATGGATTCGGCAGCATGCCGCTCCAGTCCAGCCTCGACAGCCACTGCAACCAACGTCTGTTGATTGCCGATGTCCCGGCCCTGTGTGAAATAGCTTTGGAACAATGCCTCGACCATTGCATCCTGACAATGATGTTGACCGGCCAGCCAAATCAGGCGGTGTGCATCGACCGTATTGGGCGTTCGTTCCGTTTTGTTGAACGCGAAATGAATTCCTTCGGATTCACCGACGGCAATGATTTTGGCATCCAGTTCCAGTGATCGCTCCCAACTGCCAAATTTTCTGGTGCGATACTCTTTGCGGCTGATCCCTTGACTTGGCATTGTCGGATTAAGTTGGAATGGATGCCAGTGAACCTGCACGTCGTGCTGATCGTCAAACGTAGCAATTGCATCTTCCAGACGCCGTTTGCCGATGTAGCACCATGGGCAGATAACATCGGAAATCACATCGACGGTAACGTTCATTGTATAGCCTTGTTCAACGATAGAAGTCGATCCAGTCTAACGTGATCGAGTCTGGATTGTCTTCAAACAGAGCGTTGGGCAACTGCATTTCAAAGTAGCCGTCTTTCAGCGGAATCGTTTTCACTGGCTGGCCGTCGTTGCGGACCAGGTGAATTTGCATCCAGTACGGATTCTCCGCACCCAGTGGCGCATCTTCCTTGCCGTCCTTCCAGAGCCGTATGTTTCCATTTTGACTTGATGCCGAAGCTTCTAACCTGACCTTGCCATTGGAAACTTTCAGGTTCTCCAGCCCCTTCAGATGCAACCGCAACACCACGGTGTCCGGCCATTTGATGCCGCCGCGTTGGAAGACTGCCTGGCTGATACCGAACGGGCTCTTTACGGAAAAGTAAGTCTTGCCCGCTTCCGCGTTGATTTCCACTTTGTCGTCAGCGCGTTTTGTGTTAACCCTGAATGGCGGATCAGCCCCATAGGTCATGCCGATAGGCGTCATTCCCACGATGGCAGGCAACAAAAGAAACATGATTGTCAGATGCTGCGGCATGGTGGTTGCTTGGATTCGATTCGACAGAAAGGTATTTAGGCAGTTCAAATGTCTGGTTCGTCAATTCTAGCGAAGCGATCAACGCCGGATTAGAATTGGTGGAGAACAGCGTGCAGATGCCGATGACGATTTCACACCGACAATGCTGTGGAACATTGGGTGGCGGATTTCGGGCTTCGGCACGTACCAGTGGGGTTCAACCTTTACTTTGTTCAACCTACGTCGCTGAAATTTTCTTCAATCCGATCTCGTTTAGCAGTTGCGGAAGATCAAACAGCGTGACGATTCCAAGTAGTTTGTTCTTTTGCTGGCCCCCGTGTGAGATCAGAATCGCGTCCAAGCTTTTGCCAGCACTCGCGTAGTGTTCGAATGCATCGATCGCGTCGAACATCGTCTGATCGTGACTGAGGTAACAGTAGTGATCGGATTCTTCGGTGTGAAGCAGGACACGCTCAATCGCAGTCTCCTTGAGCGAGACAATTTCATTTTTCAATTCTGACGCCAACCAACGTGCCACTGTCTCGGCCGTCAAAACGGCATGGACAGAGCCGTCTCGAGTGACCGGAATCTGCGAAAACGCACCTGCGCGCATGTCGCTGACTGCAGCGCCAACTGAATCGGAAATTTCTCGAGTCTTGACATGCAGTTGGAACTTGGGAATCAACTTGGGCGGATTGGTCAGGTTGGCAGCGATCTGCTGAAAATCACGCACCGCAGTCAGATGTGGTTCGGCGATGACACGTCCGCCAGATCGGTCATGGACAATCGCATTTCGCAGTTCAGCGTATTCACGCAGGTCATCGGCATAGCGGCGAATCACACGATTCGAGCCAGAGGCGTGTGTCACCATTTTGGAAAACGTAATGTCGTTGGAGACAGACAAATGTCGGCGCAGCCAATTCTCCACCTCAGCGAACGTGTCTAAAAATTGATTCGAGTTGCTTACTGCTGTCATTGACCTGGATTGGGGTGTTGGTACGGGGGGCGTTTCACGTCATGCATCCCATCGAATCTCGGCAACCCGCAGGCAGTTGGGGTTTCAAAAATAACCATTTCTTCAAGATCGCTTTTTTCAGCGGAATCGATGGGGGCTGTGTCCCCATTATCGTCCCGAACGATTGGAATACGATAGAATGCTTCTCCCGCCTGAAATTCCTGCCAAGAACCTCCGCCTACGACCCATGCTTCGCTGCCTACCGTCGTTGTTTCTGAGCGTGCTCGTCTTCGTGATCGTCACGATTGCTTGTCAGCATCATTTGCTGGCGGATGAAAACGAGTACTTCGAGCGCAAGATACGTCCATTGCTTAGCGAGCACTGTTACTCGTGTCACTCCTCGAACGCCAAGACTGTGCATGGTGGTCTACTGCTGGATTCCTCCGCTGGAATCGTACGTGGTGGCGACAGCGGGGCAGTGCTGCATGCGGGTAAGCCCACCGAAAGTTTGCTGATCGAGACGATCGCCTACGATGGCGAAATTCAGATGCCGCCAAAGGGAAAGCTCTCGGATCGTGACATCGCTGAATTGACGCGGTGGGTGCAGCAAGGTGCTCATTACCCCGATTCGCTAGGTCAGCTTACTCCCGTCAGCGGCGAAATTAATTTTGAAAAAGCAAAAGAGTTCTGGTCCTTTCAGCCGTTGCGGAAACAGTTGCTACCGGAGATCGAAAACAACCGCTGGCCGCAAGTGCGATTGGACCACTTTGTGCTGGCATCAATGGAACGCGAACGGTTAACGCCGTCACCGCCTGCGGATCGCGCCACATTGATCCGTCGACTTTGTTTTGACCTGATCGGGATGCCGCCGACCCCGGAACAGATACGCGATTTTGTTGCCGATGATTCGCCCAACGCGTACGAACGATTGGTCGATTCGCTGTTGGAGTCGCCGCAGTACGGTGAGCATTGGGCTCGGTGGTGGCTGGACATGGCTCGCTATACCGACCGAACCGCCAGTTGGTTGTACCAAGCGGGACAGCCGTATCTGTATCGCGATTGGGTGGTCGACGCGTTGAACCAAGACATGGCCTACGACGATTTCATTCGTCGTCAATTGGCCACCGATTTGATGCGAGAGACCGGGCCGGAAGATCTTTCGGCACTCGGATTTGTCAGTCTGAGCCCGACTTACTGGAAAGAGCTGAAGTTACCGTGCGAGATCATCAATGTGATCGTTGCCGACGAATGGGAAGAACGTGTGGATGCCGTCTCGCGGACCTTCCTGGGACTAACCGTTGCTTGTGCTCGATGTCATGATCACAAATTCGATCCAATCAGCTCGGAGGATTACTATGCAATGGCTGGCATTTTCGCCAGTTGTCGACAAATCGAACGGCCGTTGGTTTCTGAAGAGCGATACGAACCCGTGCGAATCGCAAAAATAGAGGTTGCTCGATTTGAGGCGGAGATTGCAAAGCTGAAAAAGCAAAATCCGCAACCCAAATCGAAGCTTGCCGAACTTGCTGCAGAAATCAAAGACATCCAGGCCACGACCGCACTGTACGACACGCCATTGGCGCCGGCCTTGTCAGAAGAATCGATGTTTGTCGTTCGCGCGGGAAAGACACCTCAAGAGGGGACCCGTATCGAATACCGGGCGGAGCCGCGCGATCTTCCAGCATACATTCGTGGGAACCCAAATCGACCGGGACCCATCGTTCCGCGTCGATTCTTAAGCGTGCTGTCAGACAATCCACAGCCCTATCGCAACGGTAGCGGACGATTGGAACTGGCAAATTCTTTGACAACCGATGCGGCGCCGTTGACCGCCCGAGTGATCGTGAATCGCATTTGGCTCGCACATTTTGGGCAAGGGATTGTCAGTACGCCCAGTAATTTTGGCAACCAGGGCAGCCGACCAACCCATCCGCAATTGCTCGATGACCTCGCAGCGAGATTTGTCGCAGGCGGTTGGTCAATCAAACGTCTGCACCGCGAGATATTGCTTTCGGCGACTTGGCAACAATCATCCGCTGAATCGGAGCACGCGTCAGCTGATCCCGACAACATTTGGCTATCGAGAATGAATCGCCGTCGAATCACATTCGAGCAATGGCGCGATGCAATGCTGGTTGCCAGCGATTTCCTTGATCTGAGTCTCGGTGGTGCGTCGACAAACGTTGACGACAACCACAATCATCGACGGACGCTGTACGCCACCGTACATCGTCGCGACATGTCAGCAACATTGATGGTCCACGACTTTCCGGATCCGACACAACACAGCCCACAGCGTGTTCCGACCGTCACCGCCCTGCAGGGGCTCTACGCACTCAATGGCCCACTTCTGTTGCGTCAATCGCAGGCCGTTGTTTCGCGGCTTACAAAGGATGCACCAAACGATGGTGACCGGGGGCGGATCACTAGAACCTATTGGTGGTTGTTCTCACGTGAGCCCACTGAAAACGAAATGGAAATGGCGCGTGCGTTTTTAGGCACGGCCAGCGAGAGCGATCAATTGCGTTGGCAACAGTATGTGCACGTTCTTTTGGCCTGTAACGAATTCTTGTTTGTCGATTGAGACCTGACCGATGAAAAGAACACAGCGTCGACCACTGTCGATCGACCGGCGACAGCTGCTGACCGGACTCGGCGGACTGGGGTCGATTGGTGCAACCAACTTGCTTTCATGCAACGCGGCCGCTACGGGAATTGGATCGGCCGCCATCGGTCCGCATTTTCCTGCGAAAGCCAAGCGGGTGATCCACCTGTTCATGAATGGTGGGCCTTTTCAAGGCGACTTGTTTGATCCGAAACCACTGCTTGAAAAGTACGCGGGAACAAAACCAGCAGGTGCCGACCTGTTAACCGAACGCCCCACTGCCGGATTGTTGCCATCCCCATTCCGATTCCAACCACGCGGCCAGAGCGGCGTCCCCGTCAGTGAATTGCTGCCCAACATCAGTCGGCACATCGACGACATTTGCGTGCTGAAATCGCTTCACGCGGACAACCCCAATCATGGGCCCGCATTGCTGCAGATGAACAATGGCACAATCATTCCGACACGGCCCAGCATGGGGGCTTGGTTTTTATACGGTCTAGGCAGTGAGAATGCGAACCTTCCTGGGTACGTTGTGTTGTGCCCGGGGAGACCCGTCAGGTTCTCCATTCTTTGGAACAGTGCGTTCTTGCCTTCGGAGCATCAAGGCACCTACATCAATCATTCAACGATTCAACCCGACAAGATGTTGCCGCATCTGAGCAACACAAAATGGGATCATCAGACCCAGCGGGATCAGCTTGAATTGTTGCGACAAATCAATGCGGAACATCTTGTCAGCCGCGCCGGTGATTCTGTTTTGAAAGCTCGCAACGAATCGATGCAAACCGCCTATCGAATGCAATTCGCAGCCAGCGAGGCATTCGACGTGAATCGAGAAACAAAACAGTCCAAAGAAGCGTACGGCCCAGGCCATTTTGCCAACGGATGCCTGCTGGCACGGCGACTGGTGGAGCGCGGCGTGCGGTTCGTCCAAGTCTACTATGGAAACGGACAACCATGGGATACACACAGCGGTCATGACGAGACGGTTCCGAAGCTGTGTAAAAATATCGACCAACCGATCGCTGCGCTAATCGCGGATCTCAAGCAGCGCGGATTGCTCGAAGACACGCTGATCGTTTGGGGCGGCGAATTCGGTCGCACGCCAACATCCGAGAACGGAAACGGTCGAGACCACAATCACCACGGATTCAGCATGTGGATGGCGGGCGGTGGTGTCAAAGGCGGTCTCAGCTACGGTGAAACAGACGACTTTGGGTTCAAATCCGTCATCGACAAAGTTCACGTGCACGACCTGCACGCAACAATCTTGCATCTTCTTGGACTTGACCACGAACGGCTTACCTTCCGACATGCAGGTCGTGACTTTCGGCTGACGGACGTCTATGGGCGAGTCATTCATGAGATCCTTGCCTAGACCGATTGAAGTTCCGCCGGCAACACAACGAGACGCGACTTGTTGATTTGACGAAGGGCGACTCTACCCGGCAACCTTTAAAGAACAGAAATGTCCAACGTCTTGCGTGTCTTCTCGACGTGATCAAACAATCTATCGGTAACAATATGAATCGCACGCTTTGGATGCTTCTGGCCTGTGTTTTTGTCTCGCCGGTTTGGGCGCAGCAGAGTCAAACCGAACTCCAGTTGACGCTTCCGCCGCAGATTTTCGCTGTCACCGGCGTGCCGATCAGCGTGTATTTTGACAATATTGTCTTGACTCAGTCGCCTCAGAATTACCGATTCAAAGTGACATGTGATGTCGGTCGCACTGTCGACCGACACTGGACCGCAACGCCAACCGTTCAGGATGCCGGGGATCATTCATTGCAGGTGTCGGTGTACACCGCCGACGACAAATTAGTGGAGTCAAAGTCGAGTGTTCTCAAGGTGACCGAGGACCGCGCCCGCCCAGCTGCTGAACCGCTTCGCCTATTGGTCATCGGCGACAGCTTGACCTCGGCGACTCAGTATCCTAATGAAATCGCCAGGCTGCTCTCGACCAATCACCGTTGGGAGATGATCGGCACCCAAAGGCCATCCTCAGCTGCCGAGGGTGTTGCTCACGAGGGCTATGGCGGATGGACATGGGCTCGATTTGTCACCCAATATGAACCCAACCCCGATGGATCAGTTCAGAAGCGCAGTAGTCCGTTCGTGTTTCTCAACGAGACCTCAGAGCCGGAATTAGATGTGCATCGGTACTTTGCCCGACGCGGTGACGACCACCTGCCGACTCACGTTGTGATCCTGCTGGGCATCAACGATTGCTTCGGCGCTCCGCCAGAAAATGCCGCTGGAATCGATGCGTCGATCGACAAGATGTTTGCTCATGCGGATCAACTGCTGGCGGCGATCAGAAATGCAGCACCGCAGGCACAAATTGGCATTTGCTTGACGACGCCTCCCAATGCTCGCCAGGAAGCGTTCCAGTCGAACTACCAGGATCGATATACACGTTGGGGATGGAAACGAATTCAACATCGGTTGGTCCAGCGACAATTGCAGTTTGTGAAGGCAAAAGCAGATCCACAAATCAGCAGTGTGCCCACGCATTTGAATCTTGATCCCGTCGATGGGTATCCCAACCATAACGCCGTTCACCCCAACGCAACTGGCTACAAACAGATTGGGGCAACGATTTATGCCTGGCTCTGTGACCAACTAGCGCGCGACGCTTGGACCTATTCGCCTGATCAGTTGCGACCGTTCTGGTCCGGCGACATTGTTGAACAGGAGTCCGTGCTTTTTTTACGGGATGCAAACTCGAATCAGGCTCGCGCCAGGTTGTTGTTCCCGATCAAACGAATCGTTTCGGTGCGCAGTTCATCAGGTGAGATCGTTTACGAAAACGAAACTGACTACCGGTTCACGCCAGGCAGTTCCGAAATTGTCATCCCTGTCGGTTCACGTATCGTGACGACAATGCCGTCGGACCTCCGGCGTCCCGCAAATTCGCAGAGATTTCAATTGACACACCGTGATGGCGACGGGGAAATCATGTTCGGTGGAAAATTGGAGTACCACCAACTGCAAACGTACGTCACTTACGAGAAGGCCGCTGACGATTGGAACGTCTCGATGCCGACATTCGACGCAGACATGCTTCCAATCACGATCAAGAAACTGCGAGATCACAAAGAACTCTCAGTCGTATTGTTAGGAGATAGCATTTCCACCGGTTGCAATGCGTCGTCGTGGGGACACGGTGCGCCGTATCAACCAGCCTACCAAGACTTGCTTGTTGAACATTTGCAATCCCATTATCACACAAAGGTAAAGCTAACCAACCTGTCCGTGGGCGGGAAATCCACTCCCTGGGGGATCACGATGATCGACGAATTGACACGTCATCAGCCCGACTTGGTCATCTTAGCGTTTGGCATGAACGATTCGGCAACCCGTTCCGCGACGGAGTTCCGTCAAAATACAGAAGCCATGATCAGTCGGACGCGATCCGCCCTACCGAATTCGGAGTTCATCTTGATCGCATCAATGCTAGGCAATCGAGACTGGGTTCGTTTGAATCACGATGTATTTCCCGAGTATCGCGATCAATTGGCAGCGCTTTGCGGACCAGGGATTGCGCTGGCTGACATGACCAGTGTGTGGAGCGAATTCATGAAGCGAAAGAAGGATTCGGATCTAACCGGAAACGGCGTGAATCATCCAAACGATTTTGGACATCGTGTCTACGCGCAAGTGCTTTCCGCTTTGCTGGTGGATTAGAGACGGTCTTCCCAGCTTTCTTGGGCTCTGACGAAATCAGTTCTCAGACGAATCAAATGGCCAGCCAGGGAGCTCTCCACAGCTTTGCAGTGCGAGGACGGCGAATGCACTCCCTGTGTTGGAAATCAGATTTCCTGCGTCATTGACGGGTGAACGAGTGAACCATTTGCCACTTTCGCGTTGGTTGGCGAGCAACCACTGGATGCCTTTTTGCAAACGCGGATCGCTTGCCGGCACGCCCAACTCTCGGCTGATCACGATGACCAATCCCGTGCCGTATGCGTCGCTTGTTTGCGTGTCCAGAGGTTCGCCATCATCACGCTCCAATCCCTTCCAGTCAGTCAAGAATCCGGCGGTTGACCAACCGCCATCAGCCAGTTGAATCGCCAACAGTTCCTGAAGTGTCGTTGCCCGATCGTCCTCGGTTTCAATACCAGCGATGCGTTTCGAACACCAAGCGATCATTGCTCGGTGGTGCAGCGATTTGGGCGGGTTGTTTTTCAAATATACACGCAAGTTGGCCAGCCCTCTTTTGGCGACGGCCGTTTCGGAGTATCCCCCCGGCGCAACTCCAACGGCCAGCGCCGCCAATGTGACGCCGTAGTGATCATCAATCTCCATCGGGGCATAATCACAGTGCGGCCACTTCCATCCGCCGTCGGCCCGCTGCACCGTCCACAACATGTCCAAGACATCGCGAGTCACTGGGCTCAGTTCCCCTGTGGTCTGCATGTCGTTGAATGTCAGCCCGGCCCCAACGACGATCGGCCAGAAACCTTGGTTTTCTTTTGGCCCCTTGGTTTTCCAGCGTACCGTTCGGTATTGTTCAAAGAATTCGCGCACTTCGCCCGAATCTTTTTGCACCGATGCCAGTGCAGGACGCGCAAACATGTACGGCATGTTGGTGTGGCAAGTCACACACTTCTTTTCTTTCTGCCACGTCAGCGAAGATCGGTCGAGATAGATCGCTGCCTGCTTCGCCGAAAACTCTGCGGCCAGCGGTTCCTCGCCACTGATCGATTCGCGTTCTGACGGAACAGACTCAAAGGTGATGATCTCATCCTGGCCGCTCGCTTTCGGCGACCAGCCGAACGCAGTTGTCACGATCATCAGAACGGCAAATTGCCTGGTCAGTTTGGTTTTCATGACGTCTTAAAAGCGGATGCGGTTGGAAGTCATCGATGGTTGAGCCCCGATTATAGACGCCAGAACGTCTAACTGGACTTCGGCTTGATGAATAGAACTTCGCCGCGCTCGATCCATCCTTTGCGTAGATCAACGCGAAACCAGCCGTCGCTGTTCTTTTTTTGAAAACGAATCCCGCTGCGTTGGCCGAACTCTTTCAAATCGTATTGTGCCCAGGTCTCGCCCATGTCCGGCGAGAAAATGATGCCTGTCGCATAGGGCGACGCGGGTGCGTAGTGTGCCGATAAGATTACGCCATCTTCGATGATCATGTTGGCCGATTCGAACAGCGGATTGAATAGCAGTTCGTGTTTTGTCTGGTCCGTCAGATCGGCCGGTTCGCAGCGGAAAATGCCGCGATCGTGTGGCATTTCCCCGTTCTTTCCATTGGCATCGGACGCCCAGTAAAGTTTCCCATCGACAAAGTTGATGCCGCCTGACTTGAAACGTGAGTTTGAATTCACCGATACGAGAACCGTCCAATCCCATGAATCATCCGCGGCGTCATACGTGCCTCGAAGCCAATGGCATTCTTGTTTGTTACTGCCGTCGGCGGCGGTGCGATCGTGGTCACCGGTGCATGCGTAAAAAGCGTTCTCGGCGGAGTTGAATGCGACACAGTGGATGTGCCGGCACACGACCGGATTGTTGGGGTTGCCCAGCAGATCGCGTGGCGTGCCGCCTGGTTGTTGGAATTCAGGGTTCTGACCAAACGAGTACGCAATTTTGACGGTCTGTCCTTGATCGGTCGAATAGTAAATGTTGACCGGAACCGCACCGCCCAAGACGTTGCAATAATTTCCCCACACCAGCATCTCCGATCCGTTAACTTCCCAGGTGTGGACGCCATCGAGTGGATGAAAGTACCAGCCGGGTTTTTCGGGATCGAGTTGCCGATGCGGAAGGTAGTCGCTGCCGTCGGTGTTTTTGACAATCACCTGCTTGAAGCTGCCTAGATTGTCGGTGCTTAGATACAGTCGCGTCCGTGTCGCGAAAAGAATGTTTCCATTCTTCAAGATGCAACTGAACGTGATGTTTTTCGCATTGGGGAAATCAGCGTGGTGCGGCCACGTCTGGCCGTTGTCGTGGGACAGATACACTTTGTCCAGGCCGAAACCGAATGCCTTGTTGTCGCGTTGCGAATCAATGTAGGGGCCATCGGGAGCCAACCGATACCAGAAATGATCGGTTGAGAGTGAATCCGTTTCATCTGCCCAAGTGTTCGCGGTGCCTGGCAACAGCATCCCGCCGGTTGCCACAGACGCAATTAGCAGCTGCCGCCGCGTCATTGAAGCGGTCGTGTTCTGATTGGTTTGTTTACTCATCGCAAGCTCGTCTGTTTTAGCGGGCATCTGCATCATTTTTCTGAACGCACCTGTGCGACCGGACATCATCGAAGCAGTAGTATGACGCGAACCGGGTAGCGGATGTGGCGACGGTGATCATTGGATGCGGCGATTCTACTTTGGCGGACTTCGGTTATCATAGAATGTTCGGCATCCTCGTATCCAACACTCCCATCAACGTTTGCGTTCAACCCCCTCATGATCACTTCAACACTAGGCGGCCTTTCCCGTTGCCTTTTTGCGATATCGACATCCATCGGCATTCTCTGTTTTTCGACATCGTCTGACGCGGTCGACTCTTGGCCTGTTTTTCGAGGTCCGTCGGCAAACGGGATCGCAAACGCAGATTCAAACGTGCCCACGGAATGGTCGAGTGATAAGAACATTGCATTTCGAACGCCACTCGCGGGTCAAGGCTGGTCCTCTCCAGTCATTGCCGATGGCCGGATATACGTCACGGCGGCGGTTCCCCAAAACCAAGAAGCGGATGCCAAAGCGACTGAGTACGCGTTGACATTGATCATCTTGGATGCAAAGAACGGTGATCTTTTAAAGTCTGTGCCGTTGATGGAGCAAACGGCCGAGAAGAGCCACAAGATTCATAAGAAGAATTCGCATGCGAGCCCGACGCCCATTGTTGACGGTGATCGTGTGTTTGTCCATTTTGGGTATCAAGGAACTGCATGCGTTGATCTCGATGGAAATCTCATTTGGCAGAACCGCGATCTGTTTTTTAAACCCGTCCACGGCAACGGTGGCTCGCCGATCTTGGTCGATGGCAAGTTGATTTTTACATGTGATGGTGCGAGTGATCCCAAAGTGGTCGCCTTGGATGCAGAGACGGGCAAAGTAGCGTGGGAAGTGGAACGCCCGAACGATGCGAAGAAAAAGTTTTCTTTCTGCACGCCCTCGTTGATCATCGTCGATGGCCAGAAACAAGTCATCGCACCAGGCAGCGATAGTGTCTTGGCGATTGATCCGTCCAACGGAAATGTCATCTGGCAGTTGCTCTACTCGGGATACTCGGTCATCCCCAAACCGATCTATCACCAAGGGCTGGTTTTTCTTTCAACCAGTTACGATACCCCTAGCATGCTGGCGATCGACCCCACGGGCAGCGGTGATGTCACTGAGACTCATTTGAAATGGTCGATCAAGAGAAATGTTCCCCACACCGCGTCGATGCTCGCTCACGAAGGACTGATCTACTCGATCAGTGACGGTGGAATCGCGATTTGCGTGGACGCACAGACCGGCGACGTTATCTATACGAAACGCGTGGGCGGCGGTTTCTCTGCATCGCCTGTTTTGGTTGACAACAAGATTTACTACACGAATGAATCAGGTGTTACGACAGTCATCGCCACCGGTCGCGAATACAACGTCTTGGCGGAAAACGATCTCGGCGAACGAACACTTGCCTCAGCAGCCGTTGATGGCAACGCATTGATCATGCGAACTGCAGACGCCATCTATCGCATCGAGGAATAACACGGCGATTCCATTGCTCGGGGACGGTATCCAGACCATCGGCATCTGATTTCGATGCCCATGCTGGAGGTGGTACGATTGCGTGTGTGAATTCTGTTGCCTTTCCGTTTTGCATCTCTCGGTCTTGCCGCATGTCGAAAAACACAAATGTCAGCCACTGGATTGACTTAGTGAAGGCGGGTGATTCGAATGCCGCGAATCGCATTTGGCAGCACTACTTCGATCGACTCGTGCGTTCGGTTCGAGCCCGCTTGTATGGGCAGAACCGAGCCGTCTCGGACGAGGAAGATATCGTGCTAAGTGTTTTCGACAGTTTTTACAACGCAGCCGAAGGTGGGCGGTTTCCGGATTTGTCGGATCGAAGTGATCTTTGGCGGATGTTGCTGCGGATGTCGGCTAGAAAGATCGTTGACAAGCGAAGGCATGACCAGCGGCAACGACGTGGTGGAAACGTCAAAGTGCTCTCGTTGAACCAAACGGACGATGATGACAATCTCATCGAAGCGCTCGGCGACGAGCCATCACCTGAGATGGTGATGATGATGCAAGAGTCGGTCGAACAAATTTTTTCTCATTTAGGTGTCGGACAGCTCCGAGATTTAGCGGTTGCTAAGTTGGAGGGGTATTCAAACGCGGAACTTGCCGGGCGTTTTGGCTGCTCTGAGCGGACGATTGAACGTCGTTTGCACCTGATTCGAGAAAAATGTCAGCAGGAGTTGTTTGAAGACAATGAGCATTCGCCAAAAGAAACTAGCGATCGAGACTCTGGAGCGGATCGATGATCTGTGCGCCGATTTTGAGCAAAAATGGCAGACAAGTGGGGCACCTTCGATTGAATCGGTGATCGCCGGTGAAGACGAGAATTTTCAGCGTGATGCATTGTTAGCTGAACTGGTCGTTCTTGACGTCGATTATCGACGACGACGGGGGGAAACGCCAGCCAAGCAGGAATACCTGGACCGTTTCCCCGATGACGCCGAAGCCATTCACGACGCCTTTGACGTGGGCGGCAAGCCAGCAGGTACATTTATTCCGCCGAGTATCGAGCGACTGGCCGAGTTATTGCCATCGCTTCAAATCATTGAACTGATTGGGGCGGGGGGAATGGGCGCGGTCTACAAGGCTCGCCAGGAAGGTCTCGACCGCGTCGTTGCAATTAAGATTCTACCAGAGGAATTCGGTCATGATGTCAAGTTCGCGTTACGGTTCACGCGTGAAGCTCGCACGTTAGCGAAACTGAATCATCCAAATATCGTCGCCCTGTACGAATTCGGCAACGTTGCCGACACGTACTATTTTCTGATGGAATACATTGAAGGTTCGACTCTACGAGACATTGTGAAGAGCGGCGGACTGGCACCCGAACATGCACTCGCGATCGTGCCCTCTCTCTGCGACGCGTTGCAATACGCTCATGACAAAGGCGTTGTCCATCGCGACATCAAACCCGAGAACATCCTGTTGTCCGTTGACGGCTGCGTAAAAATCGCGGACTTCGGACTCTCACGGATCCTTGGCAACGAGAGTCAGCAGGATTTGCTGACCGCGACACACCAAGTCATGGGGACGCCGCGGTATATGGCGCCGGAACAATTGGAAGGCACCCATAACGTCGATCATCGAGCCGACATCTATTCGCTGGGAGTCGTGATCTATGAGATGCTGACGGGAGAGCTGCCCATCGGGCGATTTGCAGCGCCATCGTCGAAAGTCGAAATCGATGTCCGGCTGGATGACGTTGTTCTCAGGACGCTCGAAAAAGAACCGCTGCGGCGCTATCAACAGGCAAGCCAAATTAAATCGGACGTGCAGTCGATCGCATCGACCAACAATCCCGCATACGCCGAGACACTTGTCACGGGCGCGGCCGCTGACGCAACGCAGCAGGCGAGCGCGGCGTCAGTTGCACAACAGGAGTTGGCCGGACGGTTGCTGATTACACGCCGGGAACTATTGGATCGCGTCAAAGTGTCATTGCAACCACTTTTTCACAAACAGATTGTCCAGATCTTGATCGGGATCGCGATCATTATTCTTGGCGCTCAATGCTGGGCAAGAAACACACACGTTCCGCATCGTCTAATCAGCGGAGTGATTCTACATGTTTATGGCATCTTCTTGATCGGTTCCGCTGCGGCCATCTGCACGCGAATCAAACGAATCGATTACTCGAAACCCGTTGACGAAATCCGTGACAATCTCGGTCACCTGCAATCCGTCTATCTGGGCGTCGGTCCGGGCATTGGATTTCCATGGTGGTTGATGTGGATTCCCGTTTGCGTTGCGATCGGTTTTGATGCGGTGATGCACCCCAATTCGTTGGTTGTGTCGCTGGTCGTGGGGGTGCTCGGACTGATTGTTTCCGCTTGGCTGTACTGGCGAGCCTTGAAATCGGACGACGGATCACGGGAATCATGGCGAATGAAGCTCTCTGGCGGCAGCATCGCCGCCGCGTCTCTCGCACTCGACGAAATCGAAAACGCCCAAATTCGCTAACGATTAAAGACCGGGGACAGAGCCCAATTACAAGTGGCAGTCGTTCCCCTCGGCGTAATTTTTTGACGACCGACGCGATTGCGGAGGAATTTTCATCTGATTTCGATCGGCAGCGTCCAGCAGATCCGGTCATTCATCAATGATTTTGAGCTGCACTTTTTCCAGAGGCCATTGGTTTTGCAAACGCGTCGGGTCTCGATAACAGCGCAACTTCAAAATCTCCACGCTCAGCACGCACCGATGCTGTAACCGGTTTGGTATGGCGTTTGGCAGGTCGAGATTTTTTGACCAAAGAAGGTCACGCCGGCTATGCCGCCGAAGTGAGTAAATCGCGTGCGATGGGACGTACTTGGAAACGACGCCCAGTGCGATAACTTCGCTCGACGTCGATGCGATCGCAGCGGCCGGCGAGATGACAGAACAACTCTTCAAAGCTGGCGACCAGCGCTAGCCACGCCGGTTTTTCCAACCCCAACCGTTTCAACACCGGTGGTGCGTCCGCTGGCGTCGATCCGGGTTTGTCGGGGCGGAACTGACGTGCTGTCCAATCGAGTAGTTCGAAGTAGGCCTCGGTGCTGATCGACAAAAATCCTTTGTCGCTACAGCGAAATGACGTTTGACTAGCGACCGGACCGGTTGGATCTTGGGCTTCGTCAATTGTGAGCTGAGCAAGGATTCTGTCCCGCCGTTGCTCAGGAGTGAGGGGTGAAATCGTTGAGTCGGGTTGGCGTGATGTTGAATTCGTTTCAACGCCTGTGTCCTGCGACGCTGCCGCGAGTTGCTGGCGCGTTTCGATGCGACGTTGCACCGAGGTGTGATCGCTGGCTTCGATGGTTTCGGCCAGTCCGGCGCGGATCGGATTCAAATCCACATAGGCCGCGCAGGCCATCAGAGATTCTTCATCAATGATTCGGATCGCACGAAAACGGTCCTGCCAAAATCGACCCATCTCCTCTTCTTCGCGGTTCGCCCGCTGTGCAATGCGTTGATTCAGCAACCGCATCCACCAAGAGATGTTGCTCAGCCGCTGCCGGGCCTCTGCCAATTTCACCGGGCAGTTGCGAATCGAATTCAATTCGGGCTCGGTCGGTACAGCGGGCTTGCCATCGATCTTGCGCAGGGGACAGATTAATAGCCAGCGGCGTGCGACTTCGCTGTCATCCCAGCTGGCGACAACATCCGGCCGCGAACGGAGGATCAGGTGGTAGTGGTTCGACAGGATCGCATAGCACAGTAGATCGATGCCAAAGCAGGCCGCGAAATGCTCGAGCGATTCTTCGATCCAGACCTTGC
>NZ_JAMYFE010000082.1 GCF_024129865.1 Stieleria tagensis | reverse complement strand
TATTGGGCGTCAGCCCCAGGCCTTGAGCGTCAAAGAACATCAACGAGCCCCGGAGGGGCGGTAGAGAATGCCGTCGCTCCGCGACTGCGCGGTTGGGTGTTGCTAAATCCAGGGGTTTCACCCCTGGCTAACGAATGACATCGCTCCGCGATTCAGGGACGGCTGAGAAACACGCGTGATTGAGGGGACGGCAGAGGAACACGCGTGATTGAGTCGCGGCTGGGGAACACGTGTGATTGAGTCGCGGAGCGACGGGAGTCGATAGCCTGGTGGCGTCAGCCCCAGGCCGTGAGCGTCAAAGAGCATCAACGAGCCCCGGAGGGGCGGTAGAGAATGTCGTCGCTCCGCGACTGCGCGGTTGAGGGGTGCTAAATCCAGGGGTTTCACCCCTGGCTAACGAATGACATCGCTCCGCGATTGAGGGACGGCAGAGGAACACGCGCGATTGAGGGGACGCCTGGGGAACACGTGCGATTGAGTCGCGGAGCGACGGGAGTCGATAGCCTGGTGGCGTCAGCCCCAGGCCTTGAGCGTCAAAGAACATCAACAAGCCCCGGAGGGGCGGTAGAGAATGCCGTCGCTCCGCGACTGCGCGGTTGGGTGTTGCTAAATCCAGGGGTTTCACCCCTGGCTAACGAATGACATCGCTCCGCGATTGAGGGGACGGCTGGGGAACACGTGCGATTGAGGGGACGCCTGGGGAACACGCGCGATTGAGGGACGGCTGACAAACACGTTTGATTGAGTCGCGGAGCGACGGGAGTCGATAGCCTGGTGGCGTCAGCCCCAGGCCGTGAGCGTCAAAGAACATCAACAAGCCCCGGAGGGGCGGTAGAGAATGTCGGCGCTCCGCGACTGCGCCGGTGGGGGTGCTAAATCCAGGGGTTTCACCCCTGGCTAACGAATGACATCGCTCCGCGATTGAGGGACGGCAGAGGAACACGCGCGATTGAGGGGACGGCTAGGGAACACGCGCGATTGAGTCGCGGAGCGACGGGAGTCGATAGCCTGGTAGGGTCAGCCCCAGGCCTTGAGCTAGTTGACTTCGCGGTATTCGCCTTCGCTGGGTTCGGTCAACTTGCGGAGAAAACCTTGCATCAAGGGGTCGACGCCGATGGCGATGGTGTTCAGCGTGATATTGTGGCTTTCGTTGCGGCGGAGAATGTCGATCAAGATGGCGGAGGGATGAACGAGTTGTCCCGAGGTGGGTTTGCCGTCGGTCAACATGAACACGGCTTCGAGCTGTTCATCAAAGTCCAGCGATTGGCGCAGTGCGGCATAGGTGTTGGTGCTGCTGCCGGCTGAGAGATAGTCGATGAAACGCAGTGCATTGCGTTTGTTTTCTTCGGTCGCTTGGACCAGTGTCGGGCGCCAGGGTCGGACGTCGCTATCGAACACCAGAATGCTAAATTCACAGGACTCGTCCAGACCCATGATCGCGGTGCCAAGTTCTTGTTTGGCGTGCTCAAATCGGGACTGGTTGCCGACCGGGGTTTTCATGCTGCCGCTGCGGTCGATCACAAACAACAGTCGTTTGGCGTAGATATCGATCCCATAGTATTTCGATGGTTTGAGGTGGCGCTCACGCAGGTAGGACGCCGCCGACTGTGACGGTGCCAAACCCATGCGTTGGGGCAGTGGCGGGTCGGTGGCCGAGGCTTGGACGACCTCGCTAGGATCGGCATCCTGTTCGGCAATCGACAGCCCGACACGTCCTCGCCATGCTTGGAATCGATCCGCATCGTCTTTGAAATCTTCGGCCGTGACTTTTTCAAACTGTTGATGCAACCGATGAGCGAGTTGGCCTTCCACGCGATCATACAGTTTGGCCAACGCCTCCCATGCATCGGGATGTTTCATTTCAATCAAGCCGCGCGCGAGCGCGAATCGGAACCCGTAGTTCCGGTCAAAGTAATCCGAATCGACCAGTGCGATCACATCGTCCAAGGCCGTGTGATGTTGGTTTTTGCACAGCGTTTGAACCGCAGCCATCGACCACGAATCGAATGGACAATTCAGTAGACGGACCAGGGCGTCGGTCGCATCGGGGCGGTCGATGGTGCCGACGAATTCGATCATCAGGCGAACCCCATCCGGCAGCACGGGTTGTCCCTGTTTCTCGGCGCGAGCAAAACGTGGATCATCAACCAATGCGGTCAGCGATTCGATGACCACCGGCAGCGCCGCGCTGCGGCTTTGGAAATCCGTTCCGATCGCACGCATCGCGATCATTCGGCCGTTGTCGTGACGCCCCTGCAGGAGTTTGCGGAAACGGATTTCATCTCGATCCGAAGCTGACAGGGAACCACTGGTGACGCCAATCAGAGCCATCCACAGGACCAACATCAGTCGGTTTCCGTAGGGCGGGAGCAGTCGTTTCGCGGTCGACTGACGGGACGGCATCGAAGATCTCCTGACAAATTCAAATCGGCGAGGTCGCGGTCATCGCTCTTGATCAAACCATGGTAGCGGGTCGTTCAGCCCCGGAGCAACTCGCCGTGTGCAGCCCATCGGTCAGTCCTCGATCAACAGCGCGACGTCAGCGGTCAGCCCGCACAGGGCCGCTTGTTCGGATTCCAGTTCGATCACCAATTCATTGCTGCCCAATAATTTGGCGGTCAGGTCCAGTTGAATGGGCTGGGCAGTTTGGATGGCGGTCAGGGCTTGGATCGTGTGGCCGTTCAGGCTGACTCGCAGGCTGTCGCCGGTGGGGATGCCGATCGACAACCACAGCGTGGTGTCGGGGGTTAACCCGGTAGGGCGGTTAAATGCGCGTCGATAACAGACGCTCGTGCCCGCTTGGACCGTCGCGGGATCCGCATCCGGCACGTCGATTTTTTCGGTCGGTGGTTGGTCACCGACGGTGCGCGTCCAGGGGCGACGAAGGCGGATGCGATGCACGAGTTGGGGATGCCCCGGGGTCAGTGGAATAAAAAAACCGTCGGTGACAGGTCACCGACGGTTGAACGATTCAAATGGCCAGCGTCAACGCAGCCGCAGCGGGTCCGGGTTAGACGCCACTGGCCAATGCTTGGTCGATCGCATCGCGGTAGTTGGCGAATTCGTCACGGACCAAATCGTCCGAGGTTGCCGCAAAGTTGAAGTCACTAGTTTCGCCGAAGAACCGCAGTCCTTGGCCGTCGCCGGTGACCACAAACTGATCCGCCGAGAGCCGAGTCGAGACGACTTGATCGTTGGAATCAATGATCGTCAGCAGTGCGGCATCGCGATTGTCGTTCAACACGACTTCGGCAAACTTCGCATCAAAGCCTTCACCGGCGATGAACATCGACTGGCTGCCATCGGCACCGAGTTGGACGGATCCGCCGCCCAGGATGAGTGGCGAGTTACCGGTGTCGATGATGCCCTGATCGAGATAGGTCTTGGCCAGCAAGTCCAATCGGTGTTGCACGCCGATCAATGCGATGGCATCCAGATCCGGCCCTTCGAGGGTTTGGCCACCCTGGTTGCCGACCACGACTTGACCGCGACGGCTGCCGGTGTATTCCACCGAACCGGGGACTTCGTATTCGACGTAGTAAGTGCCCGGAGCGACATTGGTGAATTCGTAAACGCCATCGGTATCGGTCACCGTTGCTGCGACTTCGGTTTCACCAGCGGAGGTGACGCCGAGCAGACGAACCGTGATTCCGCCTAGAGCTTCTTCGCCAGCGTCTTTGACGCCGTTGCGAATGGGGGCCGCACCGTTTAGGACATCGGCAATGTTTTCCACATGGTCGATGAACAACTGGCCGGCGATGGTTGAACCGGTAATGATCGGTTCGTCTTCGCCAACGATGGTCACGGTCGCGGTTTGATCCACGGCGTTGGTGCCATCGGTGATTTGGTAGGAAACGACGACAACGGCGGTTTCACCGGTGTCCAAATCGTTGTAGGCACTTGGGGTGACCACCAGTCGGTTGTTGGCGGCATCGATGGTGACACCGCGGGCGTCACCGCTGGTGACCGAGGCGTTGATGACGCTCAGTGCGTCGCCGTCGGGATCCGATGCACCGGCCAACAGGTCGACCGTGCCGTTTGCGTCGTCTTCGTCAAACGAGACTTCGATGGGTCCGGAGACAACCGGGAACCCTTCGTCACGGCCTTCGATCGTGACCGTCGCGGTCTGGTTGACGTTGGCGGTGCCATCGGTGACCTGGTAGGTGAACACGATGACGGCTTGTTCGCCGGAGTTCAGACTGCTGTAGGCACTTGGGTCAATCGTCAGCGTGGCACCTGAGCGGGTGATTCCACTGTCGTCGCCGGTGACGGTGACGTTTGCCACGGCCAGCGTGTCAGTGGTGTCCGGATCGGATGCACCCTGCAGCAGAGACACGGTTTGTGTCGACTGGTCTTCGTTGAACGTTTCCGAGATCGCACCGGAGACGACGGGTGCGTCGTTGGCACCATTGATCGTGATGGTTGCCGATTGGGCGACCGATCCGCCGTTACCGTCGATGACGTTGTAGGTGTAAGCGATGGTTTCGGTTTCACCGGCGGCCAAGCTATTGTAGGCCGAAGGGTTCACGACCAGCGAGTTGCCGCTGATGGTGATGCCACTGGCGTCACCCGATGCGACGGTCACGTTGTCAGCTGACAGGACGTCGCCGGTATCCACATCGCTAGCACCGTCCAACAGATTCAAGCTGCCGTTGGCATCGTCTTCGCTGAACGTGGCGGTTGGCGGAGCGGCCACGGTCGGGGCATCGTTGACGCCGGTGATCGTGATCGTGGCTGATTGGGAAACCGAGCCACCGTTGTTGTCGATGATGTCGTAGGTGTAAACGATGACTTCCGAGTCGCCGGCGGCCAGATCGTTGTACTGTGACGGATCGATGGTCAGCGTGCTACCGGATCCAGAGATCCCGCTGGCGTCACCGGAAACCAGTGTCAGATTGTCAACCGAAAGCGTGTCGCCGGTGTCCGGATCCGAAGCGCCGGTGAGCAGGTTGACCGGCGTGCTGGCATCGTCTTCGGTCACGGTCGCGGTCACGACCGCAGAGACGACGGGCGAATCGTTGGCACCCCCGATGGTGATCGTGGCCGTTTGAGCGACGCTGCCGCCGCGGTTGTCGATCACGTTGTAGTTATAGGTGATGACTTCGGTGTCACCGGATGCCAGGGCGTTGTAAGCGTCTGGCGAGATCGACAGACTGTTGCCGTTGTCCGTGATTCCGCTGGCATCGCCACTGACCAAGGTCAAACCACTGACCTCCAACGTGTCCCCGTCAGGGTCGCTGGCATTGTTCAACAGGTTCAATGTCTGGTCGGCATCGTCTTCGGACAGCGAAACCGTGACCGGACCACTGACGACCGGGGGTTGGTTGGGGGTGTCGCCATTGATCGTGATCGTAGCGACTTGAGCGACGGTGCCGCCGTTACCGTCGGAGATCGTGAAATCGTAAATCACAGTGGCGCTTTCGCCGGCGTTCAATGCCGCGTAGGCACTGGGGTCGACGATCAATTGGTTGTTGGTGTCATCGATCGTGATGCCGGAATCATCATCGCTGCCGGCACGCACCGTGATGGAGGTGGCATCGAGCGTGTCGCCGTCGGGGTCGCTGGCGAATTCCAGCAGATCCACATTGAATTGACTGGCGTTCTCGCTGGCCGTGCGAGTGATTTCGGCACTGACCGTCGGTGCGTCATTGGCACCGTTGATGGTGATCGTGATCGACTGATCAGTGGTGGCCGTGCCATCGCTGACTTTGTAGGTGGCGGTGATGACAGCGGATTCGCCGACTTTCAACGCGTTGTAGGCCGCCGGGTTCAGGTCCAAACTGTTTCCGTTGAGCGTGACACCGGATTGGTCGCCACCGGTGAAGGTGAAACTGTCAACCGACAGCGTGTCGCCCTCGGCATCGCTGGCACCGTCTAGCAGGTCGATGGAGCTGTCCGCGTCATCTTCCGAAGCAGTGCTCGTCAGCGGAGAGATGCTTAGGACCGGTGGAGTGTTGGAGACCGCGCCGGTGCTGAAGGTCACACGGGCATCGTCATCGATCAGGATCAGATCGTCAGGAACCACATCGTTGCTGCCGTACAGAGTCAGCGGATCAACGCCTGCACCCGGATTCACATCAACGACCAAGGGGCTGGTCAGTGGGGATGCGATGTAGACCTCGATGCGGAACGCATCAAAGGGTTCGACCAACTGGCCATTGTCATCGACGTCGCGGACCCCGTTGGGGAATGCACCGCCGACGCCACCGATGTCGGTGAAGCCATCGGCCAATGTGTAGGTGCCGCGGTTAAGCAATTCGTAGAATCGTTCGTTGTCGTTCAGCGTGCGGCTGCGTGTGTCCAAATTGAATCGCACGGCATCCGAGTTGGGGGTCGTGCCATCGGCCAAGAACGGCGCGAACTCGCGGAACGTGGTCGTGACCGCGTTGTCAAAGTTGGGGGTGAACGTCAGGTCCGGGATGTCTTGGTTGCCGGCATCAACAGCGGTGTAGTGGATCTCGAATCCCAGATCCAAACCGTCATCGCCTTTCAGGGCTTGCGGTTCGGTGATGTTGAAATCATTTGCGTCCATTCCGAAGCTGACCAATGCATCAGAGAGTGCACTGGCAAAGCCGCCTTGGATTTGACCCAGAGTCACTTCGACGGTGTCGGTGGTGCCTTCGCGTCCGATTGTCAACGAGCCCGATTGCGACACGCGAATTTCTTCGCTGATGATCACCTGCTGAGTCTCACGCAATACCGGACGCAGCACGCCGCTTTGGGTCACGCCCAGGTCTGGGAAGATCGAGAACGCGCCTAGGTCATCGCCAAAGCCCCGCAGGTCGTTGTAGGCGACTTCCAAGAAGAACGAGTTCTCCTGGCCGACACCGACTTCGATCACGCCATTGGTCGCGTTTAGTTCATTGTCGTCGGCATCACGGGCGGTCAGCAGGTACTCGACCAGCTCGCCGGCTTGTTCGCCACGTGCCAACGCATTGATCACACTCAGTGCGTCACTAGGCGTCACGCTACCGTCGGCATTGACGTCGACCTTGCGACCGGTAAAGTCTTCCACCAATTCGGCTTCCGCTGACAACCGGCTTTGGACGCCTTCGCCAAGGCCGTTCTGGGCGGCGTTGGTTGCCAAGTAGTTGATCACGGCCAGCGCGTCGCTGGGCGAGATCTGCATGTCTTGGTTGACGTCGAAACCGTTCCAGTAGTTGTGGGCAACAGCGATGTCACCGGCCAGCAGCTGTCGCTGCTCCAGTGCTTGGGCATTGAGTTGTCTTCTCAGCTGGCCGCCGCTGTGGCGTTTCGCGGCTCGACGCGGCTGGGGACGGTCTGCACTCGAGGAATGCAAACGGCGGCGGAGCAACTGACGCAGGCTTTTCATCTGGATTTCCGGAAAGATGAAGTAGAACGTGGATTGCCGATGACTTGATTGATTGGGTCGAATGGCGGATCGGAGGAGCAAGAGACACTGCGGCACAGTGTCCCCAATATTCAGCGACAAGCGGGGTTGAAGTCTCGCCAAACTGAATATTGGCCCTATCTTATCTACCCGTCCCGCTTTATCAACGATCTGATTAACTGGCTTTTTGGTCTGCTTTGGACGGGGGTTTAGATTCTAAAAACCCGTCAAAGTTCCTATAAATCCGGTCAAAACAGTTCAACCGATGAATCGTTTTCAGCAAATTCACGACGAATTTTGCTGAGTTTAGGCAAAAATTCCGAAGTAAAACCGTCTGCATCGCTCGCAGACTCCGTTCGACTTGTTGGCAAAATGTCCGCCCAAGCTGTCCTATCGGGTTGTTGGCCGCCCAGACTTTGGCCAGAGCCGTCGGCGCCCGCAGAGTTCAACATTTTCGAATCAGCCCGGTTGGGCGTTTGGTACCCATTGGGTTCTAAATGAGGCGTATTCTGCAGAAATACCTGATCCACAGCGGCTTGATGCAGCGGATTGGCAATCCAGTCCGATTGGGTGGGGTGTGCTGAGTCGGTCAGATGCAGCGGTTGCTCCGATTCGCCGGTGGCGCGGCGTTGCAGCAGGTTGATCACTCGCAGCGCATCCAGCGGCGAGACCATGCCGTCGTTGTTTACATCAACGTAAAAGCCACCGGTTTCTGCTGCGGTGAGGACGCGATTGCCGTTGATTCCCAGGTCGTTGACCACCGTCAAAGCGTCGCGTGGGGTGACTTCCAGGTCGCCGTTGACATCACCGGGCAGCGTCGCGTTGTAGCGGGGGCTGTCGATCCGGCTGGCGGCGAATCCCAGCGAACCGACCGATCCGCCGCTGATTTGGAATGGAATCGGCGTCGTGGGAAATTCGTAGATCAATTCCTGGGAAACCAACTCCACGGTGTAAGACCCATCGGCGAGCCCGCTGAGCGAGAATTCACCGCCGGGGCCGGTGACCGTTTCCGGCGACTGGCCGAAGGCGACCGCCGAAACCATGATTTCGGTTTCTGCGTGCCCGTAGATTTTCACGCTGGCGATTCGACCGAGGGGATCGCGGATCTGTAGTTGTCCCGGTTGGTCGGCAAGCACCAGCGGGCTGGTGGCACGCCCCAGCGAGTTGCCCTGCTGGTCAAACGCTTCCATCCGAGCGTAGCTGCCACTCTCTAGACCGTAGGTGCCGGTGTCCAGGCCGGTGAAATCGACCGTGACCACACCCCCGCTTTCCGCACCGGCGACCTGCAGTTGTTGTCGCGCGCCCCAATTCGAATTCCACTCGCCGTATTGTGAATCGTAGCCGTGAATGACCGAAACGCCGCCATCTGCTGTCTCGCGGACTGCGGCGCGACCATCGGTGTCGTCACCCAAACTGGTGAACGTCAATCCGTTGATCGAACCGATCACACCCTCGGGCAGATCGGCGGCATTGAATTGGCTGCGAAACAGTTCTCGTCCGTCGCTGTGACGAATCACAAAGGGGGTGCCCGCAAGCAGCCGTTCGTTCCATTCATGTTGCCCATTGGCATTGGCGTCGGCGTACACGTATCCGCCGCCGACCCCGGAAAAGACAGGCGTTTTCTGATCGGACACCAGGATTTCGCTGACAGCGCCGTTGGCGGTATCGATCGCCCGCCATTGGATTTGTTCAAAGGCCGTGTCCAATTGGAACTGCAGATCAAAATCGACCTGGGGCGCATTGGGTGACAGTGCCACCTGCCAGTTGCCGTCATCGAGTTTGTATTGCAGCTCGCTGACCCGCGACAACGTGATGTCACTCTGGTTGCCCGCGGAGTTTTGATTGGCCAGGGTCGCTACAGCAGCTGACCCACGCAATGAATACATCGACGTATCGGGGTCAAACCAGCCCACCGCGTCCAGTTCAATGGGAACATCGAGGACGTCAAACACCCCGTCGTTGTCACTGTCCCGCCAGCCGATCATCGCCAGCGTCGACTCGGGGCTTTCCAGTGCGTTCCAGGCTCGCGTGGCCACGGTTCCGCCACGCATGATGCTGTCTTCCTGTACAAATCCGGGCGTCGGATTGTCTGCGGCGTTCAGATTCTGGGCGTTGTAGTAGCCACGTTGGTCGGTCCAGCTACCACCGCCGGGGTACTCGTCGCGGGCCCAAAACAGATGCCCCAATTCGTGAGAGTAGGTCGACACCGGACGTTCCGAGGGGACCACATAGAACAGGCCGCCCGGGTAGGCGAATGCGCCGCTGAATCCACCGCTGGCGAAAAAGCCGTCGTCGTCTGACGAATCGACGACGATCATTGTGAACGCCCAGTCGGTTTGATGTTTGACTCGTTGGGAGTCATTGAACAGGTGCATGGCGCGTTCGATCGACGGTGCGTCGCCATAGCCCAAATCCGTCAACCAGTCTCCGGTGTAACGCTCAAACGTCGAACTGCTGCGATCGATCGGTTCATAGCCGGTGGCGACGGGTTGTCGCGCGTAGGTGTCATCGATCACGAATTCCAATGAATGCACTGACGTTTGCGTCGCCAGCAGATCGGTCCACCAATCCACACTCTCGCGGATCTTGACAAGCGTCGCATCAATCTCCGCCGCACTCCAGTTCTGGGTGTTGGGATCGATCGACCCGTCGCTCTCAAAAAACACCGGCGTGACGGTCACGGTCCCCAGCAGAAACTCGCCGGTGTCGGTCGGTGTGGCCCCGATCGGAACATCCGCGGCCAATAGCTGACGTGACTCCAGCGGTTGCACCGTCAGACGCCGCCGGCGGTTTGGCGAGTTGAGATTACGCTTTTGCATCAGGCACGACAAATTCCTAACCCGATGCATGAGTTTTGAAGTTGCACTTGTTGGGTGAGGCATTGTTTGTTCCTAACCCGACGCGTTAGTTTTGAAGCCAGCGCTTTCGCGTGGGGCATTGGTTTTTGGTAACCCGACGCGTTAGCGAGGGATCCCGTCAACCGGCTAAATCCCTCGCTCACGCATCGGGTTACCAAAAAAGCACAACTTCAACCGTTTCGCCTCAAGGGCGCGGCGCTACGAGTGTGTAGGTTTTCCGACCTGGCGCGATTCGTGCGCTGGAGTCGGTGAATCATACGTTGTTGGACCAAACGGATTCCTTCGTTTGGTCTAAGCCTACTGCGGCGGGTTGCCGACAGAGCCTGGTCAGGCTCGGCTATAGCGTTGCGAAAAAGTCGTCGACTCCATTTTTCAGCTCGTCGGATTCATCCGCGACACTTGCGGTGTCGGCAGCTAATTGATCGACAATTGAATCCAATCCGATCGATTCTGGCGAATCAAACACGCTGGTCTTGCTAGCTTCTGGCTGCACGGTCGACACATCTGCTGTCTCGGCGGGTTCCTGTTCGGGCTCTGCCGGACGTGACGAAGCGAGCAAATCACTCGTGACCGCTTGGTGGATCAGCATGTCGCCAAGCAAGGTGGAACCGCTGGCCAACACACCTGGCACGGCTGCCACATAGTTGGTTCCGACCGATTCGCCTTCGCCGCTGGCTGTGTTCACACGCGCCAGTTCGTTGATGATTGCCAACGCATCGCTGGAAGTCAATCGACCGTCGCCGTTCACATCGGGATAGGGCGGCGTGGTGACAGGGTTGGTTTCCAAGTCGACTTCGCCGCTGGTTGAACCGTTGCGAGCCAAGGCGTTGATCACCTGCAAGGCGTCCAACGGTGTGACCGTGCCGTTGTCGTTGGCATCGTATCGGTTGGTCGGATTTTGGAACGGATTGTTGGAGACAAAGATTCGATAATCTTCGACCTCGCCACTTTCCGCATCGCCGTTGGGTCCCAGTGTCGCCGATTCGCTGAGGCGGAACCGAGCATACGTTTCACCGGTCAGTGCCGATGCCGGAACATCGATCAAGACGTTGGTGGTGGTGTTGCTAAAGATCGGCGTCAGGCTCGTTCCGGTGGTGCCGAAGCGAACACGTTCCTGGCTTTCAAACAAGCCGTCTTGGTCCCAGTCGAACCAGGCGTCCAGGTAAACCGGTTTGTCGCTGGCTTGGCCAGCGTCCAGATTGCGGAGATAGATTCCGATCATCGAGGAGAACCCCGATTGGAACGACGAAGGCAGCGAGATGCCGTCGTCACCGGAGTCTGCGTTTGGCAGTTCCGCATCCGAATCAGCGGTGTTTTCGTTGCCCAAGCTGAGCAACGGATCGACGCGGTGCCGTGGTCCGCCGTCAGCCATCAAGCTGACATAGGGTGCCGGTGCATCGCCATAATCGTAGCCGGTGCCGATAAAGATCGTCAGCTCGGTGCGGCCGTCGGCTTGATTGCTTTGCAGTTGGTTACCGACTTGGTCTTGCACGATCACGCTGTCGACCGCTCCGACCCCGGACACGCCGCGGGTGCCTTCCAAGAAGACCCGAACGTCGACCAGCGAGGATTCGATCCCAGCCAGGTTCTGGCTGTCGATGGCCTGTTGGATCAGTGCGGCAATCTGTTCGGCGGGCAGATCGATCGGGATCTCGACCGCGACGGATGCCTCTTCGCCGGCCAATCCGGTTTGCACCAAGTTGGAATTCGACAGATCGATCGAGTAGGTGTTGTCACCGCCCAAGAACACGCGACCAAAGCCGACGTTTTCCGGAGCCAATCCCAATCCCGATCCGCCAATGGATCGGACCAGTGCATCGGCGACTTGATCAAGCGTCGCGTTGTCAGAGATTGTGACGGCCGTTGCGCTGGTGTCGTTGAGCAAACCGTTGGTGTCGAACTCAAACGTCACTTCGTTCACCGCACCGAGGCGAACGATGATCGAATCTCCATCGTTCACTTGAGCCAGGTTGCTGTTGCCAATGGTGGGGATTTGGAAACCGAACCCGATGTCGGTGCCGATCTGGCCGGACACCTGAACGGATCCACTGGCACTGGTTGCACTCGAAAGCGGGGTGCCGCCGACCAGTTGAACCAAGGGGCCCGAGGAACGCGCGGTGAAGCTCAACAGCGGATCGGCGTCAATCGCCGCGGCCAGTGCGGCGGCAAAGTCCGTCGCGTCACCGGCGGCCGGAATCGGCACGGCAATCGATAGCGGGCTCACCGCATTGTTGCTGTCCAGTTCGAATTGGCGGGTGATACTGCCGTCGTATACTTCGACGGTGATCCCATCAGCGGTCGCGGTGGTTAGGCCCGAGGAAAGTTCGATGCCAACACCGGTTTCATATTCGAACGTGGTGCTTTGACCGACTTCGTCGATCACGGTGAATCGATCGCCGTCGTTGTAAATGTCGCCATCACCGGCTTGGACGATCGCATCGCTGCTGTCGACCATGCGAATCACATAGGTCGAATCCTGTTCCCAAACACCGGCGATCGGTGTCAACCGAATGATGTTGGTACTGGGGTTGTAGGCGAATCGGTAATCCGTTCCTTCGACTAGCGCGACGCCGTCTTTGAGTAGGATCAGCGATCCGCTGGAAACCGAGCGGTCGTCGATGCCGGTACCGGGAACGATGTCGGCCGGCGGCAGACCATCGACCAATTGAATTTCGAATGCTTGGGGTGCTGCACCCAATACCGTCGTGCGGCCTGCGTCCAATCCGATTCCCGGGGCCAACGGTGACAACAGCGTCACGCGTGGTCCAGTCAAATCACCACGGTCGAAACCACCGCGGTCTTTGAACACCCGCTCGCCCAATCCACTTGGTGGCTCGACATTGGGATCATCGACTCGCAGTTGACCGTTGACGTCCAATCGAGGCGCCAACACCGGCGACGGATCGATTCCGATCGCGTTGCGGACAGTGGTCAAACTGGCACGGTCAGGCAACGAATCGATCGAGCTATCGATGATGCGTGCACCGGAGGCGGGCGAGAACACGAAACTGCCGGGATCGACAAACACCGATTCGGTCGGCGTCAGCACTTGCGGCAGCGTGCCCAGGCCGACTCCGGCACTGGTGTTGTTGGTGTTCTGGTAATAGGAATTACCGCCGGAGACGAATCCGCCGTTGCCACCGGTCACCGAAATGCCGGTTTCCGAATTGGAGATCACGTTGTTCAGCACGGTCGGCGAGGAACCACCGACAATGTTGATGCCGACGCCGCCGGGGGTGAACTGGTCGACAGGCACCGAGCTCATTGCACCGACCGCATCGATGTCCGCACCCAAGGAGGCAACGTTGGTGTCGCCCTGACGCAGATCGGTCAGACGCACGAACGAGAATCGATCATCGGCATCAAAACCAAACGCATCGATGTCCAATTGGTTGGTCAGGCCGCCGACAATCCCGACGTCGATAAAGTTGGTGCCGTCACGGCTGATTTCGACCCGGACCGATTCGATTTCGCCGGTTTCGAAGATAGCCAAGTCGGCTTGTGAATCACCGCTGCCGGTCAAGTAGTTGTCGACAAACTGTAGCGTCAGTGTTCCACCGAGTCCCAGCGAAACCGCGAACTGGCCGTCCGCCGGTTCGGGGCCGCGACCGTTGCAGTCGGGAATGCCCAGTGCCGCATCGGGGGTCTGGTGAATCGGATCAGGTGGCGAGCCACCGGCGTTGGGTTCGTATTCGACGACCGCATCGGCAAACGAGATTCGGCCTTGGTCAAACAACACGCCATCAAATCGTTCCGGCGGTGCCGTCGCGCCGGTGGCAACACTGCCACCGATGATCGTGTTGTTGACAATCCGCTCGATCGGGACCGGGTCGCCATTGGTTTGTTGCAACGTGTCGTCGATACCTTGCAGTTGCAATCCGCCGACACTGTTGAAGGCAAAAATATTGCTTTGCACGACCACGCCGGGAACCAGGTCTTCGGTGTTCAGTTCCACCAGGTTGCGTGGGTAGCGGACGATCGACGGGGTGTCGTTTCCGGCCACCGTCGTGGTGACGTTGTGCGAGATGTCGATGCCATATTCCTGGTTGAATAGGAACCGGCTGCTCTCGATCATGATCACGCCCTGGGCGCTTCGTTCGCGGTTTTGATCGCCACGCAGATTGGACTGGTCGATCTCGGCCAACGAGCGGGTCGCATCGGACACCACGACGTCACCGATCAAGTTGATCCGTGGGTCCAGTCGCACGACTTCTTTGATGCCCGCGGTGGGAACGACTTCGTTTTCGAATCCGCTGCTGGGGACGGCTTGGATATCCAGCACGCTCCGCACATCGACACGATTGATCGCACCGATGATGGACTTGGCGACCTCGGTGGCGTTTTGCGGTCGCAGCACACCGGTCACCGGGTCTGTGATTTCCGCTTCGAACGGGATTTGCACGCGGCCAGGTGTGACGACGTTGTCGGAATCAAATTCGAACTCGACCGTGGCGCGTCCGTCGGTGATCGAGAACATTTGACCGTCCAGGATCTCGTCACTGCTGCGGGCAACAATCGACAACGCATCGCTTAGGCGGTCGTTGCTGTCGAAGGTGCGGAACTGTGACAGATTGCTGGAAGTGATGTACTCGCTGCCATCGCGAATCTCCACTTGATACGATCCCGTCACCAGATTGCTGCGGGGATCGTCGGGTTGTGGGAACGTGAACCGCTGGTCGGTGACAAACGCGGTGTCCAGCGGTGCGTCGGCGGCACGTTGGTCGCTGACCTGTTCACCGCGTTCGGCCAAACCGATGACAAAGTCGTCCAGGTAGACGCCTTCGAAATCGTTGTCGCGTGAGCCTTGGACCGGTGTCAGACCAAAGTCGTCTTCGTAGCGCAGCGAGGTGTTGGCGAACGGTCCGTAGTTGTCCACCGTGTAACCGGGCACCGAAACAATCGCATTGGATGTCGGGATGTAGTCCAACCCGTTGGCGCTTAACGCTGTCGACAGGAATCGCTCGGTGAGGGCCGCTTGGATCGCGGTCGCAACGTCGCTGGCGGACATGCCGGCACGGACATTGATCGGGTTGGCCGGCGCCGGGTCGGCGTTGCGAACCGTCACCAGGTTGGGTTCGGCGGTGATCAACGCGTCGGCGGCGCCAAACTCCACGGCGTTTCCGTTGGAGGCGACTTGATAGGTGATCAGCGTCGATGGCGGCATCGCCGCCACAGCCGTTTGGATGATCGCTGCGATGTCGGCCGACGAAAGATCGGCAATCGTTTGCGTGTTGGTCAGCAACGATGTCAGGTCGATCGAAATTTCGGTCGGTGGCGACAGCGGATCCGCCGGGTTCAGCGGGCTGCTGTCGATCGTGCGGGTGCCATCGTTGAGCACATAGGTTTGCCCATCAAGTTGGAACGTCGCTCGGGCAGCCGGATCGGCGGCGTAGGTCGACGCCAGGAGCGTGCCGGCCGGGGCCACCAACGTCGGCGGGAAGTCGACGGTGAAGGTTTCGCGATTGACCACCAGCGTTTGGCCTTCGACCAGATCGGCAGCCGCCACGCCACGGATCGCACTGGAGTTGGTGTCCAGCGTTCCGGCCGTTGCGAATTCGATTCGCAAGGACAGCCCGGCTTGGCCGGCGAATTCCGCGAGCGGCACACGGGCTTGACGCCAGGTGGGTGTGTTGTCGAACAGCTGTTGCTTGTCGACATCGATCACGTCGTTGTAAGGCGCGGTCGCTTGCGGATCATCAAATTCGTCGTCGCTGGCACCAGAATTACGACCGGTGGTGTTGAGCGCGACGCCATGTTCGGTGCCATCGGGCTGAATCACATACACTCGCAGCGCGTCGGTGCTGTTTCCACCATCGGCTTCGATCTTGTAGTTGAAATACAGCATCGGAACATCGCTGGGCGAGTAGCCTTCCAGCGAGAACTCTTTGCTTTGCACCTGGCCTTTGGCACCGCCGGGGAAGTTGTAGGTGTTGTTGACACCTTGGCCGTCGCGGCGGCCAACGTTGGTCGGGTATTCGGCAACGCTGTCGTAGTTCGATTGGAACGAGGTCTCGTAGGTGAATGCCAACGAGGTGCCGCCGTCGTGTCCGGCGTCACCGCTGCGGTTATTCGTGTAATGCCACAGGTTGTAATCGAGCGTGCTGAAATCCAAGCCTTCGGCATTGGCAATGCCGGTGGAAATCATCGAGCGTCCGCCGGCGAAATACGGCAGCAGTTCGCCCAGCGAATTGAACGCGTAGATGTCACCCGATGCGGTGATCCCGAACAGCACGTTGGAATAAATTCCACCGTCGACACTGTTAGGACCGGCTCGCAAACCGGTGAAGCTCGATCCGACCCGCAACAAATCGGTCGCGGTTTGCACGTAGGTGCCGATGGTACGGTTGCCGTTGACGAATTGGTTTCCGCCATTGGTGAGTTCGGCATCGGTGACACGGAACAGGCCACCGGCATCGGTGATCGCGTACATGTCGTTGCCCAGGATTTCCACCCCGGTGACGGTGCCACCGGCCGGAACGCCACCGGCGACCAGCGTTCCGCTGGCGCTGGCGATGAATCCACCGCTGACTCCGACGCTACGGTTTTGTGCCGTGGCGTTGGCATTGCCGCCAACCGCATTGATCGCGTCGGCCACTTTTTGTGCAATCTGCGGTGCGGTGTCGGTCAAGCTGATCGAGATCGCTGTCCGCCCGACATCCACGCCACTGGTTCCGCCGCCGACCAAGGCTTGGGAATTGATTTCGATGGAACTGGCACCGGGAACCGCAAAGGTTGGTCCGTTGGTCGTCACCGCGATCGAGTTGTTGGTCAACTCGGTCACAATGGTATCGATGATTTCACTGCTGCTGGCCGATTCGTCGATCGCAATCGTGATGTTTCCGGGAGCGACTCCGACACTGCCGACCGCCGCTAATCCGGCACCGTTGTTGACGAACGTTGTTCCCGGTCCGAAGGCCACATCCGATCCCAGCACGGTCGCCGTGACGGTGGGCATGTTGGCTTGGATGGCCAGACCCAAACTGGTTGCGATCGTATTGGTCGCACGAATCTGGCCGTTTGCCAATCGAATCACGATCGGAATGTTGTTGCCCGACGGTGTGTCACCCTGGTTGATGAACTCGAACGTCTGACTGAATCCTGAAACATCACTGACCGTGACGGTTTGGCCGTTGTTAAGTCCACCGTTGGCCGTCACCGGATTGATCCGCAATCGTGAACCCGTGTCGAACTCGAAGATCGACGAACCGATGGTCAGCGTGTCGCCGTCCAGGATCGGAGCCCCGGTGGCGGCGACGTCGCCATTGAAATCAAACTCGAACGTGGTGGTGTCTTGACCACTGACCAACGTGAACACGTCGCCATCAACGATCGTTTGCTGGGCGTAACCGTTGGCACCGATTTCCAAGACGTTGGAAACACCCAACTGAGTTGATTGGGCTGTGGCCGGGGCGGTCGTGTCGATCTGGCCGATTTCACGTGGGATCGTGCCCGCACCGGCGTTGCTCAAGAAACGGTTGTAGGACGGGCCGACTGCCAAACCGGTTTGTGGACTGAATTCCCACAGCACGTTTTGGCGATACTCCAGCCCGGAGGATCCGTTCAAGATCGGCCGGCTACCGACAAACAGACCTCGTTCGGTGTTTTTGTATTCGCGAATCGAAAGGGCTTCGACAAACACGCCCTCATTGGCGACGGCGTCCAGAATTTGCGGGTTGTTGTTGTCCTCGACGACGGTATCGCCATAGGTGGTGATCCCGGCACCGGTGCTGATCTGATCCAGCGCCGCGGTCCCGGTATCGATCTGGACATAGAACCAGCTGGTGTCGCTGCGTTGCCGGTCACCGAATCCGGTGTAGGCATACAGTTCGCCGTTGCTGCGGAAGGCGACGTCGTAGATGTCGTCACTTCCAAAGTTGCCAACCTGTCCGTAGTTTTGGCCGGTGAACGGATTGACCGCGAACAGACCCGAGCTGGTGTTGACGTACACCACCACGTCGTCCATCGAATAGGGAACGATCGAGGTTTCATCGAACAACACACGGTTGCTCATGTTGTCGACCGCGATGCGATCGATCGCTTGGATTGGTGCCAAGCGGACCAGCGGGTTCGCGCTAGCGGGGTTAAAGAACTGGTCCATCGCCAACGGGACTTGGGTCTGGTTGGCAACGGCAACGTAATACGTGCCTTCGCCCAGTTCCACCGAACCGATGAACGGGTCTTCCGTGCCCGCACCACCACGACTGAGATCGTCGGTGCTGTTGCTGTTGCGAGACGCCGGCAGATCCTCGGCGACATTGCTGTCGGTGCCGGTGTAGATCAACGCTCCGGTCGAATCGAAAACGTACAAGGCCATGTCGCTGCGAGCGAAATTGGACGCATAATCCAAATCGATCACGGTCGACAGCAGCAGCGGCGCGCCGTCGCGTGTCAGGTTGTCGTACTGAATGTCGAACTGGTACCAATCGACGTCGGTGGCCGAATCAATTTCGCCGGCGAACGATTTTGCCAAACGGTCGCTCTGCAACGGACCGGCTTCGATGCCGACGTCCGAATCGGTGCCGTAGTACCCAAGACGTTGCGCCTCGGAGGCGGTTTCGTTTGATTCGGTCGTTTCGTACTCTTCACCCAACAGCGGCGAGTGCAATGGTTGACCGATGATCTGCACACCGTTGGTGGCGTAGCGAACATCGGACAGGCTGATTTGCGTGCCGGCACTCTCGTCGGCTTCTTGCAAGCGAACCTGCATCGAGTAACTGCCCTGGGTCAAACCGCCCAGCACATCGCCGTTGATCAGGGTATTGAAATCGGCGCCGTCACGGGTGTTGCTACTGCGAACACGGATGTGATACAGGTTGCGGGTTCCCGATTCACCGGGCAGCCGGATTCGCATCCCGGCGTCTTTGGCGTTGTAAGAATACGTGTCCTGCAGCACCGAGGTTTGCACCAGGGTTTCAAATTCGAGCGGTGCGATCGAGGGGCTGACGGGGTTGGACGTGCCCCGGATTTCGGGAACTTCCAGACCGGTGAAGAATTCGGCTTGGAAGTGGACTTCGACCACATAGTCATCGCTGGCGCCACGCGAGAGTAGCTGGGTGGTGACAAAGCCGAGTTCCGCGGAGAAGGTGCTGTTGAGTGCTGCGGCGATCGAGCCAGCCGGGTTGGCGACAAAATCCAACGCGTCGACGTTCACCGTCAAGCCCGATCCGGTGACCAAACCGAGCGTCAGGTTTCCGCCGGTGGCAAAATCGATGGCTTGGTCGACGGTGATCCGCTGTACCGACAGTCGATCTTCGTTGACCGTCAGCGGTTGGGCGGCATCGGGGTCCAAACGCGGTGAAACATACAATCCGGTCGACGGATCACGTTCGGCCAACAACGAATCGTTGGACGCCGCCAGAACTTGGCCATTGAAATCGATCAGCTCGATGACGGTGTCCAGACTGTTGCTGGTGCGATCGATGTCCAACCAGACTTCGGTGTTGCTTTCGCCGATGAACGAATACACGTCCACGTCGTCGCGGGTGGCGATCACGCCGTCGACGACAAATCCCAGGCGACGATTTTCGTCACCCGATTGCTGATCCGGAGCGATTTCGCCCAAGAACTGTGCTTGGCTAGGGATCGAGTTGGTGTCGAACACGGTGGTTCGCACCGGTTCTTGTTCGGCCGCTGCCGCGACGTTGCGATCATCGGCGCCTTCACGGATCACGACGCCGTTCCATTTACCCGATTCGACTTGGAATCGCGGATTGCGGAGCACCGGGTCGGCGGCGATCAATTCCAGGAAGTTCGTGACCTGGGCGGACGAAGCCGCGGAATCGAGCAGCCACGAGTGAGCCGTGGTGACATCGTTGGGGCCATAGACGGTTCCAAAGGTCGCATCGGGAGATCCCGGCAGGTCGACCAAGTCGATGTCGCCGGCGATCGAGAAGGTTTGCGTTCCGGCAATGATCTGGGTTTCCAGTTCATTGTACTGGTCGGCTGCCCAACCTTCGTAAACGGCGTTCTGTTGGTTCTGGCCATCGTTGGCGTAGA
Source organism: Stieleria tagensis (assembly GCF_024129865.1). Classification (GTDB taxonomy): domain Bacteria; phylum Planctomycetota; class Planctomycetia; order Pirellulales; family Pirellulaceae; genus Stieleria; species Stieleria tagensis. Next base: position 33,146 of record NZ_JAMYFE010000082.1, on the reverse strand, counting down.
AACCGCCGTGCGAGAAACCGACACGCAGTGCGCCGTCGATGGTGTACAGTCGGAAATCGCTTTCGCCCGGTGTGCCCGTGGTGTACAGGACATCGTCAGAAATGCCCAGCACGTCTTCGTCCAGGTAGCTGATCACGCGGATGTCACCAAACGCGGTCGCCGAGGACAATTCCAAGGACGTGAACAGGGTGGCGACACCGTCACGGAACGAGCTGGTCGCAATCCATTCCACATCGCCGTTGGGACCGGCGTAGGTACCACGGCTTTCCACCACATCGTCGGCGATCAACGTCGCCGCCTGGGTGATCGTTGTGGCCGCAAGCGCCACCGACGTGCCGCCGCTGGTCAGGTAGGTGTTGTATTGGAAGATAAAGTCTTGGCCGATCAATTGCTGATTGTTCTGCAAGTCTTCGACGGTGACCGCACTGCCGCCACCGGAAGCGAATCCTACCTCTCCGGCGTCTCCAATGGTGGCCCCAAACGAACCGGTGATGGTGGGGTCGACGTCGTTGTCGATTGTCGTTCCCAAGTTGACTTCGGGGCCGGTCGGCAAGGTGCCGGCTTGATCGCTAAGATCGCCACCGATGATGCCGTCATTGTTGGTGTCGACCTGGGCCATTCCGTCGATGGTGAATCCGGCACCGGCAAAATCGTCTTGCAGAGTGGTCAAGACGACTGGGAAATCGGGGTGTCCGACCAGTCGCAGGGCACCGCCGATGCGATCGGCAATGTCGCGGAACTCATCAGCCGCAGTGAGCAGGGAACCGCCGACAACGATCCCCGCTGGATCGCCTTCGTTGGCGGTTTCAAATTTGACAACCAGCGAACCGCGGGCGTCACTGACCAATCGCAGTCCGCCATAGATATGTTGGTTGGGAACTTCGACCGAATCGGTGACCACGTGAACCATGTCCACGTCATCCCAGACGCCTTCGGTGACAAGTTCGCCACCACGAACGACCATGCCGTTGGTGTCGTTGCGCGTCAGCGTATTGTCTTCGACCAACGGGCCGCTATTGCCAACCACTTCAAAGTTGCCGATTCGTCCGGTCGCACGCCCCGAATCGTTGACTTCGGTCGAGTTCAATGAATTGACATCGATCGTGATGGCCGCGGCGTCGTTGTCGATGAAATCATTGTCGACGATGATCGGTGTGGCGGCGCGGATGAAAACCGCACCGGGGGCGTTGTCGCCGCGACCGACGCGGGTGTCATTGAGCGTGCCACGTCCATCGGCGTTGTTTTCGATACGGCTGTTGGTCAGTCGCAGGTCGCCCTGGTGGACTTCGATCGCATTGAAGGATGCGAAACCACCCTCGATGCGAGTGGTTCCACCGGCGCCGGCGATCACGGCGTTGTCGATATTGGCGGTCGATCCGTGGCCGATGTACAAGCCACCCCAATCACCCGGGTTGAGTTCCCCATTGACACCACGGTCACCCGTGTCGAAGGTTCCCCCGGCTCCATAGCGTTGGTCTTCCAAACTGGTGATCACCACCGGATTGCCCGACGTGCCTTCGGCGATCAGGTTGGCACCAAAGCGCGCTTCGATGCGCGCCGAATCGACCTTCAAGACCGTCGACGGGTCGATCACCAGACTCGCATCCAATCGGCTGCGCAACGGACTGGCGGTCAACTGCAATGGAGCGGTGCCGATCGCCGCGCGATCGGTGTAGGTGGTGGCGCTGGCGTTGAGCTGGGCGACCAATTCGAACGCGCCCGGTTGTCCGGTGGTGGGATCGATCGTGGCCCGATACAGACGACGCGAGACGGTCGCGCTACCCGGGGCGACAGTCGGCAATTGTTGCAATCGAATTCCACCGGTGCCCGTGGTGGTCACCGCGACGGTCGCATCGCTGGCGGCCGATTCCAAATTCGAATCGGTCACATTGGTCAGTCGGTACACGTAGGAACCGGCCGGAACGGCGCCATCGCCGAGAACCGGGGTCAAGCGAATCAGGAACGACGAAGGCGCACCGGATTGCAGGATGGGACCACCGGGCGTTCCGGAGATCACCAGGTTTTCGGTCAACACGTGCGTGATGTCGCTGTCGTCAAAACGCGTGCTGGTAGAAACCGTTTCCAGTTCCTGGCCGCTCCGCGTACTCAGTCGTATAAACAGACCGTTGATGCTGTTGTCGATAACCGTGTTGCCGTGAATTTCCGGACCGACACGTTCATAGTCGGGCGTAAAGCGTCCCGATTGTTGGTATTTGGGATCGGTGAATCGGTCTTCGCGGAAAGAATCCGGCGAGGCCGCGATGGCGGCATCGGCGCTGTTGGTGATCGAGCTGTTGATGATCGTCGGGCGAGTGATTGCCATGTCGATCGGCGAAACGACCACGTCGCGGCCACCGATTGACACCGCACCGCCGCCGTAGCGCATGTCGGCAAATTGAATGTGGTTGGCAAAGATCCCTTCGTCTTCCGGATTGATCCGCAGTTCATCGGCCGCGTCCAAATCGCCACGGAAATCGATGCCACCCCAGTCACCGGGCAGCGGTGCGGGGCGGACGCCGGTCAGGTTGCCGGTGCCGACCGAGCTATCGTTGATACTGGTCAGGATCACGCTGCCGGGGATGATCGCGCCGGCCACATCACGCGCCGGAAGCCCGTTGCTGTTGACAATCGTTGGCGTGCCCAAAACCTGCAGGTTGGCACCGCTCAAGTCGATCGTCGGGGCCACACTACCGACAGCCAGTCGGGCGTCACTGAATTTGATGATCGAACCGGAGTCCAAAATCAATTGAACGCCGGCAGGGACTTCCAGATCCGAACCGTCTTCCAGCGGCAGACCGTTGCTGCCGAAGCCGATGTTGTAGCTAAAGTTATCGCCAAACGTTTCGACCAATCCGTCACGTCCGCCGTTGCCGAGCACCCGAACCGTCAGGTCCAATTCCGTCAGGTAGGTCGTGATCGCCGCGGCGCGTTGTACGTCGGCCGGGTTGGTCGAACGCCGCAGTTGATTCAATTCATTGAACGTGCCGTTGAGCGTTTGTTGACGCAGTTCCGAAATCCGTCGGGCGTCCGCGACGGCTTTGTCAATTTCCGCATAGCCATTGTTGACGTAGCCGATGGTCCGCGTTTGGAACGCTTGGACAAATGCGATGTCGCCCAAGTTCGATGGGATCGCACCGGTGGGTTGATTCAGCGTGACGTTGCCCTTGTCGACATACAACGTCTCCGAGGGATCCGATGGCGTGAACCAATAGTTGAACGTGCCGCCCGGCGTGCCATCGGCATCGCCATCAAGCGCGACCCCGGTGGTGTCGGTCAGCGAGCTGACCGCAGCCGGCGAAAAGTCGACGCGAAGTTCGTAGGTGCCTTGGCTGAGCCCACCAAATCCGGTGCCGGGAATCTCGGGGTCATAGGAGTCATTGCCCGCTGCACTGACACCGATCATGTAGGTGCCCGGATTCAGATCTTCGATTCGAATCAACGAGTCGTTGCTGAAGTAATCGTCGTTCTGAGCGATCAGTTCGTACTGTCCGCTGGGCAGCTGGCGATACATCCGCAGTTGCGTGTCCAGCAAACTGGCGTCCGCCAATCGCTCGGCGATCGTTTCAATGCTGACCGAACCGGCTTGGTCGATCTGGAAACGGTACATGTCCACATCGGTGCTGTCGGGCCGGTACAGATACTGGCCGTGAACGATGTCGGCGGGGCTGGGGAACGCCGGTTCGTTATCGGTTCCCGGTTGGAAAATAAAGTCCGTGCTTTGCGTGGTCGGTTGCGGCAGATCATCGGCGTATCCATAGCCCAATAGTTGCCCGACACCGAACATCGCCCCGCGAAAGAATTCGCCACCGAATTGGTCATCGGTGGACTCATCAAAATCTTGGAAGTCCATCACGACCAAATCGTCGTTGCCATCGCCATCACGGTCGCGGGTGACCACCGCCAGTCCGCCTTGGGCGCTGGCTTCGCGTTCATCACCACCGTACAGGTCACCGACGGCGATTGAAAAACCACCGATGTCGGCCGGGTCGCGATCGGCGACTTCGATGAACGTTACACCCAAGTATTCGCTGAACAACGACATCACTTCGCGGACACGCTGCTGTTGCTGCTCGCTGATGATGTTGAAGTAGTTGGTGTCGGCGTTGATGCCGGGGCGGTTCGGGTCGTCACCCAACCAACTGGCTACAAAGTCATATTCGATGACCGAGATGCCATCGACGGTGTCGGCGAACTGACGCACGTAATCCAATGGCACCACGCGATCCAGGCGGCTCGGATCGTCCGGGCGAATGGTTCGTGTGCCTGGCACGTCGGGACCCGGCAGATCCAAATCGAACGCCGTTTCGTTCTTGATCTCGGTCGTCAGCGTGGCCGAACGAGTGGTCGAGGCATTGTTTAGCGACCAGGTCGCGTTCAGGTTGTACGCGTCTTGGAAGTTGTCGCCCGCCGCGTCGGGACCATTGGTGCCGACGGCCGGCAGGTTGATCGCTGTTGGCGCCGAGGGCAAATTTTCGCTGGTGCCGATACGCAAACGGGCGCTGCCGCTAAGCATTTCCCCAGGGTTGTCCGGGTCGGGAATACGCGACAGCGGACGCTGGAAATCCAACGTGGCGATGTTGGTAATATTGTTGTAGCTGACCGATACCGGACGGATCACTTCATCGTCGCGGTTGTCGACCGAATCACGCGTGAAGATCAACTGGTAGAAGTTGACGTTCTGGGCCTGGGTCTGCGACAGATTGTCATCGTTGAAATGGACTTCCACGATTCCAGTGTTGGCGCTCAATGTGCCATCACTCTGCCGACGCACCGGCTCAGGCACCACGGCGACCACTTGGGGACCCAAATTGATGTTGAACATCCGGGTCAGGTCTTCGCCATCTTGGAACGCCTCGCCGTCTTCGCCGCGCAGCGCAAACGTGCCTGATCCCAAAATGTCAATTTGATAGATGTCGTCGGGCAGCGGTTCGGCGAAGCGGAAGACCACTTCGCGCGAGGAATCCCCTAGGCCGACAAACCCGGGCTGGACCAGCACATCGCTAACACCGCTCAAGGTGATCGGCGAATAATTGATCGCGCGGCTACCGATCACGGTCTGCCCATCACCCTCTTGCACCGTGGCCTGAACCAGTCGCGATGCTTGGGGATTCGAGTTGAGCGCTTGGACAAAGTCGTTGGCCGTCGAAGGGTCGCCAACGAAGCTGTTCAGTTGAACGCGGACCGTTTGGCCGCTGACCACGACGACCGGGTTGGCGGTGCCACCAAAGTTCCGTTGCTCGACCACCACACTGGTGCCACGACCGTCGATACCGGGTAGTTGCGAGATCAACCGTACGCGGACATCGCCGTTGGTGCCAAAATCGGTCACCGCTTGGGCCGCGTTGGCGCCGTCCAAGACCAGCGTTGTTCCATCGATGTCATTGATGCCGACGCGTTGGCCCGAGGGGCCGCTGACCTGGATCGCTTCGATCAGGCTGCTGGCGTTCGGGTCATTGTTGATTGCCGAGACCAAATCGCGCGCCAAAGTGGGCTGCAGCGGGTTGGTGTTGATATCAATCGTGACGCTGCGGTCGCTGGTGGTGATGATCGGGGCGGACGATCCGGCGCGGTTGGTCGCGGTGAATTCCAGCGTGATGCCGTTTCCAAGGCTGCCCGATTGCCGAGCACGGAATTCGAACAGCGCCTGGCCGGCGGTCCCCAAATCGCTAGTGACCGATGCCGATTCAAAGGTTCGGTCTTCCCCCGCGCGGGTGATGCGAATCGCATCTAGCGTGCTCTCGTCGATTTGCGTGTTGTCGTCAAATCGAAACACCAATTCCTTTGGCGAAAACGTCAACGTGTCACCGTTGACCAACAAATCGCCCTCATTGGGTTGAATACCAATCAACTCTGGTCCGGCCAGCAATTGCCGCGTTTCCAGATTCTCCATGAGCGAACGTCGTTTTTCATCGCGACGTTTACGGCTGCGCCGACCCTTACCGATCCGATTGGAACCGGCCGACGACGCTAAGTCATCAGAATGCACCTCCGGTTGGCGGCCGAGATGCGTGCGAAGGGAGCGAGATGGTTTACGAAAGGTCATCCAGAGGCCTCGTCATTATGCCTGTCAAACTAGGCAGTCAGTCTGTAAGGGCAGCACTTATTGGGGGATTCCGGCGACAATGCTTGGGCCGCCGGAAGGTGACCCATTTGGGGTCAAATATTTTAAAATCGATAAGCTAGGGGGTCTGCGCTGTTGCGCGGTGGTACCTGGCACGAAGTGTAGTTGGAGCGAGCTGATCCGCAATGAAAAACACGTTTTTCGCGGGGTTTGCGCGGTCCAGAGGCAGATCCTAATCGGCTTGCACCGCGCTCGATATCACGGCAATCGTCCGCACAGGACTCATTCGACGATTTTGGCGACACGAAAGTTCCTCTCTTGCGTAGTTTCAACCCGGGTTGATACGGTTCGGTTGCACGATGCGACCTTCTACTCACGTTGCCAACTCCGTTGGGATTCTTTTCGGATCCCAACCGGGTCAGCGGCCGACAAATGTCAGGATGGCAGCCCAATGCTCCCAGCAGTTAATCACAAGACCACCCAAACAGGTGGCAAATTGCTTTTTCACCGCAATTCTAGCTTTCGTTTGCGCGCAGCGGTTCTGCTGGTCGCGACCGCACCGTTTCTTTCATCGGCCGGATGTCATTGGAGCGCTAGCGGAAAAAACGCGTTAGGGGCCCAGCTGCACGAACAAGGGCAGTACACAGCGGCTCTTCAGCAATTTCAGCAGGTGGTGGCTGACGATCCCACCAACCCAGACGGTTATTACAACCTAGCCGCTACAACCCACCAGTTGGCCAAGCAGCGAAACGACGAAGCGTTGTATGCCAACGCCGAAGCACTTTACAACCAATGTCTGGACCATGATCCCAACCATATCGAGTGCCACCGCGGTCTGGCAGTGTTGCTGATGGACACCGGGCGCCCGGACAAAGCCTTTGCACTGGTCAAAAACTGGGCGTCACAAAATCCGATGGATTCGCAGCCTCGGGTGGAATTGGCGCGATTGTACGAGGAGGCCGGCGAGCCGCAGACCGCTCTGAAATACTTGGAGGACGCTGTGCAGCAAGATGCAAACAATTCTCGCGCCTGGCTGGCGTTGGCACGCCTGCGTGAATCCACCGGCGACCTGCCTCAGGCCCTGCAGAACTACCAGCACGCGTTGGCGCTGAACAATTCCCAACCGATGATTGCCGAACGCGTTGCCGCGATCAGCCAGAAACTGAATTCGGACCTGGACGCGGCCCACCACGCTGCCGCGACGCAAATTGCCCAGCCGTTGCCCTATGGAAACACGTCACGCTATTAACAGCGGCGGGTGATCGGGTACATTCCCCGTTTCTTTCCCGGTCACGCCCTCCCAAATCTGTTTGACGACGTCTCCCATGAAATCGATGGACAAAATCGTGTCGCTCTGCAAGCGACGTGGATTCCTATTCCAATCCAGCGAGATTTACGGTGGTGTCCAGGGATTTTGGGACTACGGCCCACTGGGCGTGGAGCTCAAACGCAATCTAAAAGATGCGTGGTGGCACGACATGATCAGTGGCCACAATGATTTGGTCGCTCCCGCCGATGCCCCTTCGCCATTCGAGATGGTCGGCCTGGATTGCACGATCATCATGCACCCCCAAGTTTGGAAGTGCAGCGGGCACTACGATCTATTCCACGACCACATGGTGGACTGCCGGGAGTCGAAAAAACGTTATCGATTTGATCAAGTTCGCGGTCGTTGGTGCGAGCGTGGCGATCAAAAAGTATTCGTCACGACGCTTGCCGAAGCCGAGCAGGAGTTGGACGAAGTCCGCCGGCGGGCGATGAAGTTCTTTAAATTGCGTCCGAAAAACGCAGATGAACTGACCATCGCGGACGAATCATTGACCCTGGATCGGTTGGATGACACCACCATGGTATTGGCACCCGATGCCAAATCGCTGGACACGCTGACCGAGCCGCGTGAATTCAATCTGATGTTCAAAACCACCTTGGGCGCTCTCGGTGGAGAGGACGACACGACGTTCCTGCGGCCGGAAACGGCCCAAGGAATTTTTGTCAACTTTAAAAACGTGCTGGATTCCTCACGGGTGAAAGTCCCGTTCGGGATCGGCCAGATCGGCAAAAGTTTTCGCAACGAAATCACGCCGCGTAACTTCACGTTCCGCTCGCGCGAATTTGAGCAGATGGAAATCGAATTTTTCTGTCCTCCCGATCAGTCCCAGAAGTGGTACCGATACTGGCGTGATCGTCGTCTGGCTTGGTACACCGCACTGGGATTGTCCAGCGAGTCGTTGATCATGCGCGAGCATCACACCGAGGAACTGGCCCACTACAGTGTCGGCACCGCGGACATCGAGTACGCGTTTCCGTTTTTGCCGCCGGGTGAGTATGGCGAACTCGAGGGCATCGCGCACCGCGGCGATTTTGATTTGCGCAGCCACATGGAAGGCAAGCTGAATCCCGATGCGCCCGAGGGCCAGCCGATGCAGGTCGAATTGAACGAGCACGGGAAACCAAAGTACCGCGGCAGCGGCAAAGACCTGTCGTATCGAGACGAAGCGACCAATGAAAAATATGTGCCGCACGTCATCGAACCGTCTGCCGGTGCCGATCGCGGCGTGCTGGCATTCCTGTGCGAAGCCTACACCGAAGACGAGGCGCCCGATGATAAAGGCAATCTGCAAACACGCACGGTGATGAAGCTGCACCCACGGCTGGCGCCGATCAAAGCCGCGGTGTTCCCGCTGGTGAAAAAAGATGGTATGCCCGAGGTTGCTCAGGAGATCTACGGCGAGCTGAAACAGCACATGAACGTCTTCTACGACGACAAAGGTGCGGTGGGGCGACGTTATCGCCGTCAAGACGAAGCCGGCACGCCGTACTGCATCACCGTCGATGGTGAATCGCTAAGCGATCGAACGGTGACCATCCGGGATCGTGATTCACTGGAACAAACACGCGTCAAAATCGACGACCTGACCAGCGAACTGCAGCAACGTCTCCGCTAATCCAGTAGGCCAGGTGCAACCTGGCGCAGTCTCTGTCATCGCTCGATGATTTCATCAATCATCGGCCCGGCCTGGCACATCCAGCGCCGGGTCGTAGCGAATGTGCCACGCGGATCGGCAAAAAAACGCCGTCGATTTCGCCGATCGCTCAGGGGATCTGCTTCCCCCAACCTATAGTTGTTTCACGCTCTCGCCCGCGGGAGTCGTGAATCATTCCATCGCGTTGCTTCCCGTAGCGGATCCCGCCCGGGTTCCGTCGGTCCGAAGTGCAGACGGTCTGAACCGTGGCCGGTCCAGCTACAGTTGGGTGCGATCGTAGCGGATCCCGCCCTGGTTCCGTCGGTCCGGAGTGCAGACGGTCTGAACCTTGGCCGGTCCAGCTACGTTGAATGCGATCGCAATCCAAACCTCCACCGACCGCTGGGAACCCATGGCTGACGTTGTCTTGCGCACCGGCGACAGTGAAGTGTGCCGCATTGCATGTGGGACACCATTGCAGGCGTTTGCCATGCGCTGGAGTTATGTCGTACGCCAACGCCATCGCTGGGCCGATGACCCAGCATCTCGCCAGCGTCAAACCGTCCGCTTGCAACGTGATCTGAGGGGTCTGGGGATCAACGCTCGGGCACTTAAACGACTGCGTGGGATCGTCGAGGTGTCCGTTCCCGACTCGCCGACCGACCAGCATTGGGAAGCCCGGATTCTGCCTTGGGAATATGTCCTGGCCGCGGCGACAAAGCCCTATCGTGACGACGACCCGATTCTGATTGTTCGTCATCTAGCGGTCCGGCGCCGCAAACGAACCCGTCGACCGCGCAACTACCAGATCATTGAAACCGCACCCGGCGAACTCGGGCGTCACTTTGATTTCTCAGCCGAACGGTCGTTGGTCACCGGCAGTTTGCAAGCGATGCCGCACTCAACCGGTGGCGTGTTGGAAAATCCCACGGACCTTCAGTTGCGCCAGCAGTTGCAATCACAGGCCCCCGATGTCATCCATGTGACCGGAGTCGACACTCGTTCGGGTCGGCGGATGCTGCGCAGCGAAATGGCGGGGGTGCGCGATGGACTGTTTTTGGCCGACCCCTCGGGCGAGGCTTCCGAGGTTCGCGCCGAGACGATCGCCGAGGCACTCAATCAGGGATCTCCCAGTCCATTGTTTGTCGGCTTCAATTGTTGGAATTCAGGCGCGCGTTTAGCGCCGATGACGATCCGCCGCGGGGCGGGTTCGGCGATCGGATTTCAGCACACCTTTGACGACGCCGTGGCAGAACTGTTCTTTCTGAATTTTTACCGCACTTGTATCGAAACGGATTGGAACCGATTGAGCGGATTTTGGAGTGCCTGGCAGTCGGTCGCCGGCTATCGACGCCGGATCCGTGGCAGCAGCATCATTCTGTGGTCCGCCGATTCGTTGGTCGCCGCCGGCGGATTTGACGCGTTCCAGTCATGGCGGAGCGAGCAATCAACGATTGGTACCAAGACTCGCTGCGCCGTTGCGGACGTTGCCAGGATTGCCGACCCGGCGCTTGATCGCGCCGCCGATTTGATGCAGGTGACGGTGCGGCCCAAACCCCAGTTGAACTATTCATCGTTGCACAACGGCGAAACCGTGTTTGACGAATTCACGTTTCGGTTGGACCCTGAATGGTTCTGCGCAGCGCCAGAGGCCGACAGTGATGCAACCGAAACGGCCAGGGGCACGTTGTCACAGATTCATGACATTGATGTCGACGTCGAATTGCATGTCGGATCCGAAACCTTTCCCTTTCGCACACGATTGAGTCTGGGTGGCGATTCGATGCGATACGATTTGGCGGGATGCGATGCCGGGAATCGCCATCGGCACCGTTCCAACCAGCACGCTGACGCAGCGGCATCCGGTGTCCGACTGCCACTGACCAGTCGTTTGTTTCGCAGTCTTAGCGAACGCATCCAAACCAGTCTGTTCGTTAACGTCAGTTGGCACGACCAAGTGTTGTACCGGCACACGCATTCGGTCTGGTTGGCCCCGGTCGATCAATGGACGCTGGATGACGCACAGCTCGGTTGGTTGCCCTCGTTTGTTCAGCCGCGTGATCCGGCGGTGGCAAAAACGATCGATGTCGCGCACAACTACCTGCGTTGTTTGGTCGACCGAACCACGGTCGGGTTTGACGGCTATCAAAGCTATGACGGATTGGCCAGCGGGGATGCATGTTGGGTCGGTGTCGACCGCCAAGTCCAGGCGATTTGGTCGGCGCTGTTGTTAGAATCCAAACTGCGTTACATCAATCCACCCCCATCGTACAGCGAATTCACTCAGCGACTGCGCACGCCCAGTGAAACCGTGGTCGGTGGATTTGGGACCTGTGTTGATCTGGCCATTTTGTTGGCATCCTGTTTGGAATGGATCGAGATTCATCCGGTTTTGTTTCTGTTACACGGACACGTGTTCCCAGGGTACTGGAAAGACTTGAAAGCCCATCGCGAGTTTGTTGACGTTTTGACCGACGACTTACCTGCCCAGCGCGATGCCGGCGAAGTGGCCGACGATCAATTGACGCAGCGCTGGGTGTCGGGGCGCAAGACCTATGCCGAGCTAAAAGGTTTCGTTGACCGCGGACAGTTGGTGCCGCTGGAGAGTGTTGGTCTGACCAGCGGCCAAGGATTTACCGCCGCGATTGACTCCGGCCGTGAACACTTCTACAAGCGACGCAACCGCTCCTTTCGTGCCATGATCGATCTGGTCAGCGCACGCCAGCGGAACGGAGTCACGCCGCTGCCGCTGTTTGTTTCCGATGCGACCTCTGGCCCCCATGGATAGTTATGGATGCTCGCTTTTTTGAAATGGCTCGTGCCGCGACCGCAGGGAGCAGTCAAATTCGTGCGATCAGCGACTTGGCCGATGGCTCACGCGTCCGCGGAGCGACAGAATCACGCCCGTCCGAATTTTCACCGATCGTTCGTCTGCAACTGACCGACGACGAGGGGGTGTTGGAATGGGAAGAAACGGCAGGGTCCGTACTGGAACTGGGCGACTATCGCTCGTCAGGGGCGGTGCGAACCGGCGGCTCGTTGGATGCCATCGAAATGGAATTCGAACGCTTGCCGCCGTCCAAGATCACACGGTTTCTAAGCCGTCGTGACGACAAGCTGACCCCGCAGCGAGGTTTGCGTCGGTTTGATTTTCAAACGCGATCGTTGCTGCCATCTGACTTCCCCGAGGATGGCCACGCATTGGTGTTTGTGCATGGAACATTCAGCAACAGCGAAAACATGATTGCCGGTCTATCGACGACCGATCATGGGGTCGAATTTTTGCAGCGGGCGGATCGGCGTTATGCCGGCAACGTGTTCACCTTTGACCATCCGACACTGGCGGTCGGCCCGATCTTGAACGCGATGGATTTTCAGCGATTGATCGCCGGCAGTCGCGCCAAGATTGATTTGGTCGGTCACAGTCGCGGCGGATTGGTGACCCGTTGGTGGTGCGAAACATTTGATCCCTTTGCCGATCGCTGCGACAAAGCCGTCTTTGTCGGATCACCGCTATCGGGAACCGGGCTGGCCGCGGGGCCAAACATTCGTGATTCGATTCACCTGCTGACTCAGGTTTCCAAAGCACTGCAAACGGTAGCCGGTCTCACCGCGATCGCGATCCCCGTGTTTTCCGTGGTCGAAGTGTTATTGCGTGTGCTGACGTCGATCACCGGATTGGCGGCACGAACACCGGTCGCGGATGCAGCGATGGCGATGATCCCCGGTCTATTTGCCATGTCACGTGTCGGCAACAATCCAGAACTGCGACGATTGCTGGAGAGTTCGGCGCCCGCTGGTGATCGCTACTACGCGATTCGATCCAATTTTCAGCCCAGTGATCCCGGTTGGAAATTTTGGCAGCGGTTTCGCAAAGATCGCATCGTGGATGCCGCAGCCGGTGTGCTGTTCGACGGCGCCAATGATCTGGTCGTTGACACCCCATCAATGATCGATCTGTCTGACGAGATCAAGATTTCGGCGCCGCGTCTGTGTGATTTTGGCGACTCGGAAACCGTTCACCACCTGAACTATTTCTATCAACCTCAAACCGCCGCGTTCCTAGGCGACACATTGCTGTCGGTCTAAGCGGCGTGCTCCGTAGCCGATCCCGCCAACACCCGAAATCCCTCGCTCACGCTTCGGGTTGTGAGGAAAGGCGCTGGCTTCAAAACGCATGGCCGATCCAGATGAGCATCGTGAATTTGCAGATCGATTTGAACTCGGTCTAAACTGCTGGTTCATTCAGCGGCACGTGTCGGTCGAACGTGTTGCCTGTGCCCTCTCACCGGAGTTGACTATGATTCGCTTGCTTGCCGTCGCACTGACCCTGCTTTCGTTTTCGCCAGCGATTAGTATGGCTGACGATGTTGTTCCTTCACGGCACTCCACCGTTCATGTCGTCTTTGTCGCTCCGCTGTCGCAGCAAGCGATGCGAGGCGGATTGATGACAGGGACCGAGTCGATGGTGCGAGTCGGCGACACCATCCTCCCTGGCAAGGACGTGCGTCCGATCGAGATTCGAATCGATGGCGATTTCGTCGGGCATGCGTTGGTTGGCAATTGGGACGTTAAACCCGTGTTTGTCTTGCCCGAGGGGGTTCGCAAGTTCACGTTCACCCGCGAGGGGTCGGATCCGATCCCCGCGGAGATCAAGGTACTTGGCACTGGCAGCACGCAATATCTGATTGTCAAATTGAAGGCCGATCAGGACGCGAAACCGCCTGTTGCGTCGTCAAAGGATGCTTCCGGCGACCAGCCGTTTGGCAATTAGCCCTGGTAAATTGCCAAATTCTGGAATTCACAATGATTTTCTAGACAAATCACGCGTTGGGGCGCATCATGGCCTGTGTCATGCCAAACGATGCCCCGCTAAACGCTCAAATTCGACAATCCGCTCGCGAGATCGCAGCCGGACAGAGTTCGTCTGAGCGCTCGCTGGCGTTGGCGACGCTTTATGATTTGACAGCCGATCGTCTGATCCGGTTTGCGGCGTCGATCACCCGTCGTCAACATGACGCCGAAGATGTCGTCAGCGCCGCGATGGTCAAAATTGCTTCCCGGCCCAAACTGTTGGTCGCAGCCGACCGGCCTTGGCATTACCTGTTGCGAATGGTGCGGAACGAGGCCCTGGTGATCTTGCGGACTCGTTCTCGCTGGTCCTCGATCGGTTCGATCGCCGAACGGCTGATCGGGCGTAGCTGTGACGTGGTCGAATCGGATGACCAAAAACGACAGGTCTGGAAAGCACTTGCATCATTGCCCGGTGCGCAAAGCGAGGTTGTGGTGTTGAAGATCTGGGAACAGATGACGTTTGTCGAAATTGCCCAGGTGCTCGAAATCACGCCGTCGACGGCAGCCAGTCGCTATCGATATGCACTCGAAAAACTGTCGTGCAAACTTGGCCCGAGCCATCCGACACGCTCTCAATCCGGTGCGACACTCACTGGGAGCAGCCGATGACTCATCCAAATCCAGCGGGCCGACCCCATGGTGAAGATGCCGATCTGCTGCGAGTGGAGCAGCAGATCGCCGCATTGGGACGGTCGATCACGCCCAGTTCGAATCACCGTGACAAAGTCCTGCGGCGGGCATCCGATGCCTCGGTACGAACCCGCAGCAAACGCCGGTCCGCGCAGATCGTGGTGGTGATGTCGCTGTTACTGTTGGTCGTATCGCCGTTGATCGGGGTGCTGACACGCATAGAGCCGCCGGGGCCAGCAACGGCCGAGCAAGCCAATCAAGAAGCGCTGCGCCATGCCGCCGAAAATCGGATGAGTTTCGATTGGGCGCTAGTCGACGTGTTCGAAAAATTCCGCGCCAACCGACGGCCTGGCCGCTAGGGTTTGATCTCGAATGGGATGTTGGATTGGCCGTACTTTTTGCCAACCACATCTTCCAACGTCAGTTCTAACCGGTACGTGCCTTGGGGCAACTGTTTGGGCAGGTTCATCTTGTAGGCAACAAAGTAGTCTCGCAGTCGATTGCGCGAGCGTTGCTGGTCGACCGGCAGCAGTTGCCCGATCACTTTAGTGCCTGCATCATCGTAGATGTCGTACGATCCGCGGAGCTGTGTTTCGAATTGGTCGTCTTTCGGCGCGGCGGCAAAGTTCTCGACTTCGCAGTACAGAATCACTTGCTGGCCGGCAATGAAGCGGTTTCCGGCGAACGGTTTGATTTGGCCGTAATCTTCAATCTCGGTGCAGAACTCCAGATGGTTCAGTGCCAATGAATCCGTGGCAGCAGCCATGTGACGCGTTGCTTCGCGGAACATGGGAAGAGCTTCGGTAATGCGCCGGCTAGACGATGGATGTCCCTCGGGATCGACGATGGTCCACAATCCTAACAATTGGTTTTTCAAATACCGTTGTTCCGTTTCATTTAGCCCGTCGATTTGTTGTGTGGCAGCATTCGGGTCTCCGGCCAGCACCATCAAGTGCCGCGCCGTGATTTGTCGACGCTCTTTTTCGACCGGTGTTTCACCGTCCACCGGACGAACCAGCCGTTCAATCAATTGAGCGTACAGGGCATCGTTGCTGAGTTCTGGGGCGGGGGGATCGGCTTTCAAACCGTCGACGTTTTCGGGTGCAGGATCGGTGTCATGGGATACCGGTCGAACCAGGTCGGCATTCATCGCGACACTCGGCTGGGTATCATCCAAGTCGCCGACGTGGGAGAGGTGATCGGAGTCCGACTTGGAACCGATCCGCGTGGGAGCGGGACCGTTGGGGTCTGTTTGCGTGTCAGGCAGTGCCGGCAATGTTGCCAGTGACTGTTGCAGGGCAGCGGTCAAGGCGTGTGGCTGTGCCGTGGATCGTCCTTGGTCGGATGGGTCAGCCGTGGCAACGACATCAGTCGTGGCAGCAAGATGGGACGGTGCGGTCGGGGCTCCGTCCGCTGAACTCAGGTCGGTCAGCGAAGCCGAGACCAGGCTGCCGACGGTCTGTTTGGAAGACGGGTCTAGCGAACCGGTGATGGCGTCTGATTCCAGGTCCGCTGGGTCGGGATCGTCAACGACAACCGGTTTCAGATCCGAGAGGGAAGTGGAGATGCCGCTCGAGCGCGGGCGAGCCACCGTTTGAGTTGTGGTTTCGGTCGCGGTAGTTTTGGCGGTGGATGCGGTCGCGGCAGAGGGCTTGGCCGGGGCAGAGGGTTCGGCCGAGGTTTGCTGTGATTCCTCGCGGAACACCTCGGGCATTCCGACCGCAGCGGTTTGTCTGACTTGACTCGAATGGGACTGCTTCAATGTCCCCATCAGGCCGGCTGCAGCGGTGGTCGCCGGCGCGGCGGATTTGGTCTGGGTGTCAGCGTCGGCTTGCTTGCCGGTTGTTGCTGTCGCGAGGCGTTGTTTGGGTGCGGGCACGTCGGCAAACACCGCCGCCGGATCCTCGGTCACTTGGACCATCGATCCGAGTGGGCGATTGGTTCGACAGCCCACCAACACGATCGAGGCGGTTGCCAGTCCCACGGCGCAGCGGCGGATCAAGATTTGAGAAATTCGGGAGTCGATAAACGGTTTCGCCGAGCGCATCCGTGCCTCGCAGGTCCAATATCGGGTCAAAAACTGATCGGTTTGCGTCGTCATCCAAAATTCTGGATGGGACACAGCACTGACTCTGGGAATACTGATCTCCGGGAATACAGGAAACCGGTGGCGATCGGCAATGTCAAAGCGACCGCAGAGGGCGACAACTTGAGACAAAATCAGGGTAATTCTGCGATTCGTGAGCGCAGACGTCGCAGCACGCGTGATTTCGCTTGATAGACGCTCGCAACGGACAACCCGGTCGACTCGGCGACCCATCCCGCCGTTCGATTTTCGATCGTGGTCAGCCAAAACGCGTCCCAGGTTTTGCTTTCGAATTCTGTTTTGACCGATTGCAAGACCTGGCGGACCAGCGGGCTGTGGATTGAATCGCCTTGAATCGATTCATCCAACGATTCGGCGTGTTGCTCGATGCGTTGCCAAGCTTCCGTCCCGCCTTCGGCTAATTCGCGTTGCCCCAGTCGGCGAAAATAATCGCGCACTCGATTGCGGGTGATCGTCGCCAGCCAAGACCGAAAACTTCCGGATTCCTTTTGTCGTTCGAATTGGCTGATCCCCCGCGCGACCGAGGCAAACACGTCCTGCACGACGTCAGGGCTGTCGGCTTCTGAGATTCCCGACGTTCGGCACCAGCGATAAACGATCGGTCCAAAAACCGAAACCAGCCGACTCCACTGCTGGGGATCCTGTTGTTGGATCCCCTGCAAAAACAGCGACGACAGCGTCGGATGTTCAGGCGGTCGGCGATCGGGCTGGGCATTGTTCATGTGCACCAGTCTAACCATTCCGCTCCCGGCGGCGAAGTTTCTCAAAAAGTCGTGTCAGACCCCTGCGTTCATCAGTTAGCCGCATCAACCGATGCTTGAATCGCAACCCAATGCCGCGGAGAATACGATGATGACAGCCACCGAGTGCCCCAGCCATGAACGATTGCGTGCGTTTTCCCAAGGCAGATTGCCGGACGAGGAAGGTCAGGAATTGTTCCAGCACCTCAGCGAGTGCCAGGCCTGTATGGCAGATCTGGAAACCGTCGATGACGCCGACGACTCCCTGATCGCGGATCTACGCGCTGGCGACGAGCACGCCGACCTGGTCAACGAACCGCAATACAGACGGGCGATGGCCAATGCGCTGGCCGCGCTGGCGGGCTCGTCAGCCCATGATGCCGATGGCAGCGTCACCCGCTCGGGCATCGACACGTTTCCACAACAAATCGGCGAGTATGAAATCGTGCGCCCGATCGGACGCGGCGGGATGGGCAAAGTCTACTTGGCACGGCACACCAAACTCGGTCGCCCGGTCGCTGTCAAATTGTTGGCCAACCATCGCTTGGCTGACCAGCGAATGCGTGATCGATTCGATGCCGAAATGCAGGCCATTGGTCGTCTCAGTCATCCCAATATCGTCACCGCCCACGATGCCCGCGAAGTCGAGGGGACGGCGGTGCTGGTGACCGAATACATCGACGGTTTGGATCTGGGCAACTTAGTCGCTCGCGTCGGTCCGCTGTCGATTGCGAATGCCTGCGAGATCGGTTGTAAAGTCGCTGCGGCGTTGCAGTACACCAGCGACCAAGGGTTTGTGCACCGCGACGTCAAACCGTCCAACATCATGCTCAGCCGCAATGGCGAAGTGAAACTATTGGATCTGGGGCTCGCCAAATACCACACCACGCCCGAGTCCTCATTCGCCGCCGCAGAATTAACGGGGACCGGCCAAGCGATCGGAACCGCCGACTTTGTGTCGCCCGAACAGGTCACCGATGGTCGCTCCGTCGATTGTCGCTCGGACATCTACTCGCTCGGGTGCACGTTGTTTCATTTGTTAACCGGGCAGGCGCCGTTTGCCGACGCGGATCATCAAACCGCGTTCTCCAAGATGACGGCGCACGTTTCCGACCAACCGCCCAGCTTGGCGGGCTCGTTAGCGGACTGCCCGGCCGGATTGGTTCGCTTGGTCGATTCGATGTTGGCCAAAAATCCCGATCGACGGCCGCCGCATCCGAGTGACGTGGCCGCTAGCTTGGCCAACTGGACCGCGGGTCATGACCTAGTGAAGCTTGTCGAAACCGCAACGGTCGCCGAAGTGCAAACGCGACCTTTGCTGATATCAACCAGCACGCGTCCCAAGGCTTGGCATCAACGCACGGTGCCGATCACCGTTGCGATCGGATTGGGGCTGCTGGGGACGCTCGTCGGTTTGATGTTGGGCATGTTCCTGACGATCACCTATCCCGATGGCACGGTTGTCAAAGTGCCGATCGACGGAGCCAAGTTAGAAGTCACCCAAGACACCTCCTCACAGCCCGCCGATGAACTCGAGCAGGTCGATCAACCGAAGACGGTCGATGAATCGCCAGCGCGGTCTGCAGCGGCGCGGCAGCAACGCGCGGCGGAGCATTCCGCCGCGACGATGGAGCGGTTGCAAGGCGTTTGGCAAATCCCGTTAGACGCTCAAGGACAAGTGTCGGACAGAGGTTCGATCCCAGCGTCTGCGGATGGACCGGCGATGCTGTTTGTGGTTGACAAGATGAAGTTCTACTGTGCAGTGGTTCGCAACGGAGAGGACCCAAAACTGTCCTACGGTGAATTCGTGGGACTGATGGTGAAGAATGACAGTCTGTCATTGACTCTCAATGATGAATCGAGCGAACAACGGAGGACGCTGTATTTGGAGTTTCCCGAAAAAGACCAAGCCGAGTTTCGGTTTGATCCCTTCGCGAAAACGCCACCTTTCCACGCCGGGCTCTCACAGGATCCGAACGTGCGTGTGCCCTCTCATTTTCTGCTCAAGCGACTGGGCAAAATTCCGACCGACATCGCGGAGATGCGCGAGGTGCTGGGTGACCAAATGTCAGACCCCAATTCACCGCTGATGCAGGCGTGGCTAATGATCTTTCAAGCCAAGACGATGGGGCCCAAGTATTACCTGGAACAAATGGAAACTGTCAAAAACTCGGCCGCAGCAACGCGTTCCAGAAACAATCTGAAACAGCTGGCGATTGCATTTCACAACTTCAATGACACCTACAAGACCTTTCCAGGATCGGTCAACAAGTCGGCTGGATACATTGGCGTCAACAAACAGGAAGACGTCCAGCCCTTCAGCTGGCGTGTTGCCATCCTGCCGTTCATCGATCAGAACGAATTGTTCGAGCAGTACAAGTTCGACCAGCCCTGGGATAGCCAAAGCAATTTGCAATTGCTGGAGAAGATGCCAGGGATCTATCGCAGTCCCTTTGCCGACGCCGATCAACCCGTCGGCAACACCAACTACATGGGCTACGCGACAGAGCAGGGGGCGTTGGGTACCAACGGTGGTGTCAAGTTAAAAGAGTTTGCGGACGGCACAGCGAACACGATTTTGTTAGTCGGCTGTAAAGAAAGTGTGCCGTGGACAAAGCCCGAAGACATGCATGAGCAATCCGAATTGCTAAAGCCTTTGACGGTTGACCCGCTGATCTACGCGATGGTGGATGGATCGGTGCGTACCGCCGACAAATTCGATCCCCACCAGTGGCGAGCAATGATCACCCGCGATGGTCGCGAGTCGATGGATGTGTATCAGCGATGATCACTTTGGACCGAGCCGTCACTGAATGTCGTGGTTCGCTCCGCGAACCAACGTTGGATCGGCGGAGCGATCCACGACGATCCGCCAGTCAATGTTCGCTCATGCTTTGGAAATGGTTTCGTTAGGCAGGTCGACAAAATTGTCGACAACGCCGATGCCTTGAATGCCATGACGTCGCAATTGTTCGGCGGCGTCGGCGACGGCCTGTGGGTCGGTGTTGCGTGCGTCGCGGACGATCAATCCTGAATCGGCAGCACTGACGATTCGTGCCGTGGCCCAGGAATTGAACACCGGGCCGTCAAACATCACCAAGTCAAAGCAACCGTCCAAACGGCCGAGCAGGCGATCGACTTCCATCGCCGTGATCGGCAACTCGCGCTGGCCTAATTCGGTCAGCGGAAGCAAGGTTAAATTGTCTTCCAGCGACGCGACCGCGACGCTTTCTAGCGTCTCGCCGTTGCGGATTGCCGAAACCCAATCGCCTTCAATTTCAATTCGTAATTGGTCTGCCAAACTGGGTGATTCTAAATCCAGGTCGATCAGCGCCACACGTAAACCGGATGCGGCAGCGGCAATCGCAGTGCCGATCGCAACCGTTGTGCGTCCTTCGCCGCCGGTCATGCTGGTCACCAACACGCTGCCCAGACCCGCGCGGACTGATTGGCCCATGTGTTGAGCGATGGTGCGGAAGAAGGCTTCGTTAAAGAACAGATCGACCACGTTTTGGGGAATGTCAAACGCGTCGACTTCCCAAGCCGCGCCGGACCAGCGGCGGACCGGAGGAGTCGGTTCGGGTGGGCGTGTGGGTTGGGAATGCGGCAAAGGCGCCGGATGGGATTTGACAGCCGGTGTTTCCGAGACGGAGGTTTCAACCGCCGGCATTTTCAAGGGCGGTGTTTTGACAGGCTGGCGCGGCATCTCGTTCACAGCAGCCGTCGCAGTCGACATCGGTTGAGGCGGCGCGGGTGATTTTTTCGTGACCGCGGGCTCAGCCGGCAGAGTCCGCTGCGTGGGCGCCGGCGGGCCGGAGTGTTGATGTTTCGTCGCATCCGGCGTTGGCTCGCTAAAACGGCCAGGAACGCGCTCGGTAGAACGCTCGGCCGGTGGTCCTGCGGTCGCCGTGTCTCGCTTGATCGTGATCTCTGGCTGCACCGTTGCGTCAGGCTCCAGCGTTACTTCAGGAGCACTGGCTTCAGGAGCACTGTCTACCGCAGGGACCGGGAAGGGGACGACCGGAGTGTCGATCCGCAGCATTTGGCCTTCGGCTTGTTCGAGCCACTGCTGTGTCTGCTGGCCGACCGATCCGGTCACCAAGATCGCTTGCTCCGCACTTGGATCATTCCACGGGCTGAGCGGGCTCACGGGGATCGACGATTCGCTGGTTTCGACCGGCGAAATGTCGCTGGCGATTTCAGGAGCGTTGGTGGTACGACGACTGCGCGCGTAAGCGCCGATGAACGACTGATTGGATTTCATGGATCTATTCGTGCGTGATCAATTGAGGTGTCGTATCCGCGAGTTGGCGATTCGAGTTGGCTACTCGGCGGCTTCCCAGGACTTCAAGATCTCGAGAAAATTCCCGATCGGGTGAGGTGTATTGCTGTAACGGAATTCGTGGGATGGCGATTCCGATTCGCTGAGCGTTGCCGGCGGCAAGCTGTCGGCCAGCGATTGCTCGGCCTCTGCCGCTGAACTGTCTTGACTGCGATAGCCGACCACGCTGTTGGTCGCTTTTGCAACCGGCGGCACGGGTTGGTCGGCCAAGCCGTCAAGCGGTGCGCCGGGGGCGATGTCGTCGTTGGTCTTGGTTGCGGCGTTGTCGAAGCCCGGTACTTGGGCGAGGGCTTCCGTGTCGCTGTCGGCTTGCTGTGCCGCCATGCGAGCCGCTTCGGCTTCGCCGGTTCCAATCTGAATCTTTTCGAGCGTACCCTCGACGTCGTCGGTGATTTCCACCACGAATTCGGACAGTTCGCCGCTGTCACTTGGGGCGACTTGGCTGACTTGAGACCGAGGCTCGGGGCTATCGGCGGATCGCATTCCGCGTCCAGATAGAAAGGCCAACGTTGCCATCATCAACGACAGAAAAATCATCGCCGACCAGGCACCCCAGGATTTGACATTGTTGGTGACTTCCTGCAACGCGCCGTCGAAAAACGCAGGCCGTTTTGATTCGGTGGGCTCGACAGATTCCGCAGTGGCGGGCAGTGCCGCTTCGTCATCCAAAGCACGGAAATCGAACCGTGACGCGTGTGCGTCCGAACGTGTGGGGCTGTTGGGGCCGCTCGTCTGCAATTCGCTACGATCACCCGACGGAGGATCGACGTGGCTGGCAGGTGGCCCGCTATGAGCGTGGTGCACACTGGCTTGGCCGCCGCGTCGTCGCAGCAGTGCTTCAGGAGTTCGATCCGGAAGCTCAAACAGGGTAGGCAAAGGTTCGGCGGCAGGCCGCGTCCCCTGTGGTGGTGTGGGTGGACGGCGATACGGCGGTCCAGATTCGCCCAATTGAGGTCGAAATCGCCCGCGCTGTTGATTTTGCGAGTTGCCGATTGTGTCTCGTTCCTGATCCATCAGTGATATTCCGCAGCGAGGTTCCGCGTTGGGGCACGGTGAGAGCCTTTTTTCAAGCTATTGCGAAATAGTCGAAACCACCCAGCGATGGCAAGGCTGAATGCAGACTTTCCTCAAACACCCTGCCACGCGCGCGCATTTTGACGCTGTGTTCTTATCGCAAACGCGACCTGTCACGGGCCGTTGATGCAATAACGGACGCTTCGGGATTGGAAAACCCGAATGTCTCACGCAAAATCGCAACTGCCTGGCCGAGCCCCGGAAAACTCTAGATCGCGTAGGCTGCGGCGATGATGTCGTTGGTTTGCTTGCCCGTCGGACCCGAAACCGCTGGCGGTCTGCCGCTGAGGATGGCTTGGCTGAAATCGCTGATCAGCGGCGCGTGGAAGTTGGCGTGGGGAGGATGAGACTCGCTGCGAGCCCCCTGGACGGTGACGATTTTCAATTCGCCCTCGTTCAATGATTCCGTACTCGCGTAGCCCTCGGTACCGATCACTTCCAAGCGGTCCGGCGTTTCGCTGGTGCCAAAATAGGACTGCAAAACGCCGTGGCAACCATTGGCAAACTGGACCAGCAGCGTCGCCACGTCTTCGGCTTCGTAATCGGGTGAATCGGCACAACAGGCCTGCACGTTTTTGACCTCGCCAAACAGCTGCAAAAACAGATCCAGTCGATGGCTGCCGATGTCCATCAACGGGCCGCCGCCGCCAAGCGATTTGATCACCCGCCAGTCATCAGCTGGAAAGCGGTTGGGGTTGCCGGTGGTTGCCAGAACTGAAAGCGGCCGGCCCAGTGTTCCCGCCGAGATCAATTCGGCGATTCGTAGCACGACGGGGTAAAATCGGCGGTAGTAAGCAACACCCAGCGTCACTCCGGCGGTCTCACAAGCGTCGATCATTTGCTGGCATTCAACCGGGTCGAGTGCCATCGGTTTTTCGACCAGCACGTGCTTGCCAGCGTTGGCGGCGGCGATGGTTTGCTGGCAATGCAGGTTCACCGGCGTCGCCACGTAGATTGCGTCGACATCCGTTCGGGCAATCAGTTCCTCTGCGGAGGTGGTCAGTTGAGTGATGCCGAATTGCCGGCCAAATTCTTTCAGCCGTGATTCGTCGCGGCGACAGGCGGCCACCAATTCACTGTTCGGGTCGGCCAAGATCGCATCGGCAACCCGTTTGTTGGCAATGTCGCCACAGCCCAATAGTCCCCATCGAATCGCCATCGTCATTGTTCCTGATGCTTGATCGTTCGCAGTTCATCACACGCAAGTGTTCCAGCTGGAAACTGTAGATCGCCAGCGCCGGTGACGACAACCGGGCAGGCGTCGGGCGAGACCGTCAGCCCAATCCCAACCAAAACAGAATTTCCATCACATCAGGGACAGAGCATCACGAGCGGCAGTGAAAGCAAATGCTAGCATCGTCAAGGTATCTACTCGTCGGTCAAAGTGCTCTGTCCCCCCCTCGCCTTTTGCAGGCCAATTTTTCTGCCCTCATTTTTCTGTCCCTCAATCGGGCTTACTTCAACCCATGCCCCCGGGTTCGACACACCCGTGCAAAAGGATGAACGCTTGGGTGGAAGATGCCTGGGGACAGACCTCAACTAAGAATGCAAAGCAATCGGCTCTTCAATCCCAAACCGGCTGTTGTATCCCGTTTCATCGCAATCGCTGGGCCGAGCAGGATTGAGTCTTTCCCGTCACAGCGGGCGTTGACGTCAAATCCCAACGGTTTGAGGTCTGTCCCCGGTCATTGCGCCGGTCATTGCGTAAAGGCGCTATATTCGATATTCGTCGCTGATTTTTAAGGATCGAACCAGATCCCAAATCCGACCTGTTGTTCATGCCAATCTTGAATGGCGAAATGATTGCTTTTGCCATTGGCGTATTGAAGCCCGATCCGCATCAGTCGGCCAGCACGCTTTCGCCAAGCCCAGCCGGCTTGCAGAGTAAAGATCCCGCCAAAGTCGACTTCTTCGCGTAGCAATGCGTTAGCCGCCAAAAACGGGGCACCTAAAATCCCAGTTTGGAGCACCGGTGCACACTCGGCACCAAACTGGAACTCCCATTTGTCACTGACTTGAGAAGAAAACGCATAGCCTCCTTCACCGTAGATCCGGAATTTTTCGGACAGGTAGATCGAGTGTCCAAGCACGATTGCCTTGCGTTCGAAAAATTCGTCGTCGCTAATTGCACCGATCGTGTCCCAGAATTCGCGACTCGGATCGGAACGCAAAAAGTAAACCGACAATTTGGTTTTGTGATTGTTGCGGCTGTACGTCAACGGCAAGCCAAATCGGATATCGGTCGTCAAAATGTCTTGTGATGCAAAACTGTCGTGGCGGAATTGAGCTGCACCTTCGATGTCCAATTGCCAGCCGAGCGGGAACGCCGGGTCCTGGTTCCCGATTCGCAGTAAACCCCACTGTCCACCAATCGACGAATCAAACTGCCAGTCGTCATCCACATTGGCAAACTGAATCCCCGTTCGCGGCTCTTTGGGCCCAGCCAAGTAGGGGCGATAAATCAACCCCTCAGGCAACAGGTCGACACACCAACGCTGACTCGATGCCGAACTGAAGGTGTGCGAGGCGGACTTAACCGTGGGATCAGTTGCAGTGTAGGTGGCAGTTGACGGGATTGTTGATGACGGGCCGTATTCCGAAGGGAAAGCGTATGGATCGAGACCGCCCGCTGAATACAACGCCTGGTCCTGCCCCTGGCAGTCACCTGCGCCTGAACCGCCGAAGTCGGCTATGGAAAACAGCAACACGGTGACCAGCATGATTGAGTGACGGTTGGCAATCGCTGGAGCTCCCAAGTCAATCGTGTTTCTGAGAAGGGGCGGTTCGAATGCCGCGTCAACAAACGACGGCCTATCCACTTGTAGCAACTGCAGGCCTAGTTCGGAAAGTGAGATTTCGCTGCCAAGCGTATCGGCAATCCGGTTCTTGTTCACGACCCGGGACAGAGCCCATTTGTTCAACTGGGGACAGTGTTCAACTGGGGACAGGGCCCATTGGCGAGCAGTTGTCGTTCCCCGCTCGGAGAATCCAGGACGACAGACGCGATCTCTGGGACGTCTTACCTGATTGAAGGCGAGATGGTCCCGCAAATTCGAGCACTGCGCACCCGCGGCGCGTACCGGTACCCGCGTTAGCTCGGCTTAGTGGGCTGAGTTTTCCGCCGAAAGAATGTCGCGACGTTCTATGCAGCTGACGTCAGCAACTTGCGGGCGCTGGGGCGAACTCGAAATCGACGTCCGGTGCGATAACTTCGCTCGGCGTCAATTCGATCGCAGCGGCCGGCCAGATGACAGAACAGCTCTTCAAAACTGGCGACCAGCGCTAGCCAGGCCGGTTTCCCCAACCCCAACCGCTTCAACACCGGTGGTGCGTCCGCCGGAGTCGATCCGGGTTTGTCGGGGCGGAGCTGGCGTGCTGTCCAATCGAGTAGTTCGAAGTAGGCATCGGTGCTGATCGACAAAAATCCTTTGTCGCTACAGCGAAATGACGTTTGACTAGCGACCGGACCGGTTGGATCTTTGGCTTCGTCAATTGTGAGCTGAGCAAGGAATCTGTCCCGCCGTTGCTCGGGAGTGAGGGTCGGAAGCGCTGAGTCGGATTGGGAAACTGTTGAATTGGTTTCAACGCTTGTGTCCTGCGAGGCTGCCGCGAGTTGCTGGCGCGTTTCGATGCGACGTTGCACCGAGGTGTGATCGCTGGCTTCGATGGTTTCGGCCAGTCCGGCGCGAATCGGATTCAAATCCACATAAGCCGCGCACGCCATCAGAGATTCTTCATCAATGATTCGGATCGCGCGAAAGCGATCCTGCCAGAATCGACCCATCTCCTCTTCTTGGCGGTTCGCCCGTTGTGCGATGCGTTGGTTCAGCAACCGCATCCACCAAGAGATGTTGCTCAGCCGCTGCCGCGCCTCTGCCAATTTCACCGGGCAGTTGCGAATCGAATTCAATTCGGGCTCGGTCGGCACTGCGGGCTTGCCATCAACCTTGCGCAGGGGACAGATCAATAGCCAGCGGCGTGCGACTTCGCTGTCATCCCAACTCGCGACAACATCCGGCCGCGAGCGGAGGATCAGGTGGTAGTGGTTCGACAGGATCGCAAAGCACAGCAGATCGATGCCAAAGCAGGCCGAAAAGTGCTCGAGCAGTTCTTCGATCCAGACCTTGCGGTGGTCAAAGTTCTTGCCGCTGATGGGATCATCGCCGAACAAGAAACAGCGACGGACGGTGCGATTGATGACGTGCACGATCGAAACTTCACTGGGATCGATCACTTCACCGCGAGAGAGTCTGGCCATAGCGCACTTCTCCTGCAAAACCCATTTCGGGCATTTGCCGAGAGCGGAGCTCTTGCGTCCGCGACCCAGCCCACAGAAAAGGCGCTTACCCTGCAACCTCAGTCGACAGACCCCCAGTAGAGCCCCTATCGCATCCCGCGTCAAACCCCACGCGTTTGAGGTCTGTCCCCGGTGATTTCGCGTTTGAGGTCTGTCCCCGGTGATTTCGTTGAGGTCTGTCCCCGGTGATTTCGCGTCAAGCATGACCGGCGGGTCAACGATTCACCTGTTGCCTGCTTCCGGCCCGTCACGCGGTGGTGGGGGCGGCCGTCGTGGGGCACGTTCTTGCGGGCCATCATTGCGCGGCGGTGGTCCGTCGCGTTGGCGATTACGCGGTGGGTACTTCTGGGAAGTTTCGCGGCCGTTGGTGCCGACGAACGTGAACTCAGCTGAACCGTCGTCGGCGAGTGTGTAGGAAACGGAGCCTTGCTTGCCGCCCACTTCGTAGACTAGGCGATAACTTCCCGGTGTCGGCTGCGTAAAGTCGGTGATCGTTGCGTCGCGCATTGGACGCAAATCTGGCCGGATCGGTTCGGCTCGCGGTTGCGGATCGACCTGACCACCTCGCTTTGTCACTTCGCCGTAGAACCCACCGTTGAGATAAGGGTAGGTCTTGGTCGCGTGATAGTGGTATTTGCCGCTTGCATCTTTGTGGCCACCGAGCGAATCGAGCGGGGCGAAATCATTCGACGTTTCGTCTTGGTATCCGAAAATCGGATAGCCGTCCAAGGCGTACGCAATTGGTTGCCCCTTGCCCGTTGTTTTCTCGAGATGAACAGGAGCGATGTGGTAGTGATAATCGTCCGCCCGCCCGCAGTGACCTCCGTACTGATCTAGTTCACCGAACAGCAGGGCATCGTCGCCTCGGTTGTTCAGCGGGTTGAAGATGGGGACGCCGTTGACGGCAAGTGCGATCGCTCCGCGCAGGAAATCGTTCCTCGTTGACATCGGCTGCTTCGCCGGAACCGGGTTCAATGGAATTCGCCAGGCGTTCTGACCGAAGTACTGTTGAGGAATCGGAACCTGTTGTTGCCAGGAACGGATGCCGATCATCATCAGGTGGTCGGGCATTCCGCTGGAACCGACATACAAGTAGTCATCGTCCCAACGCAGTTTCAACGAGTCTGAAAATGGCTGGAAGTGTTCGCGGATCGATGGCACGAGCTTGGCTCCACCCTTCGAGTGAAGTGCGTTGTTGTTAGGCGTGTTCTGTATCACCAGGCGCAGTTGACGCGGTTGGTTGAGGGTCTTGATTGCTCCTAAACGGTTTGTGACCCAGGCTCGGTCTGCGGCGTTCAACCGATCCATCTTGAGCGTGATCAAACGGTTGTCATCGCTGCGAAGTTGGACCTGATCACCGAACGTGGCGACAAACGTGCCATGCAAGTGAGCACCGGAGTCACCAACGGTCCAAGTCCTTGATTCATTGTCCGTTTCTGCATCGCCCTGGTGCGGGCCATCGTGAGCCAAGAGTATGCTGGGCATCGCCAACATCATCGCGATTGCAAGTATGCAGCGGCATGGAGCTTGGTTGATCCTATGCGTGTTTCTTGGTTTCATCATTGTGGCCATCGTGTCGGAGAATTCGGGACAATGTTGTTCAGGTTGGAGAAGTCGGGTCGAGACACGCCATCGGGCGGGGCGGCGACGAAATGGCGGAAGATGACCGTGTTGTCGAGTTCGATGTCATCGGTCCAAATGAAACGCGCGCCGCTGAAATCATGCTGAAAGAAGGGTTCTTTTGGGCCAACCTGCTGATGCGAATATTCCTTCGCATGGCCCCAGGTCTTGTCGTCGAAATCGATCGCGTTCCAGTTTTCGGGGATCGCCAGGTTTCTCACTTTCGGATTCTTGGTGTCACGATTGATCGGGCCGTGCGAAAATGATTTGGCTTTCCAAGTCGCATCGGTCACCGTGCCGTCGCCAAACTTCAAGATGAATCCGGCGTCGCCAATATTGGTGTTGGCGTATTCCATGCCGGTTTGCGAATTGGCGTTGTCTTTTGCCATCACGGCGATCGTCATCGGATATGCAGGCAGAATATCAACGCTGACCACGTTGTGCGGCATGAACTTGATCGAATCGACCGCGACATGCTCGCCATTGATGTACAACGTAAACCAGTTGTCGGCATACACATTCGCTTTGACTGTGTCGCTGATTTTTGGTTTGCCGACTCGATTCATGCGTGGCTGCCGGTCGTTCGGCGACTGCGCCCACACCTGCAATGCGATATGCGTCGTGCTCAGGCATACGGCGACACCGATCACAATCCAAAGAAAACGTTTCATCGGTCTTTACTCAAAATCCACGACCCGCTCGGGGCCGTGATGGGCTGAATGGTCGAAATGGTTGTTGGGAAGCGTCTGCTCATGTGTCGCGGTCATCGTCAACGTGATTTGCTCGGGGCCGTATGACATTTTTTCAAACCGCATTTCATGAATCTTGCCGCTCGATTCGGCGTAACGAATCTGCACTCGGCTTGCGCCACGGAAGCCCGGTTTCTTGACGGCGACCATGCGTCGGTAGGTTTCACCGTCTCGATCGGTTGTTGGATCGGGATTTTTGCGTGGCAACAATTCAACGTGATAAGCGGTGCGCAACGCTTCGAGTCCGTCGTGCAGATTGTTGATTGGCAACCCGTCTTCGTGGCCAGGAAGGTCTCGAGCAAATCGAGTCAGATCATCGCTATATCGAACCGGACCGTCCGGTCGCACGGCCCAACTTGTCGTTTCGTTTCTGCCGGTGACGAAGAATTCACCTGGTGAGGTGTTGCGTTTGAGCACGAACTGGTCCGACCCGCGAACATCGAGTACCGCTCCGTCCAGCGATGGCTTGGGCGGTCTGCGCCGTTCAGGCGAATTCGGGTCTTGATGCTTTGGCGGGATCACTACGTTCAGGACTGAGATCACGAACGAACGATCCCCTGGCAGATCATTTGCCTTGATGATTCGATTCAACTCAATCATCGCGGCAGAAGCCAAAGGTGCATCGACGGATTGCAACAGGAGCGAAACGGTCAGCAGCACAGCACAGGCGGTGCACACCAAGGCGAACGAACGTCGGTTCCACCGGTTTGATTGTGGTTTGCCGGGTAGCACCGCGTGCAACTCGCTATTTTCGGATGCGACGAATTCGCTGCGTAAACGGTCATGCAGCATCATGTAAGAAGCAAATTGCCGGGCGTTCGTTGGATCTGCTTTGATCCACTCGTTGAACTGTGTTTGCTGCTCACGTGTGAGAGTGCCGTCGAGGTGTCCGTGAATCAGTGCTTGATCGTCAGGATTCACGAGACATTCGCCTCCAGTGCTTTGCGTTCGATGCACTGTCGGAGTTGATCTCGAATTCGCTGCAACGCTTTCGCAACCGAGTTGGGATTCATGTCAGTTTGGGAAGCAATCGCGGCCGGTTTCAAGTCTTCTCGATACCGCAGTCCAATCAAATTCTTGGCACGACCATCCAGCGACCCCAGGCAGTCTTGCAGGAAGTCGAACGCCGTCGATCGAACTTGTGCCTGTTCATTGAATGCGACAGCAAGGCAAGCGACCGCATCGTCATCGAACACCAGCGGATCTCGGCCTCGACGCCGCAAATACAGACCCACCTGCCGCCGGGCGATTCCGATCGCCCACGGAATGAATGGCGAATTTCTATCGTAGGAATCAAAAGACTCGATGACGGCGACAGCTACGTTTTGTAGTACGTCGTCTCGGTCGCGGAAATCACGGACCACCGAGGCGATGAAAGCCGAGACTGCTGGCTGGGCCAGTGTCCAATGTCGTGCCGCCTGTCGAACTGTCTCGTCCACTCATCTCTCCACAAAAGGAATGCCTCACGTTGTTACTTATCCGAGCAACTTGATTTATGACCAACCTTTTGTCGATTTTTGCAAAACATTTCCCAGTGACCGCAACCAGATCATCTCTGGCGACCTCGGTCCGTCAGAGGCTGGGACCGTATGGCGAATGGTTTCTTTTGGGAAGCGAAGCCCAGCAGTGCGTGATCACAGCCACCCCAATGCGGAACGCACACGAAGGGGCGCGACACTGACCAATAAAACCCCTTTCCCCTGGTATGTCCCCCAGGTTCAATAAAACCAACAGAAGGGACCATCCAAATGCTCAACTGGAAGAACTTAACCCACTTCCAATCAAGGAGACATTCAGATGGTCACCAAAGCCAAGTCTACACGAAAAAGAACAAAAAGTTCGTCTAAACGCCGGTACATCGGTAAGCCCAATGGCATCATTCAGGAGCGAGTCGAGAATGCCGGACCGACGCACTTTGGAGTCATCTCGGTCGACTGCGCAAAGCGGCGTTCAAAATGGATGCTTTGTGACTTTTTCGGTAGGGTCATCATCGAACCGGCGGATGTTGAGCACCATCGTGGAACGCTCGACGCGATGGTGCAGCAAGTTGACTCCGCATGCCAAGCAGAGGGGCTCGTCGACTCGATTGTCGCCGTGGAGATGACCGGTGTGTATCACAAGCCTGTTCAGCGTGCCTTCCGGGAAGCGGGATACGACACACGAATCATTCATCCATTCGCGTCATCTCACTATCGTGAAACACTCCATCCCGACAGTAAGACCGATGATAATGATCTGGAAGCGATTTTTCACGCTGCAATCAACGGGTATGGTCTTTCCGTCTTGCCGATCAACGAGACCTACCGATCACTGCAGAGACTCTCCCGGTTCCGCCGCAATCTTGTCAAGCAACGCGCGAGACTCAATGTGCAGATCAGAGTTCTCCTACATCAAGCAATGCCAGGATACGCTGACCTTTGGGAAGACGACAAGTTGTTTCATCATTCTGTCGCGTTGCCAATCGCAAAACATTTTTCATCCGCCGAATCGATCAAAAAGGCTAAGCAGGCTGGATTGGCAAAGCACCTCCGAAGGAACAAGATTCGATTTCAAGAACGCACTCTTGATAAGATCGTTGCATGGAGTCTCCAAGCAGCCGAGCCCGATCCGCTCGCGAACTTGCTGACCCAGCAGTGGAAACTGTTGCTTCAACTACGCGAGGTACTCTCCGATCAGATCATCCAGACGGAACGCAAGTCTGCTCATTTTCTCGCTAAAACGCCGTATATCTTACTGTTGTCGGTCAAGGGCATTAATGTTGTTTCGGCGGCCGAGTACGCCGGTGAGGCAGGCCCCATCGAGCACTACGCATCGGCAACGGCGATCAATGGTCGCGCCGGTTTGTACCCTTCACGCTACCAAAGTGACGAAGTGGATCGGTCTGATTCTGTCGCCAAGAGTTGTAATCGGCGTCTGCGCGCCGCCTGCATTCTGCTGGCAAAAAACTTGATCAAGTGCCATCCCTACTATCGCGGATTGTCCGCCGTTTGGTCTAGGAGAAAGATCTCGACGCAAGACCGAAACTGCCGAATGGCAAACCGTGCCAACCGAATGGTATTTCAGATCGTCAGTGGAAGGCAGGTCTGGCGTGGTAAAGGGATTGACCGCGACTATCTCCTGTTCAAGTTGCATGAATTCCATCGCACACATCGAACACCATTGGACATAACCGTCGCCGACATGAACGAAGCATTCAAGCGGCTTCCCACGGCAGTTTATTCTGGCGAAGCAAAACCGCTCGCGGAGTTGGCCCGCATGAAACGTCGCGGGACAACCTCGATTGGAGACTTGTTGATTCCGCTACTTGTTCGACTTGGAGTGCGACAAGAAACTGAGATAGAATCAAAGACGTCCGAAGCTTAGGGCCCGCATTGGCTTGTCAACGCTGCGCAAGCGGCACACTGACAACATCGATCCTTCCCCGAGGGCAGACGCGGCTTTTCGGAGCTGCCGTCAACAAGCCCGTGGAAAAAGCGTGATGCTCTGTCAGCGGTTCAAACGCCGGATGAGACAGTGTGAGGCTTCTAAGCTTCGGATATCTACCAGGGTGGCGAGAATGAACCATCCATGCTGACAGAGACGTGCCTCCGCAGCCGATAAGCCATTGGACTTTGAGTCGCAAAAAAGTTACCGTGAGGTAATGCCGCTAAGCGTCCGCGCGCATCTCGCAAACGCGAGCAAAACAAAGTTCGACCATGACAGTGCTTTT
>NZ_JAMYFE010000081.1 GCF_024129865.1 Stieleria tagensis | reverse complement strand
CGGCAATTTGCTGAGTCATTTAAGGTGAAGTGACTGTTTATCGCAACTTCAAAACGTGTCAGCGAGGGATTTAGCCGGTTGACGGGATCCCTCGCTGACGCGTCGGGTTACCAATAACCAATGCTCCGGGCAAGAACGCAACTTCAATGCGCGCGAGTCGTGCCGGAGAGGATCACGCCGATCGGAATGATTTCACTCCTAAAGCTGTCCCTGGTGCGAGTGCTGCGCTGTGGTGGATCATTGTTCTCTGTCTGTCCAAGTGTCGCTTGGACCAATGGGCCATCCCTTCGCATCGGGGGCAACCGCATCAAGTGTCTACCTTCCTTCCCCAAGGTTTGGGCTGGATCCCAGATCTACCGGACCCTCGCGATCTGACAATCGACGACGCACTGATTCGACAGATTTTGTCGAGACTGCCGGCCCTCGATGAACCGCTGCCCGACCGTGTCGACCTGAGGCACAGCGAGTGTGGCGAACACTACCTGAGCGACTCTCGGGACCAAGGCGAGTTTCATTCGGCCAGTGCGATCGCAGTCTTGGGGCTGACCGAATATTTTTCCAGACGTGTCACTGGCAAAGCCTTTCATGGGTCCGCGAGATTCCTCTACAAAGTCGCTCGAAATCTGCGGCGTATCCAAGGCGACTTTGGTGTCGATCTTCGCTCGACACTGAAAACGATGGTGAAATTCGGAGCGGTAAACGAAGCCGATTGGCCGTACCATTCCCGGCCCATGGACCAGGAACCCACTGCGTTTGTGTATCAGCTAGCCGAACCACTTCGCGGGGTGCGGTATTGTCGATTGCCCACGCATGGGAGACGGCGCGACGGATTGAGCGTTTGGCAAATGCTATGTCGATTCCTTGCCGCCGGATTCCCGTTTGTATTCGGCTTCTCCGTCGGGTCATCCATCACGCACGAACCGGTGATCTCGCTCCGCCCACAGGACGATTCGATCCTGGGTGGAATGTCGGCGATCGCGTTGGGCTATGACTTGCATCGCTTGGGTCGCAATCAAGCGGCCTTGTTAATAGGGACCTCGTGGGGAAACCAATGGGGACACAATGGGACAGGTTGGCTACCGATGTCATTTGTGGATCATTCGATCGCCCGCGATTTTTGGACACTGATCTATACCGCGGGTTTTGACCCGCTTGAGTTTGCCAATCCGATTCGATAGCGACTTGGCCCCGTCGCGGTTGCCTTGCTCGCATCCATTGAATCAGCCGCCCAATCAACAAATTCAACTGTTTCGTTCAGCGTTGAATCACCATCGGTTCCATAGGCAGCGGCGTCCAGCGGTCTACTCTTGATGGTATCTGTGGTTCCCATCCTACCCTCTGTTCGTCTGGATTTCGGGCCGATCATGCCAAACAAAAACACCAGCAACCAGTCGCAGCTTGAATCACTTTTCGCCGACAAAGAGGTGATGAAGGAAATTCGTGAGAAGTATTCTGCGAACGAGATTCCGTCGATGTCGCGTGAGACGATCGACTTGCGTGAAACGCTGGGATCGCGTAGCGCCCAAGTTCAAGAAACGGGGCTTCAAGAAGCCATCGTGTTGGCCTTTGGCCGACCATCGCTATTCATTCAAAACAACAGCTTTGCAACGCCCGAATCCACCACCTGGAAACAGCGGCTGAAAAGCACCAAGTCGCAGCTTGAATCGGTGATCCCCAAAGTCGGTCGGGTGGAACTGTTTCACCACCCGGACTTTGAGTGGGTCGGTACGGCGTGGGTGATTGACGAAGACGTTTTGGTGACCAATCGTCATGTCGCTGATGTGTTCGCGAACAAGTCCAGCAGCGGTGTGATTTCGTTTCGCACGAATCCATTCGGACAACAGATCGCCGCGGCAGTCGACTTTCGCGAAGAACACCAAGTCGTCGCAGAACAAACCGTCGAAATCGAAAAAGTGTTGTTCATTTCAGACTTCGGATCGACTTCACCGGATGTCGCGTTTCTGAAAGTCAAAACGGGCCGCGAACTGCCTGATCCAATTCCCCTGTCGGCAACATCGGTGGCCAACGGTACGATCGTCAGTGTCATCGGCTACCCGGCCTGGGACGGTCGACGTAACGGGATGGAAGAGATGAGACGTATTTTTGGCGACGTCTTCAACGTCAAACGTTTGGCCCCGGGGTTCATCACCAGCAGCAACGGTTTGCGACTGACACATGACTGTAGCACCCTGGGCGGAAATTCTGGGTCACCGATCATCGACGCCGACACCGGACATGCGGTTGGATTGCATTTTGCCGGACGATTCCTGTCAGCCAATCACGGCGTCGACGTTTTGGAAGTGAAGCGATTGCTGCGTTCGATGAATGGTACGTCGAGTGTCTTATTGTCTGGCGGGGACGGCGCAGAAATCGACGAAGCGAGGACGGTGGATTTCTATGAGGGACGCGACGGTTACAGAGAAAACTTTTTTGGCACCTCGGCTGAGTTATTCGTGCCACTGCCCCAGCTGAGCGGGACTCAGATGGTCGATGCGGCGCGGATCGAGGGACGCAGCCGAGAAAACGCATACGTGTTGGACTACGAACATTTCTCAAGCGTCATGAATGGAAAACGCAAGATTCCATTTTTCACCGCGGTGAACATCGATGGCTCCAGCCTGGTTCGTCCTCGGCGTCGTCGAACCACGTGGCAAATCGATCCTCGAATTGATCGCGATCAACAGGCCGGCAACGAACTCTACCGGCACAACCGACTGGACCGCGGTCACTTGGTCCGCCGCCTGGATCCGGTCTGGGGCGAGACCGATGAAGCGGAATTGGCCGAAGAGGACACATTTCACTACACCAATGCCGCGCCACAACATGCACTACTCAATCAACGCGACTGGCTGAATCTGGAAGACTACCTGCTCGACTCGTTGGGCGAACATGATCTAAAGGCCTCTGTTTTCACCGGCCCCGTGTTCCAGGAATCGGATCGCCAGTATCGCGACGTACAGATTCCCGAAGCGTTCTGGAAAGTCGTCGTTCTGTTATCGCAGCAAAATACGATTTCAGTCACCGCGTACCTGTTGGGGCAAGCCGCATTTCTAACCGACATCGAATTCACATTCGGTGAATTCAAAACGTTCCAAACATCCGTCTCCAAGATCAGTGAGATGACGGAATTGGATTTTGGATTATTGCAAGACTTGGATCCACGTAGCACCAGCGAGGCCTTCGGCGAAATGGTGCTGATGACCAACCCTGCCGCTGCGCTGGGGATCTAACACCAAACGCTAATTGTCGCGCGTAGGTTAGCGAAGGAGTTTTGAAGATGCGATTTCCTTAAGCCCAGCGGGCGACAAACGACTGCCGGCGGCGTAAGTCGCCGGATGCAGAAGGAAATAGCCCACTAGCCCGGAGGGCGACACATTGATGCAGTACTGTGTGTGAACTTGTATCGCCCTCCGGGCTACCAAAGCACAACTGCAAAATTCACGCGTCGGGTTGTGATGAAAACGCGTTTGCGAGGATCGATATGTCCCGTTTGTCAGATTGCAATGAGATCAAGATGCCTGGAACCAAGCGTAGCCGAACGAACCGACACACGCCCGTTTCGCAGTCGATCGAGTTTGCAGCCGACCAAATCGAGGGCGCTTCGTTAGGACGAAAGTCTGAAACGAATGTGCTGCCTGAATTTCAGTCGCAGTGGAGCGCTCTGCAGCGCAAAGTTGTCACGTTTGGCAGCGATTCCGAGTCCTTTCATCGATCGGCTGCTGACGCTTGGCATGCCACCTATGGGACTCATGTCAGTCGAGCGATCGCGCAGCATTCCGCGGCCGATTTCATGGTCGAAACCGTGATCGGCGATGACGACCGGATCTTGATTCAGAGTACGAACGAGTATCCATTTAGCGCGATTTGTTCGTTGGAGATCACCGCCAGCACGGGGCGTCAATTTGTCGGCACTGGATGGCTGGTCGACGAAAACACTGTCGTCACTGCGGGCCACTGCGTGTTTCTTCCAGACCAAGGCGGCTGGGCCAAACGGATTCGCGTGTTTCCCGGTCGCAACGGCCAACAATCAAGAGACTCTTTCCTAGCGATCCAATTGCACAGTTGCAGCGGATGGACGCAAGACCGTCGACCGGCGGAAGACTATGGGGCGATCACGATCAGAGGTGACGCATCTGAACACGGAAGTTTGGGCTATGTCGTGCTCAAAGATGACGATGTGGTTCGAAACGTTTACCACCTGGTCGGCTATCCGGCCGACAAACCGCTGGGAACGTTGTGGGGGCATGTCCGCCCACTGAAACAAGCGCGACGCAATGTGTTGATCTATGAAACCGACACCTACGGCGGCAACAGCGGCTGTCCTGTCTTTGCGGTCAATGATGCAGGCGAAGTTTTCGTGGTGGGAATCCACACTCAAGGCGACATCAGCGGGAATTCTGCAACACGGATCACAGACGAAGTGTTTGAAAACATCCAGCAGTGGAGCCGCTAGACGATGGGATCGCAAAAATGAAATTCAATCCGATTCGTATTGCCCATGGGAAACGACCCGAACCGTCTAAAACTTCGGCAGGATCCGCACAAATCGGCATGATGCAGGATTCCCACGATACCGAATCGATCCTTCAATCGCTCAGTCAGGGTGCGTTCGAAGGGACCGTCATCTATGTGCATGGGATCGCCAACAAACCGGTGGCGTCGACTTTGAAATGCCAATGGGATCGCGCCCTGTTTGGAACAGGGATGGGACAGCGCAGCCGCATGGTGTACTGGGTCAACCGCGATCGCTATCCGGATCCGCTGGCGGGAACTTGTAGTGACGCCGATCTTTCCGAAGGCACGGATTTGACCAACGACACAGAATCCCTTCGCGACGAAGACTTGAACCAGCGGATGATTCTGGCCGCTGACCAAGTCGACCACCTGATGCAACACAATTCATCTCATTTGTCAGAACATCGTCGCCAGGAAATTGCCGAGAGTCTCCGTCGTTTGGCTGAACGTGTTGACTGGAACACGCAATCCGAACTCAACGGCCCGCACGCGGAAGTGTTGCCTTTGCCGAGTTGGGCCCGTGACCGGATCACCAGGACCTTCACCCGCTATCTACTAAACGACGTGTACGACTACTGTTTCGATCCATCGATGGCACTCGAGATCGACAATAAATTTCGGATGCGTGTCAGCGGTGGTGGACCATTTGTGGTGATCGCACACAGTCTGGGATCCGTCATCGCCTATCGAAATTTGTGCCGCGAAAATTTCTTGCCGGCAAACAGTGTGCGATTGTTCCTAACATTGGGCAGCCCACTGGGTATCCAAGAAATCCAGGACAATCTGAAACCCACGCTCGAGCAAGATCAATTGGGTAAACCAAATTGTGTCAAGCATTGGTTAAACGTGGCCGACCGCTTGGATCCGGTAGCGGCCGATCCACGCATTGCAAATGACATCGATCGATCCATTGTGGATCGGCTGGAACGAAATTTGGACCGACCACGACACCCGCATTCAGCAACCGGGTACCTGGGTTTAACGCTCTGCAAAGAATCCGTTCGGCGAGTCGTGGGGGCCGCGTTTGCTCAGCCGATTTCATCATTCAGCATCGCCCGCGATCTGACCGATCGAATCGAAGACTCGTTGGTTCCCGATGACGGAGCGGACGATGCGGGCGCCGGTGAAACCCAACACGTGTTGATTGAGTTGCACGACCAGGGCGATGGCGGATTGGTTGTCGCCCGAGAGCGGTTGCTGGATGAAATCAAATTGACCTTGGGTGATCACTCGTTTGCAACCATTCAATTCTGCCATCTCAATCGCTATGTGGCTGCTGATCTGACCAGCATGCAAATCGAACGGCTAGGCCCCATTTTGCAACGTCAAAAGGTGGGACGAATCTGGAGCGATTCGGAGAAGATGACTTTGTCTGATAGCAGCACCATCTCGCGGGATGACCCGGTTCAGGCGGTGGCTGCCGCACGCGTCTACAACGCCCAAGGCGAGAAAATTAACTGGGCCGTTTTGGACACGGGAATCGAACCCACGCATCCTCATTTTTTGACTCACGGCAACGTGCGATCTGTCTGGGACTGCACACACAAGGCCGCAGAGATCGACGATCCGGATTTCAGCGATCCGATCGATCGGCACGGTCATGGAACCCACGTCGCCGCCATCTTGGCCGGACAAATTCAGCCCGGGTCCGGCAGTCAGCACGGTCGCAACGGCGTGGCGCCAAAAGCCGGGATCCATAGCTACAAAGTGCTGGACAATGGTGGTCGCGGACGTGATTCGTACATCATTCGTGCGTTGGACCATATCGCGTCGGTTAATGAAGCGGCATCATCCATTGTGATCCACGGGATCAATCTCAGTCTGGGTGGGCCGTTCGATCCGGAAACCTATGGATGCGGACATTCGCCGATTTGTCGTGAATTGCGACGCCTGTGGCGGCAAGGTGTGTTAGTCGTGGTTGCCGCGGGCAACGCCGGGTTTGCAGAACTGCAATCGACCCGCGGTGCACTCCGAGCCAACCTGGACCTTTCGATCGGTGATCCCGCCAATCTGGAAGAAGCCATTGCCGTGGGGTCGGTGCATCTGTCCAATCCGTTGACCTTTGGCACCTCGTTTTTCTCCTCACGCGGTCCCACGGCAGACGGCCGACAAAAGCCAGACTTGGTTGCGCCGGGCGAGCGGGTTCCGAGCGCAAATTATGCCTATCGATCGGCCGAGGCGTACATCGAATTGAGTGGTACCAGCATGGCGGCGCCACACGTTTCCGGGCTCCTGGCCGCCTTTCTTTCAAGGCGTCGTGAACTGATCGGAGAACCGGATCGCGTCAAGGCAATCTTGTTGGACAACTGTACGACGCTGCACCGCGATTCCTATGTGCAAGGATCAGGTTTGCCCAATTTGGTCCGCATGCTGTTAGCAACTTAGACGCCTCGTTTCGCCCCAAGTAGATGCCATGCCTGAGAATCGATCCTACGCGTCGACCCTGTCAACGCTGTTTGGAACGGGCACCCTGGTCGCGCTCTTCAGTTGGCTTGGCTTCGCCCACTCCGATCTCCCAGTCCCACCAAAAACTAAAACCGCATCGGCAGATAAAGCACTCCGTTCCGATTTCCCTACCGTCGACGGCGCCGTCAGTTTATACGCATCGATGTGGGAAGACCCGTTTGTGTTTGCCGATTCGAAACTAGAGGGACTCAAGTCAAAGACGGAAATCGCCGCAACCATCAAAGATAAGCTGAAAGATGATGCACGACTTCTGTATTTGGTGATTCCCGTTCCGGAAGGAAAACAACCTTGGGACATCGAACGGCGGCGGCGACGCAGACATGCGGTCGAATTGGCCCTGGCCAACCAAGGATTTGAGTTGCCGTTTGCAGATCGTATGACCTATCGCCAGGTTTCGATCAAATTCCATTTTTCCCCACGCCCGCCAGCAGATGCGCAATCAGATCAGGACGATCTCGATGAACTGGTTACCTGCCTAACCAGCGCAGTGCCGACCAAATTATACAAACACAAAACCACGAATGATCTCATCTTGGCGAACTGGGTGCTGGAGTCGCAACTGGGGAGACGTCCGCTCGACACGATTCGCTATTTGCTAGATGACGTGGTTCCCGACGATCTAAAGAAACGATCTGCACTTTGTTTACTGGGACCGACCTGGAGCGATTCGTTCCACACTCTGACCGCGGACGCCCAACGCTACGAGTCCACCGACAATGATTTCTACAGTGGCTGGGAAAACGGATTGGTCGTCGTCAACTATTCTTGCACCGCATCAAATCAACGACTGGGATTGCAACCCGGTCAACAGACGATTTCGATCGGTGACGCCGAAATGAAAGTGATTCATACGATCGGATCGGATGAACGGTTACTGCAGTCGCTAAAGCATGAACTAGGGCTGCGCGGCGTCTGGCCATCTGGTGAAAGTTCGGATTCGATGGTGCTGTTTGTCGAACAGAGTTCGCTCAGCTACGTCGATGGGTTACAGGAGATGTTTTTTGACTCAGACGCTCCCAAGCCGATTGTGATCCCGTACTTGAAAGGACTTTCCACCGCCGCCGAAGAGGAT
Source organism: Stieleria tagensis (assembly GCF_024129865.1). Taxonomy (GTDB): domain Bacteria; phylum Planctomycetota; class Planctomycetia; order Pirellulales; family Pirellulaceae; genus Stieleria; species Stieleria tagensis. The sequence goes on along the minus strand of NZ_JAMYFE010000081.1, from coordinate 61,415 downwards.
GCTTCGGTCGAGGACTACTTGGACCGATCCGTGTCGGAGCTAGAAACGCTTAGTCGGGCCGGGCCGATCAACCCCCGATCGGTCCGGCTGGTCGGCATTTTGGGTTCACAGTGGGAGGACAAAGAAATGATTCTTTGCAAAGCTCGTCCTGCGTTTCCTGTCGCGACCTTCTTCACAACCGAATTGGAAGCCCGCTACGGTGGCCCAAGTGTCGATAAACACGGTCGCAATCTAGTGGTCGCGTCACACTATGGATTGCGAGTCGCCGGACGTAGCGATGTATTTGGTCGCATCAACAGCATCCCTCAGTTTCGCGACGGCTATCAAACATCGTGCTTCCTCGGCACATCGATTTTATCCAAAGCATTTGCCCAGCAGCGACTTTTGGATTCCGATTTTATGTTGACCTATGGGGAACTCCCGCAAAACCTGTTTGACATTGTTGGTCGTCAAGAAAACAAATTAGAGAACCGGATTTCGCCGGCCTATTTGAATCCACTGGTTTTTGAGATTGGAAACTACGGGCCCATTCAGCTGCGTTCGCAAGCGGCGACCGCCGAGTCTTATCTGCCGCTGCGTCAGCCGTTGGGAACGCCATCGATTCACGAACGTTCCTGGTTGTTGGTCGTCCTGCCGATTTGCATCATCATGGGCGTGGTGATCTTCAATTGGCTTGCCACATTATCCTCTGATGCCCGCGATTTACGACGACGGATCATCGACGGCTTCGACGACACGTTGAAGGGTCTGTTCGCGTTTTTTAGTGGGGAATCGTCCAAGCGAGCAGGGCGCACATGGGCCTACAACATTGCGGTGATCATCGCCGCGGTGATTCTGGTTGTCATGGTCATCAGCAATTCCACCGCCGCTTCTGAGCCGATCCTGATTTTCGAAGGCATCAGCATTTGGCCCTCGATCTGGGGGCTGTATTTGGTGATTGCATTCGGTTTCGCGATCCTGCGCAACATGTTTCCGAAACGCGATGCCGAGGAAAAAGAGACCGATCCAGCTTTAGAACGATCTCGCTTCCTGGACTGGACCGCCTGCAAATTGGCGGCCTGTCTGATCATCGGTTTCTACTCGATCTCGTATTTTGAAAGCGGTTTCATCGCGCCACCGGCCCGTGATTGGATTGTCCGCTGGCTGGCCAGTGTGATTCTATTTATTGCCAGTGGTTGTGTGCTTTTGGTGTCCTGTCGTTGCCTGATTTACTCATTGGGATCTCGACAGACGATCCGAGATTTTGAAAATCACTTGCGCACTGACAATCTGGATCGCATCGTCGGACACTGTACCGACACGATGCATTTGAGCATCGACGCCAGCAAAGACATGATCGGACCGGCAATCCTGTCGTTGCTGTTCATCGGAGCACGCTGGCGAATCTGGGACGCCTGGGGACTCGATCGCAGTTGGTACGTGCTGATCGGTGCTCCCATCGTCACCTGCTTCGTCGCTGCCATTATTGTCCGCATGACAGCGATCGACTATCGAAATAAAGCCATTGAATTTTTGCGTCAACAGCGCTATGACGCGCTCACTGGCGTGCGTCAAACACGCCATCTCGCACCCGATTCACTGCAGCATTCGATCGACGAAATCACTCGTTTGAATCGTGGACCGTTTGGTCCGATCAGCAACGACTACCTATTGGGCGCGGCCGCACTGATCGTCGCGGTCGCCGCCACCGGCCCCATCGGAACGCTGCTCAGCCGATTGTTGCTGTATGCCTAGGAATCAGGCGGTGACTGAAATCACCGCTTTGATCACGCCGGTTTCCGGTTTGGTGTAGGAATCAAAATCGTTGAGCACCTTGTCCATATCGGTGCGATGGGTGATCCAGGGATCGGTGTTGATCATTCCCATTTCGATCAATTGGATGATTCGGGTGAAATCGCCAGGCAGGGCATTGCGCGAAGCCAGGATCGAAGCCTCGGGTTTGTGCATCGTCGGATGCTTGAACGCGATCTCATCGGTGGTGATACCAACGTAAACCAGCGATCCGGTGCTTGCCAAATAGTTCAGGGCACCGGCCATCGAGTGACGATTTCCCGTCGCGTCGACAATGGTCTGGTACATGTCACCACCGGTCAGTTGCTTCATCCGTTCGAGTTCACTGCCATCGCCGGAGAATTCAATGGTGTTGTCGATCCCATAGTTTTTGCGCACAAAATCCAATCGATCCGGATTCATGTCCATCACGCTGATTTTCGCGCCGGTGAATTTAGCGAATTCCAAAGTGGCCAATCCGATCGGCCCCATTCCAATGATCAATGCGTGATCGGCGGCCTGTGGGTTGGCACGGTCATTCGCATGACAGCCAATCGCCAAGGTTTCCACGAGCGCTAATTGGTCATACGACAGTTTTGCGGAAGGGTGCAATTTGTCGGCGCGAACCAGAAAGGATTCGCAGAGCCCGCCGTCCATCATCACGCCGATGACTTTTAGGTTTTGACAACAGTTGGTGGCCCCACGGCGGCACGGATAGCAAGTGCCACAGTTCATGTACGGTTCCACGCTGCAGCGATCCCCCGCAGCGACGTTGCTGACGCCGTCGCCGACGCTGACGACTTCCACACCGAGTTCATGCCCAGGAATTCGCGGGAAATCGAAGAAGGGGAACTTGCCCAGGTAACAACTGATGTCCGTTCCACAGACCCCCATTCGATGCGTCCGCACCAAGGCTTGTCCCGGGCCGGGAGCGGCGGGAGGGTCGATCTCAATCGGTTTCAACGTTTTCAGTTCACTGATTTGAATGGCGCGCATTTTTTGTGTTACTCCAAGTGATAAAGACGTTTTGCGGTTTCAGCAAAGAATTCATTTTGTTCGGCTGGCGACAAGTCGCCGGCCAGGTTGGTGACAGCGTTCAACCAGCGTCCATAGTCGGTCTTCAACAAACAGACCGGCCAATCGCTGCCGAACATCAATCGTGACGGGGTGAATGATTCCAGCACGACATCCCAGTACGGACGGATCAATTCAACGTCCCAACTGTCTGCTGCGACTTCGGTGGCAACCCCTGAAAATTTGCAGGCCGTGTTTGGCAGAGCCGCAAGCTGGCGGATTTCATTTGCCCACTGCGGATCAAAGGCCCCGTTGCGGATCGTGGGTTTGGCGATGTGATCCAAGATCATCGGGATTTCGGGATGTGCCCGGGCGAATTGGATTGCGGGCGCCAGTTGACGTGCGTAGATCAAAATGTCGTAAACCAAATCTTGGCCGGCCAACAAACGAATCCCTCGGTTGAAACGGTCGCCCAAGATGAATTGGTCGTCTGGTTCGTCTTGGACGACATGCCGCAACCCTTTCAATCTAGGATGAGTGGCGAAACGTTCTAGTTGTTCGGCCGCGTCGTCACTGGCGAAATCAATCCAGCCGACGACACCTTTGATCAGTGATTGCGTTTCAGAAAGCGTCAACAGTGATTCCGTTTCGGCCAGCGACTGTCGGGCTTGAACAGTGACAAAACCGTCGACCGAGTGTTGACCGGCGATTTGCGACAGTTCGTCGGCCCAGAAATCGTGTCGCAGTGCCGGCATGTCGTCGTTGATCCAACCGTACTGATCGGCAGAATACTTCCAAAGATGATGGTGCGAATCAATCAACATGTGGGGCGACTGTTTTACGGTGGAAGGCGACACTGCGAGGACGCCACGATGACGTCGCCGGACTGTACCAAATTACGATCAAACGACCGACGAGGGAAACCCGCTAAACGCAGCGGTTTTTGGCAGGAATTTTGGCCTCCAAGGCTGCCCCGGGCAGGCGATCCTTATCATGAGCCGCATTTTGTGATCAATCGGAACTAGGTGAACAACCGGCAGGTCTAGCAAACCTGGGACCAATTTAGCTGTCGTGTAGTTGGTCACCCTAACCAGCCGATGACTTTGCTACGGCATCAAGGACGCCGTACGCCAGACGCTCACGATCCTCCCTCGACACAGCTGTCCGTCAAACGGATGCCGGTCGTCTCTATCGTTTGTGTGCCGCGGCGACATCGCACCGATCAACATCACGAAAAGTCACATGTCTGAATTCGCCGCTCCTCCTGTCGATCCCGATCTTGCCGAAGTCAAAAGTATTCGCAAGACGACACGGCGATCCGATGCAGCCCAGTCACCACTGGAAACCTATCTTCGCGAAATCAACGAGACGGCGCTGCTGACGGCCCGTGAAGAATTGGAATTGGCCGCGCAAATCGAGCAGGGTGATGTCGAAGCTCGAGACCGAATGGTTCGTGCCAATTTGCGTCTGGTCGTCAATATCTCACGTGGCTACACCGGCAAAGGTCTGAGTCTGCAGGACTTGATCGAAGAGGGCAATCTGGGGCTGCTACGCGCCGTCGAAGGGTTTGATCCCACCGTCGGCACGCGTTTTAGTACGTATGCCAGTTACTGGATCAAACAATCCATCAAACGCGCGCTGATCAACAGTGCGAAAACCATTCGCATTCCAGCTTACATGGTGGAGCTACTTAGCAAATGGCGGCGGGCAACGGCGCGCCTAAACGAAGAACTCGGGCGGACGCCGACCAACGAAGAAGTCGCACGCGTGTTGGGATTGCCAAAGAAGAAACTGCCGATCATTCGCAAAGCGATCCGCATCAGCAATAGTACCCCGCAAAGCGACCAATCTGAATCCGGATGGTCACTTGGGGAAATGGTGATGGACGAGCGGCTGAAGGCGCCCGACGAAATGATGCTCGATCACGACATCTTGCGCCACGCCATGGAATTGCTCGGTGACCTGGAGGAACGCGAGGCGATGGTATTGAAGCTTCGTTTTGGCCTGGACGGCACCGATCCCAAAACGCTCAAAGAGATCGGCGCCGAATTAGGGCTGACCCGAGAGCGTGTGCGTCAGATCGAAACCGAAGCGCTGCGAAGACTGGCCGACGGACTGACCGACCCACGCGAGCGGTTCGGCGCCTAGCTAATCGATGATGACCGAGTTGGATACCGAGTTGCCAAGGTGTTCAAAATCCATCAGCGACCAGACAACCTGTTTGTCGCGATCGATTTCCACGATCTGAGGTTGCCCGGGTCCGGCGTGACAATTGCCTAGCACGATGTTGCCGTTGTCCATGACTTGCAATGTGGTGACCCAGGCCAACGTGATGTCTTTCAAATCGTTTTGGTCGACCTTCCAAACGATATCTTTTTGCGGGGTGACTTCGATCACGCTGTGCCCGTTGCCGGTGCTGATCAACGTGTTACCGTTTTCCAATCGCAGTGCGCAAAAAACCGCGTCACCAAACGCTTCCGGGCCGTGACCGCCTTTGGCTTGTTTGCCGAACATTGGAACATCATATTCCCAAACAATCTTTCCGTCACGATTGTATTCACGGACAAACCCGTCGCCTTCCTGAGCAACCAAATAGGTCCACTGATCACCGGCGATGACCGGACGTACTTGTCGCGTGTCACGATGCGGATGCGGATTGTCACGTTTCAGTGTGATCGTGCGTTTGACGTTGCCGTCGCGGTCGATTTCAAAAATCTTGCCTTCGCCGCTGAGCGCGACCATCATTTGGCCATTGGGAAGCGGCGCGATCGAGTGCAGTTCGACGCGATCAACGGTCGCCAACTTTCGGGCGTCAAAGGACCAGACGACTTCGTGTGATTTGCCATCGAGTTCGACAATCTCGGTGCCTTGATGGGTCAAGACATTGCCGTTTTCGAGCACATGAATGTCGTGCGGCGCACCTTTCAATTGAACGGTCGACGTGACGTTTCCATCGGCATCAAACCAACACAGTTTGCCGCCTTCATTGGCAACCAGCGTGTGTCCGGCGGAGAGCGATGGAGTCAGGAGGGCCACCAAGGCCAGGCAAATCAAAGAGCGCATAATGGGGAAGGGGTTTCGGGGGGCGAAGAAAGTTAAGTTGCATCCAGCACACCGATACTTTATCAGTCATCGGTGTGCCGTGTCAGTTGCCCGCTGCGAGCGATTGCGAGCATCAACCAAAACATCAGCGAAACACCGCCGATCACGCCCAGCAAGCCGAACAGACTGATCGGTTCGAACTCGATCCCAAACGCGGACGAAAACGTGGGTGGAACCCGCTGAGCCATCAATAGCGACGAACCGACAAAAACAGCGCTGGCCATCACGCCCAGCACCAATCGATTGACCGGTGCCCCCAATCGCTGGTGTTCGAGTGTCAGACGGGTTTCGCCGCGACGCATCATTTGCATCAGTGACACAAATTCATCCGGTGCCGATTCAAGAAAGCTCTCTGCTTCCATGTAGATCCGACGTGCTTGGCGAAGACGCCGCTGCGGGCTAAGTCGACGCAACATTGATTTTTGCGCCAGCGACCGAATCACTTTCATCGAGTCAAAACTGGCGCCCAATTCAGACAGAGTGCCTTCCAATGAGATCAGCATTTTCAGCAGCAGCGCGGACTGGTTGGGCAACTTGATCGAATGCATGTGCAACAATTCGGTCAGCGCGTTGAGGGCACCGGTTAAATCAAATTGATCCAGCGATTGGCTTCCATAGGTGCCGACAAAATCAGCGACATCGATCGCCAACGCGGACTCGTCCAACGTCGGTGGGGCTTCGCCGACACGCCGGATCAGTCGAATCAATCGGTTTTGGTCTCCACTGGAAATGGCCACCATCATGTCTTCGATGTTTTCACGCAGCGATTCATCGATCCGCCCGGTCATTCCAAAATCCAGGATGCCCAACCGACCGTCGTCCAAACAGAACAGATTTCCTGTGTGAGGGTCGGCGTGAAACAGTCCTTCTTCGAAAATCATTGCCAAGTAGACGTCGGCAATGGCCTCACTTAGCTGCGTGCGTTTGGATTCATCCAAACGAATCGCTGGATCGGCGTCTTCATTCAAACAGGCGGCCAGCGATCGCCCTTGCAATTCATCCATCACCAAGACATGCCGGGTGCACAATGCTGCGACCGGCGCCGGCACAACGACGTCATTATGGTGCTGTGCGATCCATGCCACGAAATGTTCAAGTGATTGGCGTTCGCGGCTAAAATCCAGTTCCCGGGTGATGATTGGGGCCAGTTGTCGGACCACGTCGTTGGGACGCCAGGCGGCAATCGTATCGACGTGTTCGGCCAGCTGGGCCAACCCACTGAGCACCTCGATGTCTTGCTTAAGTGTCTTTTCAATTCCCGCACGCAGGACTTTGACCACAACCGCGCGGTCGTCATTCAAGACGGCACGGTGGACCTGACCGATCGATGCAGTTGCCAACGGCGTCGCGTCGATCATTTTGAAGTGAGATTGGTAGTCTTTCCCCAATTCACGCGCCAACGTTGCCCGCACGGTTTCGATGCTATCGGGGCGCACGTTGGCCCGTAGGCCTTTGAGTTCTTCGCTGAGTTTCGTGCCGACCAGATCGGGGCGGGCGGCCAGGATCTGCCCCAGTTTGATGAACGTGGGCCCCAGTTCCGTCAACGCCATGCGGACCCGCTGTTCGCGCGTGTATTCGGCCAGGGGGGTGCCCCGGTGGTCTTTGAACCATCCGCGAAACGGCATCTTCCGATGCTGGCTCAACCAATCCGCCAGCCCGTAGCGTCGAAGCACCGTCAGAATCTGTTGCCAGCGCCGTAGATTGCGATACAGTTGTGGAATCGCGGTGAATTTCATGCAGCGGCTGCCAAGAGCGAAAACAGGAACAATGATGCTATTGTAGCTCGCAGGGAAAAAATTCCTGCTCCCCGTTTCTTTGCCGGGGGTAGCTGGCACACCGATTTGATGGATTGAATCGGTTAGACTAGTGGTGCGTCAAACGTCAACTGAAACCTTGGCCTTGGTGCACCCCAGTGCTTTCGCTTGCCCGCTTGCCACCCTCTGCAATTTGACCCCATTCATGACCGAAGCACCTCCAATCGTTGACCAATCCACCGCTGCCGGCTCTGCGGCCCGCAGTGGATCTCAAGTTGCCGATGTTGCAGCCGTCTCGGAACTGGCCAAGCGGGTGATCGCCAATGTTGAACACGCGATCGTCGGTAAACGAAAGCAACTGGTGTTGTCGCTGGTGGCCTGGCTGAGCGGGGGACACATTTTGTTGGAAGACGTTCCCGGGGTGGCCAAGACGATGCTGGCACGAGCGCTGGCCAAATCGATCGGTTGCCAATTCAAACGGGTGCAGTGCACGCCCGATCTATTGCCCACGGACGTCACCGGCACATCCATTTTTAATCAAAAGAACGCTGAATTTGAATTCCGTGCCGGTCCGGTATTCACGCAGATCCTGTTGGCGGACGAAATCAACCGGGCCACGCCGCGTACCCAGGCTTCGCTGCTGGAGGCGATGGCCGAAGGCTGTGTCACAGTGGACGGCACCACGCACCGGTTGGAGCAACCGTTTTTGGTCATCGCCACGCAAAACCCGGTCGACCATGAGGGGACGTTTCCACTGCCGGAAGCTCAGCTGGATCGATTTTTGATGCGTTTTAGTTTGGGGTACCCCTCGCTGGACGAGGAGATGCGGATGTTGGAATTACTGCAACACACCCATCCGGTCGATTCTTTGCAGGCGGTTTCGTCAGCCGCGGAATTGATTGCCGCGCAAGGGGAGATTCGCAAAGTCCATGTGGACCCACGCGTGCGGCAGTATTTCCTGCAAATCATTGACCAGACCCGTCACAACAGCGACTTGGCGCTGGGCGGCAGCCCGCGGGCCACGATCGCCTTGTTTCGTTGTGGCCAGGCGATGGCCGCGATCCGAGGTCGCAGCTATGTCACGCCGGACGATATTAAACGTGTGCTGGATCCGGTCATGAATCATCGCTTAATCTTGCGTCCCGAGAGCCGGCTTCGAAAAGTCACGACCGAAAGTGTGCTGCAAGACATCGTCAGCGAAATTGCGGTGCCGACGGTCCAGACATGATCCAGGGAATGACGGGCAACGATCGTCTGTCCAGGGGTGTTCAACGTGGTGCCGAGCGATCTAGGCTGTATGCAATCATGACCGACCAAAGACCGACTTCGCGAGCGAGGTGAAGGGGTGCTCGAAGACATCACTAAAAACACGTTGCCTGGCAATGTCGTGCACGATCCGGGTGAAGTCCCGTTGGTCATTCATTCGGCGGTCACAGGACCGATCGCCGAGTTGAGTTTCATTCGTCGATCGCTATTGTTCGCCGAACTGTCGATGATTTCGTACAACGACCAGGCCGAAGCCACGAAAGCCGCGGTCATCGCCGGTTTCCCTGACGTCACGATGTTTGACCGCGATGGATCCCAGGCCTATCGGTTTCGTAATCAGCACGATTGTGTGATCGCGTTTCGAGGCACCGAGCCCAACGAGTGGAATGACATTCGCGCCGACGCCAACGCGCGAAGCGTGATTGCCGAAACGGTTGGACGGGTTCACAGCGGATTTAAACAAGAGGTCGACGACCTGTGGCCGATGGTGGAAACCGCGTTGCTGGACAACTCGCATGAGTTGTACTTTTGCGGACATTCATTGGGAGGTGCAATGGCGACGATCGCGGCCGGCCGCTGTTTCCTATCGCATATCCCCAGCGAACCTGCGGCACTGTTCACCTACGGCAGTCCTCGTGTCGGCGACAACCGCTACATCAATCATGTCAAACTCAGCCACTATCGTTTTGTAAACAACAATGACATCGTGACCCGTGTCCCGCCTTCGTTGCTGGGCTATCGACACAGCGGCGCGGAAGTTTATTTTGATCGCAACGGACGGATCCGCAAACTTGGAATCATTTCAAAGCGTCGCGACAAGTGGCGTGGCTTTCTACGTGGTCTCAAACGCTGGAAAATCGATCATTTTTCCGATCATTCCATTCACCGCTATATCGAATCCCTCTTGATCGCCATCGGTGATGAAGAGGAACGCATCAAGTCGGGCGGTCAAGCGAAACCGGCGTCTGCTTATGCGGGCACCGATGAATGACTGCTCCTCCCCTAGCCCCACGGCTGTGACACTCCCTATGACTGACGCGAAGCCCGATGCCGGTGACGGCAATCACGAGCATTCGACTCATATCGATATCCATTCGATCCGTTTGAAGTTGGCCAAACCCTACGAGAACCCGGGGCGCTGGATCGGCCAAAGTGAGATCTTGCAACAGCTTTTGGCATGCTGGATTTCATTGGACGAAGCCGATTTGCCGCTGACGCCACGAATCGTCGGTGCGCCAGGTGTCGGCAAGACCCAACTGGCGATCGCTGCGGCCAAGGCGCAAGGTCGACCGCTGTACATTTACCAGTGCACCGCTGATACCCGGCCGGAAGATTTGTTGGTCACACCGGTGCTAAGCCAAAATGGACAGATCGCCTATCATGCATCGGCATTGGTGACGGCAATGATTCGCGGTGGCGTCTGCGTGTTGGATGAAGGTAACCGCATGAATGAAAAATCATGGGCTTCCCTCGCGCCGCTGTTCGATAGCCGGCGCTACGTCGAATCGATCGTTGCCGGAATCACCATCGATGCACACCCTGAATTTCGTGCGGCGGTGACGATGAATCAGGACGAATCGACATTCGAAATTCCAGACTACATTATGAGTCGGCTGCAACCGACCCTGCCGGTTGGGTTTCCGAACAAGCAAGACGAGATGGCGATTCTGCAGTACCACCTGCCGTTTGCCGAACCGGAAATGCTGGCGATGACCGTCGAGTTTCTGCAGCGTTCCCACGAACTGAAACTAGAATTCTCGCCGCGTGATGGTATCAATTTGCTGCGATACGCGCTGAAACGGATCTCCCAAGACCCGGATCATCCCGTCAGCCGAGATTCGGCCTGGCAAGAAGCGCTACAAAAATGTTTGGGCGACGAAGCGTTCGATCTAGAACAATTGTCACAACGCAAGAGCAGGACCCTGGGCGGCGACGCTGTTCCATTGGGTTTGGCGGACCTGTTCTTCGACGCCGACGATCCAATGCACCCCGATCGCGACGACGATGACGAACAGGACGACGAGGATTTTAATGTCTGACACAGTTGTGAAGCAGGCAGCACATCCCGAGGTAAACACCGCCACTGGGCCTCGAAGTGTGGCTGTCATCGATATCGGCGCCACGGCGATCCGCATGGCAATTGCCGAAATTCACCAAAACGGTGAAGTGCGGACCTTGGATCAACTGGTTCAGCCCGTTCAATTGGGGCAGGAAGCATTTGAAACGCGACGGTTGTCACGTAAAAGCATCGAGCGTGTTGCTAGCGTGCTGACACAGTACCAACGTGTGTTGCATGAATATGGTATCGATCGCACCGCTGACGTCCGCGTCGTCGCCACGAGCGCCGTTCGTGAGGCGAGTAACCGATTGGCATTTGCCGATCGCGTGTTCACTGTGACCGGGCTGCATGTCGAACCGATCGACGAAGCCGAAGTCAATCGAATCACGTACATGGGAATCACGCCTCAGCTATTGGCCCATCCGGATCTGGCCGACGGCAAAGCCATGGTGCTGGAAATCGGCGGCGGTAGCACCGAAGCGTTGGTCGTCCGCAGCGGCAACGTGTTGGCCAGTCACTCGTACCGGCTAGGCTCGCTGCGAATGTTGCAGGCCGTCGATATGGCACGTGCCGGCGTCGAACGCGAACGGGCGCTGATGGAGAACCATATCAATCGCACGCTCACTCAATTGGGTGATCTGCTGCGCAGCGAATCGAAGCTGAATTTGGTTGCGGTTGGGGGTGACATTCGATTGGCGACACGATTGTTGGTCGACGACTGGCAAAGCGGTGAATTGGCCATTTTGAAGACCAGCGATCTGACCCGACTGACCGATTCGGTGATCCAATTAGCCGATGACGAAATTGTCAAACGCTATGGCGCCTCGTTTGTCGAAGCCCAGACGATGGGGCCGGCGCTGCTGGCCTATTCGATGATCGCCAAGCACTTTAACATCGACAAACTTTATGTCAGTGACACCAACCTCCGCGACGGACTGTTAAAAGACATCGCGCTTGGTGGCAGTTGGACGGCGGAATTTCGCAATCAAATCGTGCGTTCGGCTCTGTCGCTCGGGCGACGGTTCCACTTTGATGAAATGCATGCCCGCAGTGTCGCCGAACTCTCACGAAAGTTGTTCGACCAACTGCGCAACGAACACAAGCTGGACACCCGCCACGAAGTCATCCTGTATGTCGCGGCACTGTTGCACGAGATCGGCATCCAAATCAACGTTCGCAGCCATCACAAGCACGCGTTGTACATTATCAAAAACAGCGAGCTGTTCGGGCTATCACAGTCCGAACTACTGCAGGTCGGTTTGGTCGCCCGCTACTACCGCCGGGCCGCGCCACAGCCGACGCATACTGAATACATGTCACTTGATCGCGACACCCGCGTGATGGTCGGCAAGCTTGCGGCCATCCTGCGATTGGCCACCGCGTTGGATGACACCCGGACCAGCCGAATTCGCGAGATCGAGTGCTTGATCGATCACAAACGCATGATCATTCAGGTCCCGGGCGTCCGCGACGTTTCTCTGGAACAAATCGCGATGAAACAGCAGGCGTTGCTGTTTCGTGACGTCTACGGATTATCCGTGATCCTACGCGCAGGTGAACGCTGACTAGACGGCTGCGGCGCTGGCCAATCCGTATGCCAAAATCGTTTGCTGCAGCTTGGCTTCGGATGCCTCGTCCAACGGTGTCATGGGCAAACGCAATTCGCCGGTGTCTCGGCCGACCATTCGCATCGCGGCTTTGACCGGGATCGGGTTGGTCGCTAGCCCTAACATGTTCGAACAGAGTGCGAACAGTTGGTGGTGCATTTGTTGGGCTTTGGCATAGTCGCCTGCGGCGGCGGCGTTGACCATCTTGATCAGATCACTTGGCACAAGGTTGCCGGCAACGGAAACAACCCCTTCGGCACCCACACTCATCATCGGTAGTGTCAGGGTGTCATCGCCGCACAACACGGTCAGGTCGGTGGTGCCGACGATGGCAGAGCATTGATCCAGTTTTCCGGTGGCCTCTTTGACCATCGTGATGCCCGGCAATTCGGCCAGTCGTTGGATGGTGGAGACGTCAATTTCCTTGCCGGTTCGGCCGGGAATGTTGTACACACAAACCGGGATATCGACCGCGTCTGCAACCGCTTTGAAGTGTTGGAAAAAACCTTCTTGAGTCGGCTTGTTGTAGTACGGAGCGACCTGCAGTGTGGCATCGGCCCCCTCGTTAGCGGCCCGTTTTGTCAATCGCAATGCTTCGGCGGTGCTATTGCTGCCTGTACCGGCCATGACTTTGACACGTCCGGCAACACACTGGATGGTTTCGGCGATCACACGTTCGTGTTCGTCATGCGTCAGCGTCGGCGATTCTCCGGTCGTTCCGACTGGGACGATGCACCGCGTTCCCGCTTCGATTTGAAACTCGATTTGCTGTTTCAACCGATCGTAATCGACTTCACCGTCGGCAAACGGAGTCACGATGGCGACCGACAAACCAGCAAAATCAGATCCACGACGCTGGGGCATTTCAGCTCTCTCGAATTGGGAATGGAAGCGTTGAAAGGGCTCTCTCTCGTACCCAAAAGCCTACCGGGGATGAGAAAAAACACAATCACCGGACAACGGGATTGCCGCCGTGGTTCGGGAAAAGCACCATTCCCACCCACACCACAAGGGTGAAAAAACTGATTCCAATCGTGGGCCAAAGCCACCATGGGCGGTAGAAAAATTCCACCCGCCAATCACCCGCTGGCAGCAAAACCGCCTGGTTCAGATGGCTGGACCGGTGCACCACGGCATCGATTTGTTGTCCCGAAATGTTGGATGTTAACGAGGCTTGCCAGTGACCATCCTGAAAAAAACAGCGTTCCAGCAAACAGGGAACGTCAGTTTTCACGTCGATCTGGCCCTCTGGCCCTAGCTGCAATTGCGGCGGCGCGGTGGAGACCTGCTGGGGAGCCGCCACATTGACGTGGGGCAAGGGAACCGATTGCGTTTGGCCCAGCAACTCAATCAGCGCCGGCATTTCGATTTCCCGTTTCCAATCGCGAAACACGCGGACCTGTTGACGCGGGCCGGTTTTCATCCAGCGGTCGACATACACCATCACTTGGCCTTGGGCCGCGACGCCGCGTGATCCATCGACATGCGACACACCGTCGATCGCCAACCAACGACAGACGGAATCCCAAAACGCTTGCTGTTGCGACGCATCTAGATCTTTCAAATACTGATTGGCCGCCGGCCAAAAGCTCGCAATCGCTTTGCTACGAATACTGACCATGCTGTTGAACACCGCGCGACGCTCTGCCAGGTGCCAGCGGCCGAACCACGCCATCCGCTCACTTGCCGCCACCTCCAACGCGCGCTGTTGTGACGCAGTTGTTTTCCATGGATCAGGCCAGGAACCGGACTGGGTGCGTAGCGTCCGCCAAGGGTGGATCGGCGCCGGGCTGGCTTGATGTGCCAATTGTCGCTCCCGGTTCACGTCGACACGTGGCAACAGCGTGTAAGCATTGATCCCGACGTCCGCTGCGATCAACAACCAGATCGTGCCCACGGCAATGGATCGGACACGGCGTCGTGGGGAAACGGCAACGCCACGGGCGACCAACAAGCCGACCAACATCAGCCCCGACCACATCCATGACATTCGCGAGAGTAAAAAACCGTCACGAATCTGAAGCGGCCCCCAGTACTCATCTGCCGTGATGCTGCGAAATTGTGTCTCGTGGGAGGCGCCCCAATGCGCCACACCGCAGCCACCGACAAACAAAATTAACAGTCCCAATCCTCCTTTCCATTCCAGACCAGCACGTGGCGTAGCGATCCATTGGCCTGCCACCAACGAACTGGCAATCGCAAACAGGGGCAACCATTTCACCGGGTAGCGAAAGGAGGTGTAGCCAGGCACGATCTGACACAATAGCCAATAGGGGCCACCGATTGCGCTTTCGGTTTGTGGCAGTAGCGTGGGAATTTGTTGTAGCAGCCAGACCGCACCAAAATGGCCAAAACACAACAGCAAACTGACCAAGGCAAGGGACAGCCAGGGATCGGAGAAATAATTCTGAGGGGCTAAGAGGCGAAAGAACAACGCCAGCCCAACCACCAGACCGGCGTAAATCGAGGGGGTCCACATCCTGCCGTCCCCGGGTATCAGTTTCGATAGCTGACGATTAATCGGAAACGGATGCCCAAACGGACGCATCGAAAGCGTCTCCAGGGCATGCCAGGGGGCAAGTGAGAAATCGTATCGCTCTGTGGAATGCTGGCCACCCAAGACACGGTCACTGTGACGACTCCAATCCAGCGAGGCGGCGATCTGGATGGATGCCAGACCCAGCGCCAAGACCGATGCCGCCGCGGCGACTTTCATCGAGTCGACAAATTCCAGCGACCTCTCAGCGGGACGAACCCATCGGGCCACACCGCGACACAGCGACACGGCAATCACGACGATCACGCAGTGCAACGCTGATTGCGGGTCTCCGCCAAGCACCATCATTGCAAACGCAAATCCGGCCAATGCGATCCGACGACGGGTCGAGCCCTGTCCCGCCATGCCCTGTCCGACCAGGCAGGCGCCCAGCGCCAATGGCAACCAGGCTGCACCCACTAAAAACGGTGGGTTGCAACACAGCGAAAACACGCTGCCCGATAGCGAGTAAACCAAGGCGGCAGTGACCACGCCGGTCGTTCCGATTCCAACCCGTCGGGCTAACCAGGCGGCTGACGCAGCGGCCAAGATCACGTGCAGAGCGAGATAGATGCTAAGTGCGGTTTCGTTCTCTAGGGGAAACGCATAGACCAGATAGCGCAGCGGGTACAGCACGGCGGTGGTCGATTCACCGACCAGCGGCATCCCGGTGTGATCCAGCGGATTCCACATCGGCAGCCATTCGTTGGCGGTCCGTTGGGCGACATAGTCGTACAGCGGCAAATAGAAATGACTGACATCGCGAAACGCAACTCGCCGGCCGGCAAGCGTCGGCCATAGCGTCATGAAGATTACGAAGCAAACAAATCCGATCGGCGCACTCCGACGAATCACGTCACCAAGCCTTTGGTCACTGTCATGAAGACATCTTCCAGCGTCGGTGCGCGATCATTGAAGGAACGCAGTCGGACTCCTTCGGCGATCATCGTTTCCATCAACGTCGCCAATCCTTCGTCATCGGTTTCCAATTCGGCGAGGATTCCGATCGGTTGCTGCTGGATGGATCGTAAATTTGGGCTACTGCGCAAGATCGACATTCCGGCTTCAGCGTTTTCGATAAATTGGATTTCGACATGTCGATTGCGTCGAATCTGGCGATACACCGTGTCAATGGGCCCGCTCATCAAAAGCTGACCGCGTTCAATGATTCCGATCGACGTGCAACAATCGGCCAGCTCGGTCAGGATATGGCTGCTGATCAGAATGGTTTTCCCCATCCGACGCAGTTCCTTCAGCAACTCTTTCACATCCACTCGGGCACGCGGATCGAGCCCGCTGGCCGGTTCGTCCAAGATCAACACCGGCGGGTCGTGCACCAGGGTTTTTGCCAAACACAAACGCTGTTTCATTCCCCGCGAAAGCGCATTGACAAAATCGTCGCGTTTATGGGTCAGATCAAGCAGTTCCAGAACGTTGTCAATGATCTGTTTGCGGTCTTTGCGTCCGATCCGATAGGCAACGGCGAAAAAGTCTAGAAATTCCCAGACCCGCATGCCGTCATAGACACCAAAATTATCGGGCATGTATCCGACGGCTTGGCGGACTCCCACCGGGTCTGCCATCACATCACATCCGGCGACTTCGCCCCGACCACGGCTGGCCCGCAGCAGCGTCGCTAAAAATCGAATCGTCGTGCTCTTTCCAGCTCCGTTGGGACCGATAAACCCAAACGTTTCGCCGGCGTCGATGTGCAGATCCAATTCTTTGACGGCGGTGAAGTCCCCGTAGTCTTTTCCGAATCCGGTCAATGTGATCATGTGCGATTGAAAAAAGGAGTCGTTTGGGCAGCAGCACCGGGCCGCGTTATTGAGAATCGGACGGTGTTTCCGAATCGAGTTGATTGACGCGGCGAAAATCGCTCACCAAATTGAAATCGGATTCCGGCGGTGGAAGTTTGGCGTGCTCGAGATGGATGATCGCGATGGTCTGGGCGACGTGTTGGCTGGCCGTCGGCGTGATCTGGACACCCTTTAGCGACCCGTCGATGCGGGCCACCAATCGACTGCTGCCACCAGGAATCAATCCGGGCGTGGCAAAGCGGCGGATCAATCGACTCGTCTGCATCGGCAATCCGGTGGCGACCATCAGCCGCTCGGTACTGCGAAAATCCAGTGTTTTTGTTTCCCCGGCGGCGAGCCCACCGACCAAAGCCACTTGGGTCTCGCCGTCGACCGTCTTGCGCACCACCAATCCATCGGTCAGGTCCAGATCGGATTCACTAGTCAACGTTTGTTGTCCGTCAAAGAAAAACGAACCTCCCAAATCCACGATTTCTTCGGTGTGCACATACCGCATTCGGTTACTGGGCACGGCCACGTCGGCCAGTGCCGGCCCCTCTTCAAACGACACTCGCAATCGCGGCTGCACGGTGGTGCCCGGGTCGGTTTCGTTGTTCAAGGTCGATCCAATGCCATCGACTGAAGCGAATTGCAATTCATAGCGACTGGACAGTGAATTGTAGATCCCGACCAGACGCGTCAGATGGGCTCTGGGATACCCGGCATGAGCTTCCAAGACCGCCAGTTCTGTATTGCTGCGCGCAAAACCGATGTCCAAACGGGCTTGGCGGGCGGCCCAAATTGCGCCCAGCACGGCGATCAATGGGACGGCAAACCAAGCGTATTCCAGACGGTTCATCAAACGAAAGACGATGTAGTTAATCGGCACCAACACGATCAAGTAGATTGCCAACGACCGGATCACCAGCGCCGAACCCGGAATTTCGATCCCGGCTTCGCTGGTCAAGGTTTGTCGCAGCAACGCGATCGTGTCGCTGTTGTCGTTCCAACTGGAAAGACCAGTGATGGCGTCGATGCGATGAAACGAGTCAAACGGGCTGTTCACCTTGCGATCGTTATCAGTTCCCGCTGCAAGAATCCAGTCGCGCGTCGCGAGTCGAAACTGGGTGTTGACTGCGGCATCGGCACTCGATTTGGTGCCTGTAAACACAAGCCCCAATTCCTCTGGTGCATACCCATCGTCTTCCGGGTCGACGGCTTGATTCTGGCTGTACTTTCGCGGCGGTCGATTCAGCACCACGCAATTGACGAAACTGTCGTAGGAATCCCAGCCTTCGACCCAATCATCGGTCAGATCGAATCGTGGCTGAATCACATGGCCGCGGCCGACCGATCGCTGCAAAACCAAGGAGGCTGTTTTTTCGACCGCGGTGGCGTTCGGATCAAGTTGCCCATCGATGGCGATCCGACTGTTACCCGATTGCACGTACTGAATTTGCTTTTTCAACGAGCGATCGGTCTTCACCGACCAGTTCGTTAACAGTTCCGACGCGGCTTGGCCATCGAGTTCGATGTTGCTGGTCGGCAGCAGCGGCAATAAATCAGCCAGCAGCGTATTGGCAATCGCTTCACTGGCAGCCGGGCCGTTGACAACCAAACGCCCACCAAAGCGAATCCAGTCTGCGATCGCCGACTGTTGCAGCGGGGTCAACGCGTCTTCGGATAGGTCGTCCCAGAACACCACGGCGGTGCTGGTCATGTCCAACATCGTTTCGGGCAGCGGCAGAAGTTCGCCGGCTTTCGGGACCACGATCCGATAGTTCACATCGGGGACCGCCAAGTCTAAATTCTGTTCGGACGATCGCGACCAATCGGCAACTTGGAATCGCGTGAAGCGGTCGGGGCGGTTGGTCAAAACCACAAAGAAATATTCGCTGGCTCGCATCACCGTGAACGGTTGTGCTCCGGTGTCCAACACACCGCCGCTGCGCGGTAGCAAGCGACTGGCCAAATTGATCCGCCGTGTCTCCACCGATCGAGGCACCGGACAAAGAAAGCGAAAATCGAACCCCCGCATCTGGCCTTTGGGCAGAACGACCGGACGAATCGTATCCAAACTTTCGATCGAATCGCTGGTTTCCATGTCCATGTTTCGCAGCGATACCGCCGATCGACTGATCAATTCACCTCGCATGTCGCCTTTGTTGCTGCGAATCGATTGCTCAGCGGTCATCCAGTGACCGGGCTTCACCGCACCAAAGGTTGCACTCTGGTCGGCCGGGAAAACCACGGCCGGTTCGGTCGAATACGCTTGCCGCGGTGCTTCGTCGTCGGCGCTGGAATCCTGAGGTCCGGTTTGACGACAACCTTCACAACCGACAATCAGCGGCAGCGAAAGCAATGCGAA
The DNA here is from genome assembly GCF_024129865.1 of Stieleria tagensis. Taxonomy (GTDB): domain Bacteria; phylum Planctomycetota; class Planctomycetia; order Pirellulales; family Pirellulaceae; genus Stieleria; species Stieleria tagensis. The sequence continues at coordinate 42,140 of NZ_JAMYFE010000081.1, read as the reverse complement.
CAAGAAAAACGCGGGACGCTGCATGCCGAACAATTTCGATTAAAAGAAAAGACCTAGAACGTGCCACTAGTTTATGCGATCCGCTACGCTCGCGGGGAAGGGGTGGATCAAGCCGGTGGATGGTTCAATTGCCGGCGGTTCTGATCATGCTGGGCTGCGATGGGGGCGCTGCGGCGGTACTGCGAGCCGTCATGTGTTGCCACAGTTTTTTTGCCGCATCCAAATCACTCTGACGTGCTTTGCCACGCCCATAGACAATGCGATCATGAGCAAACGCTAAACTGCGTGCCGCCGATTCAACCGGCTGCAGCAGAGCGCTGGCGTCGCTATTGCGTGCGGCAGCTGCGCGCAAGCGATCGATGAATTCGGACGGTGTTTCATCCGGCCGGCGCGGCCATCCACGTTCACGCACCCACGCGTCAAAGGCATGCACCGTGATCAACACCGAGCGTCGCGGATCCTTTTCTCGACCGAGGGGATTGGTAAACGCAGAAAACGGCTTGGGCGGCGCTTGCTGAAGGTCTGAGATTCCGCTCGGCGCGGCCGACGGCGAATTTGCGGGCTCTCGTGAAAATAAGGATTGCCACCAATTCAGCAACTGCTCACGTATTTGGTACAGGTAAAAGCCGACCACGGCGATTAAACCCAGAATCATCAACAATCGCAGCAAGCTTCCTAGCGCCCCCAAGGCTCCACCGAGCGAGGGCATGGAACTCGGCGAAGTGGAATTCGTAGAAGACTTTGAACCGGAATCGCTTTGATTTGACGACTGTTGCTCTGAGGCCTTCGATTCGCCAGGCTTCGATTCGTTCTCGCCGCTCTCCGATTGATCGTCCTCGGATTGTTTTTCGTCGCCCTTTGAATCGTCATCCGTTTCAGCATCTGATTCGTTCTGCCCCTGTTTCCGCTCACCCTCCTCCAGCGATTTAGCCTCAGCGTCTGCCTTCTTCTTTCCGTTTTCCGACTGTTGCTGACCCGACTGTTGCTGTCCTGACTGTTGCTGACCCGACTGTTGTTGTCCCGACTGTTGTTGTCCCGACTGTTGTTGTCCCGACTGTTGTTGTCCCGACTGTTGTTGTCCCGACTGTTGTTGTCCCGACTGTTGTTGTCCCGACTGTTGTTGACCTGACAGTTGTTGACCCGACTGTTGTTGTCCTGACTGTTGTTGTCCCGACTGTTGTTGTCCTGACTGTTGTTGTCCTGACTGTTGTTGTCCTGACTGTTGTTGTCCTGACTGTTGTTGTCCTGACTGTTGTTGTCCTGACTGTTGTTGTCCTGACTGTTGTTGTCCTGACTGTTGTTGTCCTGACTGTTGTTGTCCTGACTGTTGTTGTCCTTTCGCCTCCTCTGACTGCTTCCCATTCCCTCCGGTCCCCTTCTGCTGCTTGCCGTTGGGTTGGCTATCACCGGCGGTCTCGGCAGCGGATTCGTCTTCAAATTTGTCAGCAGCCTCGTTGCCCCAGCCGACTGAACTGGCGTTTTGTTCGCCCGTCGTTAAGAATTTCGGAACGGAAATGTGGGCGAGGGCGGCGCCTGGCATCGGAGCCAGAAAGGCGAGAATCAGGAGTGCAGCGATCATGGCCACGCCGCCAGCGAGCCAAGCGACGGTGACATTGGTTGGCATGTCGACATCGCGTTGACGCAGGTAGCGTCGCAGGTTCAAAAAGCTGGTTGTCACCAACAGGGACAAACTGGCGAACAGATACAGCCCCAGCATCAACTGGGCACGCGCCCAAACACGAGGGCTATCCTGGAGCATGAATTGGCCGAGACCAAACAACGGTAGCGCAGCGAGTGCGAGTAGAAAGACGGTGCGTCCAGGTTGGTGACTTCTGCGTCGACGGCGTTCCTTGTCGGTCAACGGCGTCTCCTCAGCAACGCGGTCAGCGTTGACGCGGTCCGGCAGCCCACTGGCTTCATCGAGTCCGCGGTCGATCAGGCCTTCGCCGCTGGCATCGACCGATTCGTCGATCAACGTGCAGTCATGCACGATGCGGTCGGCCAGGTATCCAATCAATACGATCAGACCCAATGTGAAAACCGGGTTGCCCAAAAACCGGGTCATCACGAATAGCATCGCAGCGCCCAGTCCGATCGCATAACCGGCCGAATACGCCCGGTTTTCTTCGATCACCAAGCGTGCCAGCGCGACAGCGCCCATGGTGTACATCAGAATCAGGTAGAAAACCCGATCGTGGTAGTTGCCATCATAAAACAGCATCACAAAGAAGTTCGCCAAACTGCTGATCATCAAAAAAATCAGCACCGGGCCGACACCCACGGCAGCATAATCAGCGGTTTCGGGGCGGCTTTTCAAGAGACAATTCGCGAGGCTACTTGGCCGTTGATTCGGTCGATTCCGGATGAGCTCGTTTCCAGTGCTCCATCGCGGGCCCGATCTTGCTCATCGGAATCCACTTATTGCGTGTTTTGGAGCTCTGCACAAGCGTCTCCGGCTCGATTTGCCCTTTGTCAATCTGCAGCAGTAGCTCGGCGTCCGAAAGTGGGCCGATTCGTTTTGACTTTCTCAACCACCCGCTGGCGATATAAAACCATTGTGTAGACATTCGATCTCCACCTTCTCACTCGGGGTGAAACATTCGTGGAGAGTCACCGATCCAATTGCTGGCGTGCCCGCTAGGATCGACCGCAAGGCTTGCAAGAAACCTAACGGCGGATAGCTCCACTGTAAGTTTATCTTAGCGTACACCCAAACCGCGATGCGCTCTCAATCGGTCGGGATTCTGGCGCAAACTGCGTTTTCGCGACTGCAAACGCCGTGATTCGGACGGTGAACCCCCTCCGAGGAGCTGTTTCGGGGGCGGGGCAATGGCGAATCGGAAAGCGAGCGGTATAGTTTGGCAATCGGCCCCCTTCGTCTAGCGGCCCAGGACATCAGGCTTTCCGCCTGGAAACGCTCGTTCGAATCGGGCAGGGGGTACTGGCTCGGGCATTTTGGCAAGGTTTCTCTAGAAATTCGCTATTTTCAGCGCGTGATCCTTGAATTGCTCGCTAATTTTGTTTGACGAGCTCTGCGGAACCATGGGATAATCTGGAACCGCAAGTGGTCGCATCGTTGGCGGCTGGATTGCCGATGCGTTTGCGGTCCTTCTCTTTTCTGTGGCAACGCCTGCCCACCTAAACAATGGATTCGTTATGACTCGAACGACCTCTGATCGCATTCACAGTCAGCCCACCGCAAGTTCACTGGCCGTCGTGGCAGAACGAGCGCTACCGACATCCAATCTCGATCAGCAAACTTCGGCCATTCGCTGGGTCGCTCTCTTTTTTGCGCTCGGGTTTGCGGCCCTCGTCGCAGGAACCGTGTCCGGCCAAAAACCCAAGTACCAGGTGATGGAACTGGACGAACAGATCGACAAGAACCTGAGTGCCTATCAGCGCGAAGCCAGCTTGTATGCAACAGCGCAAGACGTGTCCAGCATTCCCGAAAATCGAGCGCTCGGCGTTCGAAAGTACTTTCAAATCTACGTGCCGTCAAAGATCACTCAGCCAGACGCGACGGACCAAATCTCTGAAATCATGAGTCATGCGATTTCATCGATGGATCGTGGTATTCGTTCAAAAACGGCTGGTGGCAATGATGTCATGAAATGGCTGTACATGGGACTGAAACCGGTCGCAGTTGGCAATTACCAGCCGGCAGCCCGAATCAATGCCATCCTGTTCATTTCGCGATTGGCGCGACCACCGGCACAACGCGGCGGTCTACCCCAGCCGTATCCCTTTGTGCTCGCTGACATGTTGGCTATCTATGGCGACGCAGCAGCACCCGCAGCCGTTCGCGCGGCCGCCCTGCAGGGGCTGGAACGGTTTGTCCGCTACACCCCGCCAGCTTCGATTCCCGCTGCAGCGAAAGAGCAACTGAATCTGGAAATGACAAAGTTGTTGGAATCCCAACCGGCGCCGGGCCAAGACGAACTGGTGCATGCATTTTTGCAGCGTTACGCCGTCAACATTCTGTCGAATCTCAGCACCGACGCCACGCTCGGAAAACAGTTGGTCAGTCTTAGTACCAATGAATCCAGCCCCAATTTGATTGCGTTGCATTCGGCGGCCGCGATCGCCAGTCTGCCACAAAAAATGGCCGCCGGAGATTTCGAGACCAAAGAAGTGTTGTCGCAGTGGTCCCAGCGCGTTTTGAAAGCCTATGAGTCCGAAGTCAAGCGACTAAAAGCCTTGGATCCCTCGCAGCAACAGAAAGCACGGCAGCCGGTCGCACCGGAGAGCTTTCTGAAAAAGAAAGTCGAAAAGACAGCGGCCACCGCCCGGACCATGATGGGTGGGTCGGACATGATGATGGATGACAGCATGTACGATGACATGATGATGGACAGTTCGATGATGGATGATTCCATGATGGGCATGGATATGATGATGATGGGCGGCGGAAGAAGAATGATGGGAATGACGGATAAACCACAGCCCGCCGAGATCATCGCCAGTCGCAAGAAACTTAATCATGTGTTGGAACAAGTGTTGCGTGGCGTGACCGGCAGTGGCCAATTGGTCGAAGATGTCGATTCCATTGAACCCACTGCGGGGTTGATTGCCGCGACACCAGCCGAATCGCTGCCTAACGTCAAGATTTGGATCGAGTCGATTAACACGCTTGCCGGTGAATTGAACGACCGCAGCATGATCGAGCGACGAGCCTTCGTGAAGGCGCTCGAAGCCAATGTGGAGTCGCTGAAGGAACTGGCCAAGGGCAAAGCGGTCGTGGCTCGCGAACCGATCGAACAGTTCCCGATGGGATTCGGTTTCGGAGACCAACCGGCTGAAAACGCCGGGGGACAACCACCCGCCGCAGGTGCTGGCGCAGAGGGCGCGGCGGCGAACCCTGCCGCCGAGGAAGCCCGTGGCATTGAAGCCGAGATGAATGCCCTGCTCAACGAATAGCGAACCGGTAACCGGCCAATCACCGCCTGGTCAATCGGCTCTCAAAAACTCGCTCATGCGGTCAGCGGATGCATCTCCGCTGGCCGTTTTGCGTCTGATACTGGGCGTGACCTTTTGGTTTTGGGCGTCCGGATTTCTGCAGGATGATCGTTGGCGGATCTTTTTTGTCCAACCCATCCTGTTGTTCAAATACGACTACTTCCGCTGGGTACAGATTTGGCCGGGTGATGGAATCTGGTGGCATTTTCAAATCGTTCGCGTCGCCGCAGTCTGTTTTGCCCTGGGACTGCTGACGCGAATCAGTGGCGTGCTGCTGTCGGCATCAATGGCATATGTGCTATTGGTTGAACGCCAACTGTATAACAATCATGACTACCTGTTGGCGTGCAGTGTGTTGATCTGCGCGCTGCTGCCGTCCCAGCGACGGTTCTCAATCGACCGCATACTCTTTCATCGTTCCGATTGGCCGACGACCATGCGTCATTGGCATTGGTGGTTGGTACGTTTTCAATTGGGGCTGCCCTACTGCTTTGGCGGCATTGCCAAACTGAATGCCGACTGGTTGGCCGGGCAACCGGCCGGATTATTCTGTAGCGCGCACGTCGACGCGCCGGTTGTCGGACCGTTGCTTGCTATGCCCCACGCCGCCACCATCATGGCCTGGGGCGGGCTAATGTTCGATCTGTTCATCGTGCCAGCCCTCTTATGGAAACGTACTCGCCCGTTTGCGATTGTTGCGGCACTCGGGTTTCACCTGACCAACGCAATGGTTTTCCATATCGGCGTGTTTCCCTGGTTCATGATCGCAACCCTATTCGTCTTTTTTCCGATCGACTTTATCCCGCGACTGATCACGCGCCTCGGCGGTAAAAAATTCGGCTTTGAATCGATCTTGCCGCCCAACGACGCGCACCCATCGCTGCCAGCGTCGACCCTGCACAAGTTGGCTGCGACCGCGGCGGTCATCTATGTCGTGATCCAGTTGCTATTGCCGATTCGCCCTTGGGTCATGCCCGGCGATGCCGGTTGGAACGAACGTGGCCATCGCTTTTCGTGGCGGATGATGCTGCGGCACAAAGATTGTTTGTTATGGTTCAAACTGGTGACAGAAAAGGATTTCTTGTTCGCACCGGCCACGATGGTGATGACACCTAGTCAAGTGTTGCGGGCGCCCCGGGATCCGGAATTGATCCGACAGGCTGCTGTGAAAATCAAACAGCTGGCAACTGAAATTGGGCAACCGGATTGTCAAGTTCACGCACTTGCATTGGTTTCGCTCAATGGTCGTCCGGCCAAACCAATCGTTGATCCAGAAGTGGACCTGACCGGTGTGACTCGGGGCTGGTGGTACGATGATTGGGTGCCACAGGATCCAGGGCCGCTGCCGCAAGATCCATGGCAAGTCCCGCCCGATCAATGGTGGCAATCGGTTGATTTAGGCACCTCCTTTTCGGCTCTCAAGGCATACCGCCCCAGTCAAGCACAAGTGTTGTACGATCAACTTCGACAGCAAGAGTTAGCGAAACAACCAACGCAACCGTAGCAATTCCCCCTAGCGCGGGCATCCGTGGTCTGACGACCACGGCAGAGGGTTGTGTCGGCCTGTGGCCTGGATTCTTTTGAAGATCTCGGAAGTCTTTGAAAAGTGAATTGCGGGCGAGAGTCAGAGACGTGTATTTTGGTCCTCTTGCAAGTCGAACGTCCAACTGAAATCCGCATCACACTCGCTTCATGACGAACGAACACGCCGATTGGTTGACCGTTACGTATCCAAACATCGCTGCTTTCTGCATTCCGCCAGATGCACATCAGCGATTGATTGATGATGATTGCACGATTTGTGTGACCCATGACGGGACCGACGTGCTGGCCAGCATTTTCCCGCTTCAACAATCAGCAACCGCTAGTTCGAGTTCACTAAAACGTGAACTGCGCGATTTTACCGAACGCTGTATCCGACCTCTCGCCAAAGTGGTCACGGAATCGTACGAAGCCGCGACAGACGTTGACTTCCCCGGCGTTGCATGTATCCAGTCGGTACTGATGATCGACCCCAATCGGGTTTGGATTGCGCGGGCGTATGCTCGAATTGGCGGCGACGAATTGCTGTTGATACACTGGAACGGTCCACGCGATCTTGCACCAAAATTCCCCATGATGCTTTTTGTGTCACTGGTTCCTTTGTTTGCAATCCCCACCGGTGATTAGCAATGACATCTAAACCAACATTCAACGCAGCGTTTCCATACCAAGAAGACGTGCTTGCGCTTCCGGTAACGGATCTTTCCTGTGCTTCCGACTGGTATTGCAAGCACTTCGGAATGGAAGAGGTGCAGCGAATCGCAAGCCCGGTCCCAACGGTGGTCCTCCAACGAGACGGAACCCGACTTGGATTTTCTGTCAATGGTGGCGACGCGTCCCAGGACGGCGCGGCAATTCTGGTCACTGACATCCGCGGATTGAAACGCGAATTCGATAGCGGTGGACTTAAGACCGGGGACATCCGCACGGATGAACGCGATGGAACGACGTTTCTCGTTTTCTTCGTCGTCGCACCCGACGGTCTGTGCTATTACTTTCATGAACCCAGCAACGAAGAAAAACCAACTACCATTTGACATCGCACCCATTGAATGCGATGTCTGCATCTGGATGTTTCTCCGGCCCCAAAAACAGCGTGCGTGCAACTACGATTCTTTCGTTGGCTGACCGTCCGGATTGCGCCAAGTTTGTTGTCGATTGGCTGCATCGGGAATGGGGCATCGACGTTGACGAAATCTCGAGCTTGATTCAAGCTTCTGACGAGCGGCCTGGAGCAATCCTGGCGGTTGAAGACGACCATCCGATGGGCGTTTTAGCCTACAAACGCTACCACGCAAACTTTCAGTTGCGTCCCGAGTTGTGGATCAACGCCGTTTACGTTTTACCTGATTTTCGGCGAAACGGTGTAGGACGCAAACTGGTCATTGCCGGCAGCATGCCGCGTTACGTCGGCGATCCCAAAGAAATTTTCGTGTACACCGATGTTCCCGCACTGTACCTGTCGTGCGGATGGAAACTGGTGGTGTCCGATGCCACGACAGGGATGCATACACTGCGGTTTCCGATCGTGTCCAGGTAGCGAAACGGTGGCCCAGTTGGCTCGTATCGCTAACCATCCACGCGATCTGCGTCAGCAAAATGGATTAGGGAGCTTTGTTTGGAACTTGGCCGGGGCCCATCAGGTATTTAAACAGCTGGCGGACTTGGTCATCGGTCATGGTTTCCAGTTGTCCTGAGGGCATCAGGGACGCTTTGGAGAGGGATTGTTGTTCGATTTCATCTCGTGACAACACGATTTTTTCGGTCGCGGTTTGCACGGTCACCGCGTCGTCATTTTCCGTTTGAACAATGCCGCTGATGACACGTCCGTCGGCGGTTAAAAACGATTGCATTTGATAGGCGCGGCCGATCAATGCATTGGGCTCCAGGATATTCTCCAACCAGTAATCGACTTTATTGCGGTTGGCACCGGTGATGTCAGGGCCGATGTCGCCACCAACACCGAACAGTTTGTGACACTTGCCACAATTGGCTTCGTACAAGCTGCGTCCCAGTGATGCATCGGCGCCGGCAATCGCATCGGGATGGAGCAGGTTGCGGTATTTGGCATACTGATCTTTCATTTCCGCCGAACTGACCGTGATCTTGCCCCAAACCGTTTCCAGTCTCTGGTTGAGTGATTGGTTGTCGAGAGCCAGGATTTGGCGGACGATGAATGCGGGCACTTGGTCGGCGGGAATCACATTGGATTCCATCGCGGTGATCAAGGCATCGGCAGATGAATGTCTGGCAACCAAGGTGGCTAGGGCGCTTGTTTTAGTTGCTGCATCGAAGTTGGCAAATTGTTCGATCAAGCGTCCTGCCGTTTTGGGATGATCAAACTGGGCCAACGCCGCTGCGGCTTGGGCAGCCAGATTTGAATCGTCCAATAACTGCTGCAGTTGCTCTGCCAAATCAGGATCTTTGGCTGTCCGCAATGCCGAGAGCGCCTCGACGCGCTGATCGATGGGCAGGCTGCGGTCGGACAAGATCGCGCGGAAGTGTGGCAGGACCGCAGCGTCACCAAACTGGACAGCCACACTGCGAGCTAACTCAATCACCCGGGGCTGCTTGGCGCTGGACAAATGAGCAAACGCAGCTGGCCAATCGGAAGGCATCTGAACGCCGGCCCGAGCCGTTGCGGCGGCACTCAATTCCTGTAGGATCATGATCTCATTGCCGGCTCGTGTGGGGTGAAGCAATTGTTTCACCAGTGCATCGCGGCCGGTTTTCGATTCGGCGACCCGACGGACGACAAACCGCAGCAAATCGTTGCGACCACTTTGGGCAACCGTTTCCAAGATCGGATCAGGATCTTGTTCGACCAGCGGTTCGATGCCGTACCAAATCAACAGAGGAATGTTGGGGTCATGGGACGAGGTCGAATTCGCAATCAGCCCTTGGGCAATCGAAAAACGTTGCTGCAGCGGCAACCGTTGCAGAACCGCAGCCAGGTAGCGTTGGACGATCAAGCTGGAGTCGTTTGTGGCGACATCAACCAACGCTGCGTACTGTTGTTCCGGTAGGGCTTTGGCGGGCTGGCCGGCCAAGTAGATCGCCCAGGATCGAACATAGGGATCATCGTGACTAAATAGCGTGGTGGTTTGATCGACATCCAAGCCACCGATGACGTAGCGTGCCCAGATTGCGCGTAAACGATCGCGAGTCGATTCGGCGCTGCTAAACCAGGCCTGTAGTTTGGAATCCACCAGCGCGACGTCTAACAAACCAGCGGCGGCACGTTCCTGCAGGATCCTGGCCGCTTGGCGAGCAAAAAAGCCGTTGTCACTGTGAAGACGTTCCAGCAGTTGTGAATCGGTTTCGCTCCACAGGTCAAACTTGTAGGGCCGGGCATCGCCGTAACGAATTCGAAACAACCGTCCGTCGGTACGATCCCAAACTTCTTGGTCGTGATTGTGACAGGTCTGGGGATCGTGCCAGTCCGATGTATAAAGCGCTCCGTCGGGGCCAACCATCACGCCAACGCCGATTTCGTTGTGATCTTGTGCCAATGCAAAATCGGGACGATGGCGTCCGACATAACCCGAACCATTGCGTTCGACCGTGTCACGGACCAATCGATGTCCGTGCAGGTTGTGAAAGATCAGTTCTTGGTTGTATTCGCTGGGGAAGACGCCGCCATTGTAAATTGCCAATCCACAATGGGCGTGGCCGCCACCGAGCACCGATGTATCGAGTGCTGAAGCGGGGCGTGTGATTTTGTTTTCACCCCAGAACGCGTGGTCACGAATGCTGCCCGCATAGTGGGCGTGATCGGCAATCGTTTTGATGTCGTCATAGGTGTAGGGATTGAAATGCTGTCCGGCTTGGCGGTGGTATCGACCGCCCTGGATGATATGAAACAGGTGAGGGATCACGCAGGACGAAACGAACCAGTCGCCATTGTCATTGAAATCAACGCCCCAGGGATTGCTGGTTCCGTGGGCAAAAACTTCGAATTGTTTTTTGCTGGGATGATAACGCCAAACCCCGGCGTTGAATGGCTGGCGTTGATCGTCCGGCGTGCCGGGAATGCCCACATTGGAATGTGTGAAAATCCCCTGGCATCCATACAACCAACCGTCGGGCCCCCAGGTGAAACTGTTGAGCGTTTCGTGGGTGTCGTGGTGTCCCCAACCATCAAGCAACACAATCGGCTGCGAATCCGGTTGGTCATCGCGGTCGGCGTCGGGGATGAAAAGAAGTTCCGGCGCGGCGCCGACAAAAACACCGCCGAATCCGACTTCGATTCCGCTGGCCAGGTTCAAGCCTTCGGCAAACAATTGCTTGGAATCGAAGGTGCCATCACCATTGGTGTCTGTAAAAATAACGATCCGGTCTTTCCCTTGGCCATCCGGCGCCTTGGTCGGATAGGTGTGGCCTTCGATCACCCAAATTCGGCCGCGGGCATCAAAACACATTGCGATCGGCTGAGTCAGTTCCGGTTCACTGGCAATCAAGTCCACGGAGAAACCGTCGGGCACGAGCATCTTCTCGACCGCCTGTTGCGGCGAGAGTCCTTCGGCGTACTTGGATTGGTCGCGGCCTGCGGTGATTCTCCAACGCTGCGCTGCACCGGCAAGTTGGTCCGAGTTTCCGCCGGACGCCAGGTCGCCTTGGAAGTGAAGCGTCAGTCCGTGCTTGCTGGCCGAGACGATATCGGGTTTGTTGTCTTGATTCAGATCGGTGACAACCACGTCAACGCCGACGCCGGAATCGTCATCAATCAGGTGTGGGACGAATTCGACGGCACCGTCGCGCAGGGTGTGTCGGAACCAGTACAGCACCGGATCTTGCAACCCACCGGCGTCTTTGCCGCCGTGAGCAAAATGGCGACGGCCTGTCACGATGTCTTTCGCACCATCACCATCAACGTCGACCAGTGCAACCGCATGAAGTTGGCTGAAACAGACACCAAACGGATTGTCGATGGACGAGTCGCCCATGATGTCATGTCGCTCAAATTGTCCCGGGCTGGTCTGTTGGAACCAGGCCAATCCATAGCCATGAGCGTTTAAAGACGTCACTAGATCACTGTCGCCGTCGCCGTCTAAATCAGCGACACAAATCTGGGCGCCACCCTGGCCATAGGCATCCGGTGCCCATTGGTGTTTGGTCCAGGTTTGCGGGTCAGCGTCGCCGGATGGCTGTTGCCACCAAAACGTTTGGTCCAGCACATCAAGTCGGCCGTCTTGGTCGACATCACCCACACCCATCGCGTGAACGAAGCGGTTGGGACAAGCCCCTGGCCGGCTGATGGGGTTCCAATGCCAGGGCTGTGTTGCATCAGCGCCGGCGGAATAGTAGCCGTACTGGGAATCGTGTCCGCAAACAATTTCCGGCGCGCCGCCAGGGATCAAATCCACGACCGCAGGCGATTCGTTGTCGACCGATCCGGTGATTTCAGTGACCGCCCAGTGCTGATCTAAATTGTCGGATCCAGGATTGAGGTACAACCGCGCCGGCGTGCCCGGAAAACCGATCACGATCACGTCATTGGCTGAATCGCCGTTGACGTCGGCGATGTGGCTAAAGAACTGGTCGCTATAACCGAGTACCGGAAAGCTGCGCGGTGCAGCAAGTTCGTATTTGGTTTGGAAGTCTGGGCCGCGATACCAAAGCGGGCCTTCGACCAAATCGATTTTCCCATCACCATCCAAGTCGCCTGCCGCGGCACCCTCGGCGTGAAACGATCGATGCAGCTGCTGTGAACGCCAGGGGTCTTGCCCACCGACGGCGCAGGGGATCAACAGCAAAGTCAAAAACGCAACAGCACACGGGATCGACTTCATCACGAATAACCTGGACAGGGCGGGACGCGTTCAAGCGGGAGGTAGGCGGGAAGGCTGGCGACTAACGTTGCCGAGTGAATTCGGGCAGTTTGACAATTTCACCACCCTTGTTGGCTGACTCGTGCGCACAAATGCCGACGCAAGTCCAGTTGGCGCTGGTGACGGCATTGGGCCACGGGTCGCGGTCTTCGGTCAATGCACTGACCATTTCGTTGACCAAGTGCGGATGCGATCCGCCGTGTCCGCCACCTTGCACGAACGACAAATGGCCGGCGTCATGGATTTCCGACGGCAAGGTGAACTTTTGAATTTCGGCAGGCAACAGATGAGCGAAATCAGGAACCTCGATTTTTTCCGCAATCTCATGCTCGGGTTTCTTGGCGGTGTGTAAAACGTGAGGTTCGTTTTCGATCAACGTCCACTCGAAACTCTTCTTGGTGCCATAGACGTCAAAGCTTTCGCGGTATTGTCGCGCGACGTCGTATAGGAAACGCCAGATGTGCGCCGAGACATCGCTGTCCTGCAGTTTGATGTGGCACGATTCGACGGCGAACCGGTTGCCAGATTTCTTGGCGATATCATCACGCACTTGGCCGGAACCGAAACAGCTGACGTATTCAGCCAACGAGTCAGTCAATCCCAGGCAAGGGCTGACCACATGGGTCGCGTAATGCATGGGAATCATTTCTTCCCAATAGCTTGGCCAACCATCCATGTCTTGGGGGTGTGATGCGGCCAGGTGTTGAATCTTGCCCAGTTCACCTTTTTCATACAACTCTTTGATGTACAAGAACTCGCGGCTGTAGACGACCGTTTCAGCCATCATGTATTTCAAACCTGTTTCGCGCACTTTTTCAACGATCTGTTGACATTCCTCGATCGTCGTTGCCATCGGCACGGTGCACATCACATGCTTTCCGGCGTCCAAAGCCTTCAGTGACATCCACGCGTGGTCTGGGATCGGGCTGTTGATATGAACGAAATCGATGTCCGGATCGGCCAGGCACTGATCGTAATCCGTGTAGCGACGGCTGATTCCAAACTGGTCGGCAGACTTGTTTAACTCCTGCTCATTGCGACGGCAGAGCGCGACGACTTCCACGTTCGGATGGGCTTGGTAGATGGGAATGAATTCGGCACCAAAACCGAGGCCGATCATCGCGACGCGAACAGGTTTAGACATTTGAAATCCGTAAAGAGAGATAGAGGGCGATTGTAAGTTGTCGGTAAAGTCACAAGAGGCGTGAGTTGGGAAGCTGCGTTTGCTTGGTCACCCGATGCGTGAGCAAGAAATTTAGGGTGCCAATGGGATTCCTCGCTGACGCTTTTTGAAGTTGCGTTTCTACGGTAACCCGACGCGTCAGCGAGGGATTTAGGATGTGGATGGGATCCCTCGCTGACGCTTCGGGTTACCAAAAATCAATGCTCCACGCGGATGCGCAACTTCAAAACTTACGCGTCGAGATGTGATAAGAACGCAACTTCCAAATTTGGGAACGACACAAATGACCGCAGTGATGGCGGTTTAATCAAAATCCTAGCGGATCTTAGACTGCCATCAATGAAATATTGCGCAGACAAGATGTGCGATTTCACAGCTTTGAAATCGATTTTAGAGATCTTCGCCGTGGATTCGCCACCACGTACGGGCGTCGTCGACGGTCCACGGGTAATGGGGGATCAATGCGTCCAGATGTGCGGCCAATTGGTCTACGGTTGCGAACCGCTGGTCGACACTTTTCGCCATACAGCGGGCGACCAAATCGGCGATTTCCACTGGCACCTCGGCGTCACGATGCACACCGATGCTGATCGGTTGTTCGGTCAGTACCAGAGCAAACAGTGATTCAGGGTCGCATTCAATGAACGGTGGTCGTCCGGCCAGCAGGAAGTAGGCGATACAGCCTACCGAGTAGATGTCTGATCGCGGATCGATCTTGTTGGGTTCGCGATAGCGTTCGGGCGCCATGTACATCGGGGTGCCAGCCCAAATCGTCTCGGCAGTCTGGTAGGCATCGGCGTCGGGCTGCAGCGGTTTCGCTAAACCGAAATCAAACACGACGGCCCAGTCGCCGACAGACGCATCGAGGGAAAGCATCACGTTTTGTGGTTTCACATCGCGGTGCACCAGTCCCAACTGGTGTGCTTCACCGAGTGAGTCACAGATTTGCCGCAACACGAACAACACTCGTCCATAGTGTTGGAATCCACTTCGGGCGACCACGTCATAGAGCGTGATTCCTTTTAGAAACTCCATCACGCAATACGCTTCGTCTTCGTCGCTGCGGCCGTAATCGTAAATCGTGACGGTGTGTGGGCTGCTAAGCGAAGCGGCGAGTTTGGCTTCGCGATCAAACCGCAGTCGATCTTCAATGTTATCACGATCACCACGCAGAACTTTTAGCGCGGTGTCGCGTCCGAGTTGATTGTGTTTGGCCCGATAAACAACTCCCATGCCGCCACTCCCCAATTCGGTAATCAGCTTGTAGCGGCTGAGGGGGTGCACGGCAGCTTGTGCCAGGGCGGTGCGTTTGGCGATTTGTGCCGCAGCGATCAATGCGGTCAACGACAGCATCAGCCCCAAGCTGACAAAACCAAACCGCACGATGTTGGCGGTCGCAAACGCGCTGCTAGTCGAACGTTCAACAACGATGCCCATGTCCCAGTCATCGACCCATCGCCAAGCACCAACGACAGGCACGCCGGCATAATTTCGATAGGGCGTCAGCCGCGACCCGGAGCGTCCGGACGATGCACCTGCGGCAGCATAGGTCAGCGGTTGTGTGCGTCGCAGGCTGTTGGCGATCGCCGTGTCACCGAGCAGAAACCCCGGATCGGTCACACGCAATTGGCAAGCGACTGCGCTGTCTTCGCTTTCGATGTCAGTGTCGTCGCTGGCAGGTTGCCGAATGAGGCTTGATGCGGCAGGGCTATTGGTCAGCATGACACCGCTGCGGCTGACTGCGTAGACGTCCAACCCGCCGGAATCCGAGGCTTGGCGAAAGAGATTGTCGTAATCTTGGTAAACACCAAAACCGCGAATCAAGATCGCTGCGATGACTCTGTCTCGGTCATCATAGACCGGCATGATCTCCGCCATCACAGGCTGATCGGTTTCTGGTTCGAATCCGTTACCCTCGGCGCGAAGAATTTCCGGGCCAAAAAGCACCGTTTCCCCGCGCAACGCACGGTTCAGGTTGGCCGCGCCGTCGGGGGCGATATTCCCTCCCACATCAGCCCCGTCTTCTAGCCAGCTAGCGATGATCGTTCCGGTGCGATCCCAGACCACATATTTAATCTCATCCAACTGAGACACCGAGACCAGTTGGGAACGGATCGCGGCCGCATGTGGTGACTGGCGAAGCGATTCGGCCGAATCATCCTGTGCTTTCGCTTCGATCAGTCCCGTGACGGCGCTGCGCAGTTCCGGCTGGCGACTCCACGACCGAGCCAAGCGGGATTGATCGTCCAAGAATCGATCGACACTGATCCGCACGCTATCCACCACACCGGCCAGTTCGTTGGCCGTCGATTTGCGCATGCTCTCGACGACTTTACTGTAGGTCCACCAACCGATCATCGCGGTGGGCAGAATGGCGGCCAGCCATAACCAACCGGAATTAAAACGCCGATGCCGCTTGGCTCGGGTTTGCCAAATCCCAGTCGACGGTGGCTTTCGCGGCCGGGGAGAATCACTTTCATAGCGCGGAGAAGCGTGGGTTCGTTGGGAACCGTGCTGAGTGACTTGGGCGGTGCCGCCAGCGACCCCTTTGGCGGTACTTTGTCCTGCAGGGGGCTGCCCCTCGCGCCGCAGAGGACGTTTTCGTTTCTGTGACGCCAGCGGATCTGATGGACCGCGCGGGCGTGCCGAATCGGCGGCGACGTCAGGGCGCGCACTAGGCAAGAACGGTGACGCCGACGCGGCAGCCGATTGCAAACCATCGGCTGCGGTCGGATCGTCGTTGGCCGCAGGACCGGTCGAAGGTTCATTGCCGCCAAGAGTCTCTGTGGCCGCGGGTGGGATAGTAGGCTGTTTTGCCGAATCGCCTTCGATTCGGGCCAGTTCCATATCGTGTTCGTCCAACAACGACATGACTTCGGCGATCAATTCATGGTCGTCGCCACATTGCGACGCCACAAATTCATACTGGCGATCTTTGCCGATCTCGTCGGCGGCAAGAAACAGGTCACGGACCCGTGCGTAACGATCCGCATCCATCAAGTCGACTCGGGTTCCGAATCGGGAGCCAACGGCGATTGCGATTCAGTGGAGAGGTCTTCGTCAGCCAATTTCTCTTCGTCGCGTCGCAGTTCGCGTCGCATCCAGGCACGGCTCATGGCCCATTCCTTTTCAACGGTGCGCAGCCCCAGTTTCATTTCGGCGGCGATTTCACGCATGGTCATCCCACCAAAGAAACGCAGTTCGACGATCTTGGCTTGACGAGGATTCAAAACCACCAGTTGTTCCAACAATTCATCGAGCGCGACGACGTCGTCGTCGCGATTGAGTTGAAAGGTGACGTCATCGACCAATTGCCGCCGCTCCCATCCGCCGCCACGCTTGAGTGATTGGACCTTGCGCGCATGGTCGACCAAGATTCGTCGCATCACGGTGGCACCGATCGCGAAGAAGTGTGTCTTGCCCTGCCAATTGATCCGCGAATGGTCAACCATTCGCATGTAGGCTTGATGGACCAATGACGAACTGCTTAGCCGATGACGCAGCGGTTCGTTTTGCAAGAACCGCCCGGCGAGCCGCCGTAGGTCATCGTACATGACCGAAAACAGACGGTCCGTTTCGCCTTCGGTCCCGCCTTGGCTGCGATTGATTAGATCGGTGACTGAAGTCATGTTTGCGGCTACCGCCCAAGCGATCAATTCGATGGTGCAACAATGCGGCGGACTTCCGCCTTGATCAAAGTGTAACCGATTGCACGCAGTGGGTGGCTTTCGGCCGACCTCTCAATCGGCTTCCGGGGCGCTGCGACGAAACACCGCCACAATATCTTCGACCGGAACGACAAACAATTGGTTGTCATGTTCCAGGTCCACCGGGACAGCGTTTTTGGGGTGAAACAAAATCTTGTCGTACTGCCGCAGTGGCAATTCCTCGTCGTTCTCGACGACCGCACTGATGGTCACAATGCGCCCCGTGATGGTGGGGATCTCTGCCGCGTCTGGTAGCGCGATGCCGCCTCGAGTTTCACGCTTCGGCTCGTCCTTTCGGACCAGCACCCGATCCCCTATTGGTTCAACATATTCGAACGACGCATTTGCCTTTTTTTTGGCCATCTCCACTCCGAAAACAAGCTTTCAATTTCAATAGTCTAGCGATCATCAAGTGACCGCTACGGGTGCCAGTCGCAGTGTTTTCCCATGCTGCAAGGGTTTCGTACACCCGGCATCCCTGCACAACTTTCACCCTCCCACGCGGGGTGTACTGGCCGGGCGCACACCACCGCGAGTGGCAGTGAAGCTCCGATTGGGCGGAATTTCCACCGCCGGCGCAACCGCGCTGGATCAGTCTGAGGATCTAGCCGATTCACTGCCAAGGTGGTGCATGCAAACCGGACGCTTTTCTTTCCCGATCGATGGACTTTTGATGCGCAAGGATGTGAAACGGTCTCTGATGATTTGGCCGCTAGCGGCGTCAGCGTTTACCATTGCGCTGTGCTGGCTGGCAATTCAGCCCGACTTGCTGTCGCGACAATGGGACAAGCTCAAGAGCCATCAACGGGTCACGCAGAGCCACTTGATTGCCGGCAAATCGGTGTCTCATTCAAGCAAGCTCGCTGGCCTCAGCGCCGAATCCGGACAGCCACAACCGAAATCCCCGCAGACACTTTCGCTAGCAATTGACGAACCGGTTGTCGTTGGCATCCCCGCCCCTCAACTGGACGCCCAAAGCGACCTGTTTGGTTTTGAAAATGCAGTGCTCACAACTCAGCCCCCGGCGGACAATTCGGACCTGGCGGTCGTGTCACCGGAAACCGAAGCGGACTTTGAAGAAATTTTAGACGGGCTTGCTCGTGACCTGACGCTGCCACCAGTGGTGGATTCCGCCGCGGTCGCGGTGTCGGATCTGACCCCCAGGTCAGATGATCTGCGGCGAGTGGCGGTTGAGGAACAGCTGGCGGTTGATATCGACCAAGCATGGTCGCACCCCGAAACGATGGCATCGGTTCAGTCGACGTTGACCGCGCCGATACAGTCGCGCGGGACGCAATTAAATCCGCAGCGGCAAACCACAACCGTCGGCTCCCCTCTGCCACAGATTGATGCGCCGGTAGCGGGATCCCCCACGACAAAACGTTCACTGACATCGGCGCGGAGCGCTACCTGGCCAGTTTCTCGACGATTGGTGGAACAACTGCGAACGGTCGAAGCAGTGGCTGCCAATCGCCGACGGGGGGATGATCGAATTAGCGGCAGCGGTACGGTTGCCACCTTGGCATCCGCCGGTCCCGATCCAGCGACCGCACAACAGATGGCCCAGTGGACGACGGAAGTTCGCACGTTACTGGAACAGTTGCCGCAATCTCGTCGCCTGGGTGACCCCAGCGTGGGAGAAGGACTTGCCGAGCTTCGGCGATTGCAACAGTTCGCTGCGATTCAGGCCGAAACCTTACAAACACCGAGCGCCCGTGTGGCTTGGTTGCAGGCGGCGTATTCAATCGAGCGACGGCTTGCGGTATGGCAGCCGATCTACGAAATCAATTCCACGCCTGACTCGATGGTTCGACCTGTCAGCGAGAGCGTGGTTTCGGTAGGCGATGCAATCGAGCAACTCGAACTGCAATTGCCGGCCACTGGCGATGCAGACGGTTGGTCCACCTTTTTATTGATCGACGAATTGCGAGATGCATTTCACGACGGTGACGACCAGCAACGGCGCGAGCTGGCACAGGTCTATCTGTCGCGAATGACTTGGCCCAACCTGGCGCCCATTCACCAACAGTGGATCGAAAGCCCCCCAGTGCAAGCGGTTGCTCTGGCGGTTCGTCCTTGGGCCAGCGGCGCGGTCGACTATGCGGCATTGCTGCATCAAATTGAAAAAGCGGAATCCAATGCGATCGACTTGGTCACCGCCGAAATCGCTGGATCGATGCAAGCTCTGCAATACGCCGATCATCCACAAGCGATCCAGCTGGCAAAGAATTTGGACACGCATTACCGCAATGCCAATGTCCGATTCTCGATCAGCGACCAAATGCTTGCCGAACTGTTGCCCGATTTGCCATCGCGCGACGTCCCCGTACGAACGACGTTGCTGGGCAGTCGCGTGACGGGTATCAGCCGTATCGAGAGTGATCTTTCGATCCAGTTACACCCTTCGCCGTCGAGTTGGGAACTGACACTTCACACATTGGGCAATGTTGCGACCCGCAGCATCGGTCGTCGTGGTCCCGCTGCGGTCAGCACGTCCAGTGTCAATCCGTTCTCTGCGTCGATCCCGATCTCGATCCAGCCGACCGACATCGAATTGGGTGATTCAACAGTCGAGGTCGACGGGCAATCAAAGTTGCATGGCATCGACACACAATATGATTCGTGGCCATTGGTTGGAACGTTGGTCCGCAGCATCGCCGAAAGCGAGTATTGGAACAAAGCCTCGTTGGCAAACCGAATCGCACGCAACCGGATTCGCAACGAAGTCGGTGACGAGATTGATCGCAGTATCACAGAAAAGGTCGATCACGCATCGTCGAAGTTCAGCAAGACCGTGCTGGGACCATTGACCAACCTGCGATTGGCTCCGCAAGTGATTGACATGCAGACCACCGAGTCACGCCTGGTCGCTCGATATCGCATGGCCGGTGACTGGCAACTTGCCGCGATGACACCACGGCCCCGAGCCCCCAGCACAAGTTTGTTGAGCGTGCAGATTCATCAGTCGGCGATCAACAACACCTTGGAGCAGTTGGTGCCGCAAGACCAACCGATGCCAATCCACGAAATGCTGAACGAGTGTTTCAATTTGGTCGGCGTCGATGGAATGGAAATGCCCGAGGAAATGCCGGAGGACATCCAAATCCAGTTCGCCAAGCATCGACCGATCACGATTGAAATCGAAGACGGCAAAGTTTGGTTGACGATGCGCATTATCCGGCTCGAACGCGAACGAGGCATCAAGCTGCGGAACTTCATCGTCCGCGCCGCTTACCAACCGGTGACCGACGGATTGACCGCGTCGCTGGAACGTGATGGACACCTCAGTATCAGCGGACCGGGCATGTCGATGCGTGAGCGGTTGCCCGCCCGCGCGGTGTTCAACAAGGTCTTGTCACCGAATCGATCGCTGCCCCTGACATCACCGGAAATGCTGGCGGCGTACGTGCCGGAGCAATCGCAGGTGATTCAATTCGAACTCCGCGATGGTTGGATTGGTTTGGCAATTGGCCAGCAACATCCCAGCGATCGCGTGGCGACGGGCCCCAGCCAGCAAACACCATCTGGCAAACATCCGGTCCGCTGAGCAACAACAGAATCAGGCACGACCGGAGAGTGCTTCGTCCACAATTAAAAGTGGGATAAGCTTCCAGCTTGCCGTCACCACACCGGGTGAAGCACTAGCGGCGGAGACTGGCGTGCTTGGCGACGGCGAAGCCGAGTGCATCGTCATGATCGGCACAGTAGTCCATCACCAATTGATACACGGTGGTGTCACCTGCCTGTTCCGCTCGCGAAGCGTATTCCATCAACAGTGGAACGATCGTCTGGGTGGGGACGTCGCTGGGGACGTGCTGGATCGCAAATGCGACCGCGTCGCGATGACGCCCCACGCGATCTAGCAAATCGACATAGGTTTCAATCGCCCCAGTTCCGTATTGATCTGTGTCGACCGTCTTGGCCTTGCGTTCAAAAATTTTCAAACCTGCATCGACGTTTTCACCCAACAAGATCGAATAGAACGCTGCGTAGGCGGGATAGAAATCGACAAACGGCTCGTCACCGGGGTATTGAAATTGGTGATGCAGTTGTTTGCCGTACTGAGTCAGTTCCCATGCCTTGCGCAAGTCATCGGGATCGGTCAGAGTCGATGCGATGCGCACGGTGGACGACAGGTGTGTTGTGTCGAGGTGGTAGCCGCCGTCCTTTAGCACCCAGGGGCGAGACGAGATCATGTCGTAAAGTGATTCGTCGGCGGCCGGGGCTTTGTCTCGCGCGGTGATATCGGCCCGGACCAGTTGACTGAGTTCATCGTAGAAGTGGTGCAGCAATTTTGTGCCGGCGGCCCGCTGATCGGACTTGCTACGCTGGACGATCGCTTGATCAAACAGAGTGATGCTGTTGCATGTGCCCTGATGGTCGAGCACAGATTGAAACCCGCGACCGACATCAACACCTTCGTGCAACAGCACACGTTGCATTTCGTCGTAGTTGTCGTCGGTGATTTCGACCTCTGACACCAACCGTCGAATCAATTCGTTATCGCCG
Source organism: Stieleria tagensis (assembly GCF_024129865.1). Classification (GTDB taxonomy): domain Bacteria; phylum Planctomycetota; class Planctomycetia; order Pirellulales; family Pirellulaceae; genus Stieleria; species Stieleria tagensis. The sequence continues at coordinate 20,412 of NZ_JAMYFE010000081.1, read as the reverse complement.
ATCGGGCGCAAATAGGTCCAGCCTTCGAACACGCGGCCCGCGGCAATCAGCATTTCACCGGCTTCGCGACAGGCATCCAGCAATCCCAATTCCAATTGTCGTTCAATCGCTTCGGGTCGGCTGCAGTCATCGTCACCACTGAGAAGCGGCAATCCCAATTTGCCACGGACCACCATCTTGCGCGCTTCGAACAATTCCATCGGCTGTTTTTCGGCTCGATAGAATTCGACCAATCGATCCAGAAGTTCCGTTTCGGAAATGTCGTCACTTCGCAAAGAGTCAAAGAGAGAGTTCACTTGGCTGGGCATTCAGTCGTTCGTTTCGGTGGGCGATGGGGGCCGCGGACTGGGCGTGTCCTGCGGGCGCGGAGCAATGCCGGCGGATTCGGCATAACGGTGAAGAGAATCGACCAACGCGGCCAAATCGATCGCAGCAGCAGGCAAAAGATTGTTGCTGTGTTCGGTCAAATCGGCTAGAGGGCCTAGCATTTCGTCACATTGGTGTTTGATCTCAATCGACAGTGACTTGGCCAAACGCTTTTTTTCTTGACACAATCTCAGCCGGTCTTTGGCGCGTTGCACGCGTTTTCTGGCGTCGGTCGCGACGATCGAATCGCTGTTTGACGCTGTCGATTGCTTTTGATGCAAGTGGTCCTGTGCAGCGGTCAATTCCTGATCCGCCAATTCGGCCTGTTGCCGCCAGTAACTGGGCACCGTGTCGCCATAGTATTCCTCGGCGCGATGGATCACCACTCGGACCTCTTGCAGCGTCTTGTCCCAACTGTCGGCGGTGGTCAGGATTCCGGCACGCAGGCGTTGCAATGAGTCGATGTTTCGGACGTCGCTGGTGGACATGCTGCACCGTCTGGGTTAAAGGCTGCGGAATCAGGCAAGCCCACCATTCTAACGCCTTTCCCAGACTGATTGCAGTTCTTCAAATCCGGCTTCCATCGAAATTCTGACGCGATAACCCAAGCGTTCCTTGGCTGCCGAGATGTCAAAGTAGTGGTCTTTTGCCAGTTGAGCCGCCACAAATCGCGTCATCGGCGGTTCCTCGCGGCGACCGGTCAACCGGTACGCGGCTTCCATCGCGGCACCGATCGCATAGGCAGCGGCAAAGGGAACCCGACGGCTGGGTGGATCGACCGAACCGGCCCGACAGATTTTGGCGATCCAGTCCCAACAGTTCACCGGTTCGTCTTGGGCGATGAAATAGGCTCGCCCACCGGCTCCCTGCGGATCACGCTGCAGCGCCGCAAGTGCATCCAAATGTGCGGCCGCGGCGTTGGTGACATGCACCGTGTCGATCAGATTCGAACCGTCACCGACGATTTTCAACTTTCCCTGGCCGGCTCGCTCGATCACGCGTGCCAACAAATGTGGATCATTGGCTCCCCAGACCAGGTGCGGACGCAGTGCACAGGTATGAAGCACGCCGGATCGATGCGCGGCTAACACTGCTTGCTCGGCGAGTGCTTTGGTTTCTGGGTAGGCACACAGGTAATGCGACGGATACGGCTCGGATTCATCGACGCCCCGTTGGTGCGTGCCGGCAAATGTCACGCTGGGGCTGCTGGTGAAGACAAGCGTGCCGATTTGATTTTGCCGACAGGCTGCGATCACATTCAGCGTGGCCTGGGTATTGATTCGGTAGAACCGTTCATAGTCGCCCCAGACGCCGGCGATCGCTGCGGTGTGAATGACGGCGTCGACATCGCGGATCACCGTGTTTGTCAGTTCCGAGTCAGCCAAATCACCGCGATGGTACTCAACGCCTTGGGCGACCAGATCGGGATAGTCGCCACGTGAAACGCCCACCACCCGGTCGCCACGCTCCAGTAACTGACGCACGATCTCGCCACCCAGAAATCCGGCCGGTCCGGTGACGAGTACACGCATGGAGAGTTTCAAAAGGGCTGTGGTCTGTCGTTAAATCAGGCCGCAACCGGTGTGGCTGTGACGCGTCTGAGTTTGGCGACGGAATCCTGTGAATACAAATTGTGATCGTGAAACGGCATCACCACAGCAGCCGGCTGAGCCGCTGTTGGTATGGCGGAAGTGTTGTCACGTAGCGTTGCTAAGAAACGAGCGCCGTCCAACAGGTTGTCGTAACAGTCGACAGCATTTTGGGACATTTCCGTCAGCCGATGGGCATCGAGTGTATCGATCCTGGCGATCGCTTCAACGAGCCCCTGTCGGCCCTGGAAACAAATCGCGTTGATGCCATCCTGGATCTGTGGGTGCAGCCGATCAGCATATTCCAAAATGGGAATGCACCCCACCGACATCGCTTCGATGACATTGTGGCAAACCGGTTGCGACGCACCAGGGCAGCAGAGAAAGAATTGATGTTTCGCCAGCACTGACATCCACTGGTCGGCTGCGATCGGATCGGTCGCGCTGTCACGCAACACGATTCGGTCACCACGTCCACCGGCATCGACCGGGGCAATTCGATCGGGGAAGTGCTCGCGCAGCAATGACAAGATTTCCAGACGCGGCAAAACACCGAATTCATTTTGCATGCCGTCGCGCCCGTAACGGGACTTTTGATTTCCCGCAAAAAACACTCCGGCTTTGGGGATGCTGCGCAGTTGCCGCTTCCGATCCGCCGTCAATCCGCGGATTTGGTGAGGGTGCATCGGATAGGGCATGACGGGAAACCCATCGATGCGGTCGCTGCCGACCAGCAGACTGACCGTGCGCTGCCCGGCTAAATCACGACTGGATCGTTCGGCAAGTTCGTCCATCAACACCAACGTTCCATCGGGAAACGGAGCCAACGAATCTAGCCAAGTGACATGGTCCATCGCCAAAAATTGACGTCCCAGTTTTTTGTGTGCAATTGCGGCCAGCATCCAACGGTCGCAGCGCAACATCAGGTTCGATCGAATCTGGTGGGCCGATGCGGCGAGACAAGTCAGATGCCGCGCACAATCAAACAGCAATTGGTCACTGTACAGATCCAGTCCGATCGCAGGATATTCGCTGTGGGTCGTTCGCGTTCCACTGGCTAACTGACGTTTTGCCTTGCGAATGTCCATCGGATAACGAAGTCGATGTCGCCACTTCATGTTTGACTCTCTCTGCTGTCCGTTTATCCGGCGACACGTCGTGAAACGGGGGATGCATCAGGGATCCCCATTTGCCGCAGTGTGTTCTGTCCCGAGTGAATTGATTTCAGCCGCTGGCCATGCAGCTGGCAGTTGCTGGCGACTTGTTCCCATTGTTGATCGACGGCTTTCAAGATTTCCGGGATCTGTGCGGGCGATTGATAGATCCAACCGATCGGATTGCGACGGCCCGCCGCGTCAACTTGATCGGCCAGCCAGCATCCTTGGGGAACAATCACCGGCACTCCACGAATCATCATCTCCAGCAGCACGCCGCTACACCTGGCAACATAGCGCTGCGGATCGTACAGAAACAGCCCGATGTCGGCGCTGTCGAGCCAAAGATGGTAATCGCGACTGTTCAGATTCCCCTGCAAAATCTGTAACGCGGAATCGTCGTCGTTCGTTTGCGTTGCCTGTTGGTATAGGTCATGCATCGAATCGGGAATCATCCGCTGCCAGCGTTTTGGGCCGAGTTGCATTGACCATTGGTAGCGCCCCGAACGCAATTCCGATGACTCAAGGCTGGACAGCAAACGTTTGATCTCGTCGCGTCCCTTCTCCGCTCGCGGAACGCCTGCCAAGACAATTTTTCGGCGTGGTGATTTGACGGACTGATTGTGCGACGGATAGATTCGCGTCGGATAGGGAATCGGGTTTGCCGTGACTGCGACGGCGGCTAATTGATGCGCCAACGATTCCGTCGTCGCGTGGATATGAACGGCATGCTCACCGATTTGATTGAGCGCCGCGGAAATCTGTTGGCCAAACGCCTGAGCCCGCTCGGTCGGTCGCGATTCAAAGACGGCGAAGTGGAAAATCACATGGATCGACAATGGCCCGGGTTGGGTTTGTTCGTCCAGACGATTGATCGCAGCGGCCAAAGCCAACATTTGAAAGTCGCCACCTGTATTGACGACAATCTGGTCCTGGGGCCCGGGATCAAATTCCTGGACCGCCGCCACAAAATCATCTGCCCACGAATTGAGCATCGCAGCCGGTCGCCGCTGAGGGCGACAAGCGTAGTCGCAAATCGTTTGAATCAGCCGCGTTGCAGCTGTCCCACCGGTCGGTTTGGCATCCAGATCACGCGGCAATCGCGACGGACCGTCGACGCCCAGCGACCAGTTTTCCATCCGCCGGACCTGAAACCGAGCATCAACCGGCACGCCCACTAAGCGCGGATCGGACAACGCATCGGGGTTGCGTGTCAGAAGCGATCGGTTCGTCACCAACTGCGGTGCATACCCCAGCTCACGTGCACCATCAGCCAACAAACTGGCCAGTTCCAAATAGTGTCCGCCAATGTCGCGAACGTTGTCATCCATCAACAGGATTCGCGGCGACGACATGAAGTAAACTTGGGGCGGAAAGAGAGTGTCAGGTTGAGTCGAGTGATGGCTCGAGAGGGAGCAAAAATCGATTCATAACAAGTTCCTTCCACCGCGTCCACGTCGTTTATCTTTGCTAGCAGGCCCGGGCTACCTCCCCCACGCCGTAGCTGGACCGGCCACGGTTCAGACTCCCCTGCACAACCCACTGAACCCTCGGCGGGATCAGCTACGACCCTCGCGTCCCCCCCACACCGTAGCTGGACCGGCCACGGTTCAGATTCCCCTGAGCACACGACCCACTGAACCCTCGGCGGGATCAGCTACGACCCTCGCGTCCCCCAACGCCGTAGCTGGACCGGCCACGGTTCAGACTCCCCTGCACGACCCACTGAACCCTTGGCGGGATCAGCTACGACCCTCGCGTCCCCCACGCCGTAGCTGGACCGGCCACGGTTCAGATTCCCCTGAGCACACGACCCACTGAACCCTTGGCGGGATCAGCTACGACCCTCGCGTCCCCCCACACCGTAGCTGGACCGGCCACGGTTCAGACTCCCCTGCACAACCCACTGAACCCTTGGCGGGGTCAGCTACGATCCTCGCGTCCCCCAACACCGTAGCTGGACCGGCCACGGTTCAGAAACCCCTGCACAACCCACTGAACCCTTGGCGGGATCAGCTACGGCGTTGACCGAGGCCCCAAAGAAGAGTGCGACTCACTGTTCGCGACCGCCTGCTTGAGCCGTTGCAAAATGTCCGCCGGGTTCAATCCATGCTGGTGGCAAACGTACTGCAGCGACTTGCCTGCACAGCTACAGTCCATTCCCAGCTCGGAAAAAATACGAGTGGTTTCGGGATAGTCGATGATCCAGTCAGGAAGACTGGTGTCGAGATCACAGTGCATGCTTTCGATTGTAGCGTTCTCCTTTCCAACCGATGGATGGTCGGCACAACAAAAAAGGGGGGGTGATCAATCGGGCCGCTGTTTATGCTACGGTGTCGCCGCGGATATGATCCAATTGAACCCCTCATTTTCACGCGGCCAGGCGACCCAGCCAATCATGACGCATTCATTCACGCCATTGCAACTGATTTGCCTGTTTTCGACGCTCGGATTGGTCGGCTGTGGTCGATCCACGTCGCCTGATCGGTCGGCACCGCCTCCGCCGGCTGTCAGTGTTTCCACACCGCTGGTCAAATCGATCGTCGAATGGGACGAATTCACGGGCCGATTAGAGGCGGTTGACTTTGTCCAGGTCCGCTCCCGCGTCGGTGGCTACCTACTGGATGCCAAATCGGACCAAACGCTGCTCGACGGCAGCGCGAGCGGCAGTCTAGGATCAAAGTCGATCCAAGACGGGGACGATGTTTCCAAGGGGGATCTGTTGTTCATCGTCGATCAGCGTCCCTACCGCGCTGCGGTGGACAATGCCAAGGCGGCAGTGGAGGAAGCCAAGGCGAGTTTGACTCAGTCCAACGCCCAACTTGCCCAGGCCAATGCGATTAAAGAAAGCGCAACCGCAGAAGCGGATTTTGCGGAAACGGATTACGACCGCCAAAAGTCGTTGCAAAAGCAGAATGCGACCTCGCAGTCGGCAGTCGAACTCTCACGCAATCAATTCTTAAAAGCACGTGGGCAGTTGGAGGGAGCCAATGCGGGAATTGCACTGGCGCAAGCTGCAATCGCCACTTCCACGGCGGCCATTGAATCCGCCAAAGCACGGCTCCGCGAAGCCGAGTTAAACCTCGAGTACACGGAAATCAGAGCGCCGATCACGGGCCGCATCAGTCGTCGCTATGTTACGAAAGGCAATTTGATTAGCGGCGGATCAGAACAATCCACTCTGTTGACCACCATCGTCTCGCTTGATCCGATCTACTTCGTCTTCGATGCAAGCGAGCAACAAGTTTTGAAATTCAAACGTTTGGTCCAGGAGGGTGCGCGGCGCAGCGTTCGCGATGTCCGCTACGCAACCTATCTGGAGTTAGTTGACGAAGACAATTTCCCTCACATCGGATTCATTGATTTCGTCGACAACCGATTCGATCCAAACACGGCCACGATGACCGCGCGTGCCCGATTTCAAAATCCCGACGGCCTGTTGACTCCGGGAATGTTTGCCAAAGCCAGGATCGCCAGTTCAACGAAATACGATGCCTTGTTGGTGCCCGATGAAGCGATCGGAGCCGACCAGTCCGACAAATTTGTGTACGTCCTGGACGCCGAAAATAAAGCACAGATGCGGGTGATTGAAACCGGTCCATTGGCATATGGGTTGCGTGTGATCCGCAACGGGATTTCAGCCGACGACAGAGTGGTGATCAGTGGATTGCAACGGGTCCGTGCCAACAATCCCGTCCAAGTGTTGAGTGCCGAGAAGGGCGCAAAAACCATCGTGGCTGTCGAGACCGAAGATTCGCAACAACCGGAACTGTACGAAGCATCGCCGAACGAAACGCCAACGGAAGCAGGGGTTGAAACACCCACTGGTTCGACATCGGATGCCGCGGCTGACCCGGCGAAAGCTGCGACAGCAGACGACCCTTCGTAGCAGAATACTGATCCCTTGTTTGCGGTCATCCCGCGCCGGATATGCTCCGTCTAGCATGCCGCCCCACCATCGAAATCGACTGAACCCCACGTCATGCATTTCTTCATTGATCGGCCGATTTTTGCCACGGTGATCTCAATTGTGATCGTTGTGGTCGGTGGCCTCGCGTACGTGAACCTACCGGTCTCGCAGTATCCGGACATCGCGTTGCCGACCGTCGTGGTGCGTGCCCAATATGCCGGGGCGACTGCCGAAATCGTCGCTGAAACCGTTGCCACGCCGCTCGAGCAAGAAATCAATGGCGTGGAGGGGATGCTGTACATGGAATCGTCCTCGACCTCCGACGGTACGATGCAATTGACGATCACTTTTGAACAGGGCGCCGATCTGGATGACGCTCAAGTTTTGGTGCAAAACCGCGTTTCCTTGGCCGAACCCCGGCTGCCTGCGGAAGTCCGCCAAGTCGGTGTGACGACCCGCAAAAGTTCGCCGGACATGCTGATGGTGGTGCACCTGTTTTCCCCCGATGATTCGCGCGACGCACTCTACATCAGCAACTACGTCTTGCTGCGGATCAAAGACGTCTTGGCGCGCCAAGACGGTGTCGGCGACGTCACCATTTTTGGTTCCCGCGAATACAGCATGCGAATTTGGTTGAACACCGAACGCCTGGCGACCCTGGACATGACAACCGGCGACGTGGTGGCCGCACTCCGCGAACAAAATGTTCAAGTCGCAGCGGGTGCGATCGGACAACCACCGACCAACAGTGCACAGGGTGCCTTTCAATTGAACATCAGCACCCAAGGACGGTTGGAGGATGTGGAACAGTTCAAGCAGGTGATCGTGAAAACGGGTGACGGATCAAATTTGGTCCGCTTGGGAGACGTCGCCCGAGTCGAATTGGGCGCACAAGATTACTCCACCAGCAGCTACCTGGACGGCCGTGAAGCCATCGGGATCGCGGTCTTTCAGCGTCCCGGATCCAACGCCGTGGCCACCGCCGAAAACATTGTCGAGCTGATGGATCGGTTGAGCGAAGAGTTTCCGATCGGTTTGGAGCACGCAATCGCTTACAACCCGACGAAGTTCGTCGAAGAATCGATCAACGAAGTCTTCCGCACCTTGATCGAAGCCACGGTGTTGGTCGTGCTGACGGTGTTCCTATTTCTGCAAAACTGGCGTGCGACCATCATTCCAGTGGTCGCAATCCCGGTGTCATTGATCGGGACGTTCGCCGTGATGATGGCACTCGGATTCAGTTTGAACAATCTGTCACTGTTCGGCCTGGTACTGGCGATCGGAATTGTGGTCGACGATGCGATCGTGGTGGTTGAAAATGTCGAGCATTGGATCGAACGCGGACTCTCGGCGCGAGATGCTGCGCATAAAGCAATGGGCGAAGTCGGTTCGGCGTTGGTCGCCGCGACGCTGGTGTTAATCGCCGTGTTTGTGCCGACCTCCTTCATCCCCGGTATCAGTGGCGAATTCTATCGCCAATTCGCAATCACGATCGCCGTTTCGACGACCATTTCACTGGTTGTCTCGCTGACGCTAAGCCCCGCGATGTGTGCCCTGCTGTTGCGTGGCAAACCGGTTCGCAGCAGCGCCGGCGAATCCGCGGTCGACACCAATGCGGTTCCCGCCAGTCGCGGACGCCGCATCGGCCAGTGGCTGATGCGTGCGTTGGGCGCGCCGCTACGATGGTTCTTTGCCGGGTTCAACTGGCTGTTTGACCGCGGCGTCAACACCTACACCGGGATCGTAGCGCGTCTGGTCCGAGTCAGTTTCGTTGGCATGATCATTTATGCCGGCCTGCTGGCGCTGACGTGGGTGGGATTCCACAACGTGCCCGGCGGGTTCATCCCGCAACAAGACCAGGGCTATATCATTGTCAGCATCGAACTGCCCCCGAGTGCGTCGCTGGCACGTTCGGGAAAGGTCGCCAAAGACATTGAAGAAATCGCAATGGAGGTGCCTGGGATTGCCCATGCCGTTTCGGTCGTCGGTTTCAGCGGTGCGACCCGGGCAAACAATTCCAATGCCGCAGCGGTCTTTGTCACCCTGTCGGATTCCAAAGAACGCGCCGCGCAAGGACAAACGGCAGATGAGATTTTAGCTCAACTGCGTCAACGCACTGCAGTGATCGATGAAGCCAATGTGCTGGTGATCCCGCCGCCTCCCGTTCCCGGCATCGGTACCGGTGGTGGATTTAAGATGCAGGTCCAGGATCGCAGCGGCGCCGGTTCCGACCAATTGGAATCGGTTGCCACGGACTTGGCGGCGGCGGCGATGGAACAACCCGGCATGGCAATGGTTTACACCATGTTCCGCAACAACACGCCCCAACTGTATGCCGACGTCGATCGGACCAAGGCCAGAATCTTGGACGTGCCGCTGTCGAACTTGTTCGATACGTTGCAAACTGCGTTGGGATCGGTTTATGTCAACGATTTCAACTTCCTTGGCCGCACCTATCGCGTCACCGCGCAAGCGGATTCCCAGTTCCGAACCGATCCGGATGACGTGTTGAAATTGCGGACTCGATCGAGCAATGGATCGATCGTGCCACTGGGATCGCTGGTGCGAATGAATCAGCGAACGGCACCGGATCGTGTCGTCCATTACAACCTGTATCCGGCTGCCGACATCAGTGGCGCCCTATTGCCAGGTGTCAGCACCGGGCAGGCGATGTCGGTGATGGAACGTTTGGCCGACGAGAGGCTGCCCGAAGGTTTCGGTTATGAATGGACCGATTTGTCGTACCAAGAAAAACTGGCCGGCAACACCGCATTGTTCATTTTCCCGCTGTGCGTCTTGTTCGTCTTTCTGGCACTCTCGGCACAGTATGAAAGTTGGTTGTTGCCATTGGCTGTGATTCTGATCGTGCCGATGGGGTTGCTATTTGCCATCGGCGGTGTCTGGTTGATGGGCATGGACAACAACATCCTGACCCAAATCGGATTCATCGTGCTGGTCGCATTGGCTTGTAAAAATGCGATTCTGATCGTTGAGTTTGCTAAATCGGAGGAGGACAGCGGTAAGAACCCGTTCGATGCCGCGGTGTCGTCAGCCCGGTTGCGTGTGCGTCCGATTCTGATGACATCAATCGCGTTTATCTTGGGGGTGGTCCCCTTGGTGATCGCAACCGGCGCCGGATCCGAAATGCGCCGAGCGCTCGGCACAGCCGTCTTCAGCGGGATGATCGGCGTGACAATCTGCGGACTGTTTTTGACACCGATCTTTTATGTCGTGCTGCGTCAATTAGCCGGTCACGGCAAACAGAACGCCTGAGCCAAGCTGGTTGCAGGCGAGGATCGGTTCAATACGCTTCCTTGGTTTGGATGCCTTCGCGGGTGTTGTTCATCAATCCATCGATGTTCATCTTTTGCTCTTGTTGAAAGATCCCGTTTTGTCGGAACAGGTTGTCCAGCAAGGCTTTCTTACCCGATTCCTCACCTTCGGCAGCCTGTGGGGCGTCCTCGCTGAAGGGATCTGATTGACCGCCACCAAAAGGATTGCCGGCCTGGCCGAGTTCCCGTTCTTTGGCACGCAGTACGGAAGAATCTTGCAACCGCAGCGTACCGCGGTGGAAGGCGTATTGGTTGTCTTGACTGACCGCGATCACTGTACTCGTCCCTTGAATTGCATCGGCGACGAACAAGCCTCGCAAATCGGTTCGTCCGGAGACAAATTTCTCATTAGCCGATCCGATCACTTTGACATCGACGTCAGCGACAAAGGCATCTTTGGTTTGATCTTTTACACTCACACGTACGCGGCCGGAAACCGCATCCTCTTGAACCGACAGGTCCAGCGGACTGATCACGACCAATCCGGACGCGTACAGACTCTCACCGCGACAAACGACCAGGTACGCACCCTGTTCCTTGAGCGGTAGATCCAGTTGACTTTGACGGTCGCGATAGTCCTTGCCGTCACCGAGTTTCATCGTTTCTTCGTGATACGGTTTGATGCCGGCCAAATTGATGGCGGTGATTCGATCCAAGTTGCGTTGGGTCAATCCGAATTTCATCAAATCAATTCGATAGACTTTGACAAAGGCTTCTGCCAAATTCCGGTGTTTCAGCTCGACCTGAACTTCATCGCCTGGCCGTAACGTCGTCACGTCGGGCAAGCCGATCGATTGGCGGTTGAAATAGTCGATCGCCTCGGCAGCGTCTTTGAATCGTTCGCTGACTTTGGCGTATTCATCAATCGCGGCGGCGGCTTGTCCCAGGCTGTGGTGAATCTGCCCCATGATGTAAATCGCTTCCCACTTGTTGTCGGCTTGGCGGGTGGATCCGGTTTGTGGGTCCTCGAAACTCGCTTCGGCGACCTTGCGGCACATTTCCAACGCCTTCTGATGATCTTGCAATTCGAAGTAGCAGAAACCGATGATGTACCAGAACGAATCCAGCAAACGGCTCTCGGGGTAACGCGCTGCATACTGTTGGCCCCGATCGATCGCGCGATCGTATTGCTTTAAATCAATCAACGCGGTCGCCAAGGCAAAACTCGCTTGATCGCTGGATGGATCCTCTGGCCAATTGGTGACAAAATGGTCCAGCATCCGAATGGAACCGGCGATCAAATCAACACGCGTCACTCCGGCGTCCTGCAGTTTTTGATCGTCGGCAACCGCACCGGCACGGCGATAGACCTCTTGAGCCAAGGCATAACTGGCCGTGGCGACATACGATTCCGCCGGATAGTCACGTAGCAACGACTCCATGGTTTCGACACTGCGAAGGAATTCGCCGCGTGCGTTCAAGAACCCCGCCACCTGGTTCTCACGTTCAAAACTTGCTTGAACGGTCGCTCGGTAGACCAAATAACTCCGTTCGTATTCCGAGATTTCACGATAGGCTCCGGCCACGTCCAAAATCTCTTCGAACGACAATTCGACGTCCGGAAATCGTTCTTTGATGATTTCAAAATAGCGGACGGTTTCCGGATGCAGCTTCAGTTGCATCGCTGCGCGAAACAGCAACGTCACCGATTCTTTGTACGGCTGCGCGTCCAATGTCCATTCGCTGTGCAGTTGACTCAAATGGTCGAACGCTTGTTGATATTCCGCTCGATCGAAATGGGCCTTTCCGAGAGCGAACAATTCGTCCGGAGTCAATTTGTACTCGTCCGCTGACTTTTCACCGGCCGCAAGCACTTTGATCGATGCCGGTTTTGAGACCGCGATTTGCGACGGCGAAAAATAGCTGCGCAGCACCGACGGGGCGACTCGGTAGGTGCCGGGCAGATAGCCGGCCAAGGTGTAGCGGATGTCACTCGGTGGGCGTGAATCCCCCAGGAAAAATGTGATTGCACCGGGTGTGATTTCATAGCGGTCGAACACACCGTCGATCGATTCCTCCAACACGGTGCATCCGGCTGGGATGGGTTCAATCAGCATCAGGTAGGCTTGTATCGGCTGCGAGCCTTGATAGCGGACACGCGGCGACAATGTGACTTTGCCGCGCTGGCCGACCGGTAATTCGGTTAAACGGTTCGGCGTCCAGGAATAGCTGCCATTGATCACGCGATGTCCACGCTGAATCAGACGCCCATCAAATCGCAATTCATCAGGCTCGTAGCGTCGACTGACTTTCCAATCCTTGGTCGTATCCTTGATCGAGTCAGCGTCGGCGAACCCTTGCAACACGGCGCTGTAGGAAAACTCGCCGCGCCCTTGCAATTCAAACTCGATCCGTTGTTGTCCGGCGACCAAAAACGATTCCGGGACTTGGAACTGTTGCCCCGAATCCGTCGGCGCGATGGTTAGATTTTGAAAGAGTTGATCATTGATGAAAACTTTCAATGAGATTTTTTCTTGGCTGGGCGGAGTTGATCCGAAATGAGCCGCAAGTGCCGCGATCGCCGGACCATTGTCCGATTCGATCGGCCACCTTGCCCCGCTGCGCTGTGACAGCAGACGTTCGGCCAGTTTGGCCCGCCGATCGGGTTGAGCATTCATGTTCTGCAACGCCAATAATTCCGTGGCGTTGATTTGAACTTCGGTTTGAGCGGTCGATGCGAACAATGCCGGCGGCGTGGGTTTGATCAACGTCACCAGTTCCGCTGCCATTTCGTTGCGTTTGAGTGCCGAAAGAGCCAGCATCAGATGCGCGATTCCGTAGGAGTCCAATCGGTTTCGTTCACGATACAGACGATTGGCGAGTGCAAAATCGCCACACCCGCACTGTGCCTGGGCGGACAACAAGACCGATTGTCGATTCAGATTTGATTCTTCGGCAAACGCAGTCTTGAGTGCCGCGGTGCCTTTCTCAAATTGCTCGTTGGAAACTGGAAATCCCGATTGCCGCGCCATCGAAAGTGACCACATGATACGTGCGGTTAACATCGGGTCACTGGCCCCGTCACTGCGCCCACTTAGACTCCAACCCCCGTCGTCTCGCTGCGCGGCGACCAAGTTGCTGATCGCACTGACAACGATCGCCGAGACTTGCGCGGCCTGAGGCGAATCCTTTTGCGTTGACTGACGAATCATTTTCAACAGTGCAACGCCACCCATGCAATCCGATGCGCTGCGTGACAGAACACTCGTCGCGACACAGCGCCGCGGCAAAAGCACATCGCCCCGGATCAAACTATCCAACAGAGATTGATTGATATTCCCGCCAATCAACAACTCCAATGACTGGCCACGTGTTTGTTGATCGGCCGGCATTTCGATCAGCGCCAGCGTACTTTGTGATGCGGTTCCGCTGGCGGTTTGGTAAACCGGGAATCCGTAGGGAAGGACGGGAACCGTGACCAGCGTGTTGTCGCCGGCCACATCGGCTGTTGCGACGGTCAACTGAAACTGCACCGAATCCGATTCGATCGGTTGGATCGTGAACGACAGCGGTTGGATCCCAGGACCGTCAACACGCAGCGTTTCGCGCTGCTCGGTCGACGTGTTTCCCATCGTCGATTTCAACGTGACCAGAATGGTGCGGGGGCCTTCGAGGGCATTGTGAATTTCAACTTCCACGTCGGCCTGGTCGCCCTGTGTCAAGGCGGCCGGTGTTTTCAACTGGCCGAACAGAGACTTTGACGTCACCAAATCGACGGTTGTAGATCCCGCTAATGAATCACGATCGATCGCGCTGGATTCCAATCGCCAAGCCGTGGTCTCGGCAGGCATCGTAATCTCTACCGTCGCTTTACCTTGGTCATCGGTGACGATCACCGGCGCCCAAAACCCGGTCTCGCCGCTGGTCGCGCCTGCCAACACTCGGGCGCCGCGATCGCTGGTCAATTGTTGAACTTGCCGCACATCCAATCCATTCACGGCCATCAGGGTGCCGTCTTGCATCAAACTATTGACCGTCACATTGCGTTGTTGCAACCATTTCACGTCGACTTGATCGAGTTGGCCGTGCTGCACGAAATCCAACGATTCAAGTTTCCGCAACGCTTTTCCAGCGTCCTGAGGAGAACGCAGTGAACCGTCTGCGATGCCGCGTCCGTTGATGTAAGCATTGTAAACGTGGTCCACCACAGTTGCCTGGCTGGCAACAATTGAAAATTGATCCATCGGTCCACTACTGGGAACGCTGGAATCATACATCACGGTGGAGTTAGGCGACCGTTGTTGCTGCGGAATCATCGCCTGCTCCATCGAATCACCAAATAGATCGTTTAGCCGCGCGTCTGGAACGGAATAGGCTGCATTCGGTGCGTCCATGTTGCCACCACCCATACCGCCGCCGACTTGGGCACGAAGTTCGCCACGATCGTCCATCAGCATCCACAGATTGGATCGATTTGCAATTTCGTCACCGTTGCGATCTAGCATGGCAAGCGCCCCCAATTCCAGTTCACGGCGAGAACGGCGTTCGGATTCCACCAGCAGAGCGTCGTCGATGGATTTTGTTTGCGTCGAGTAGTTGAACGTGCAACTGGAGGTTTGTCGGAACTGGCGTTGCCGCATCCCACTGCTAAATCGATCGATGATGGCGATACGATTTTGGCCGTACTGATCCATCAGATTGGCCTGAACCAATGCCAGTGCCAATTCGGCCTCCACCGGATTGCCACTTGAATCGGTCACTTCGATCTCCACGGTGACCTGGTCGGTCGGTTGCATTTGTGTTTCCGACGGTTTCAGCGTCACCTGCAACCGTTTCGCCACAAAGAACTCGCTGGTCGCTTGATGAAAGTGATTGCGTTTCATGACGGCGACGGACAAATGAAAATTGGGTGCCAAGTGTGCCTGCATCGGAATGTCGATGGCGTTTTCGCCTTCGACCAAATCAACAATGCGGTGCCCCAAGACCGATGCACCTTCAAAGGTGACCAATGCCAGCGCAGGGGATTCCCGCCAGTGCAGTCGCACGCGTGCCTGGTCGCCGACTTGGAAATGGTGTTTGTCGGCCAGAATTCGAAGACGGGTTGTATCTTCATCGCCCGAGATCTCCAGACGTTTCTGAGCGCTGACCGAATTTCCGAATTGGTCTTTGCCGGTGGCTCGCAGCAGGTAACGCCCGGCCGCGGCGACACTCAACGTCTGCCTGGCCCGTCCGGATTCCGGATCACTTTCGGATGCAAAGGATTCGACCAACCGTTCCCCGGTCACGTTGCCATTTTGAGTGACCAGCAACAATTCGAGTTTTAATTTTGTTTTCACTCCGTCACCGGTCGGCGCTTTGACATCCACAGTGGCATCAAACGTTTCACCGGCGATGTAAACATCACGGGTGGTATCAACGGTCAACTGAAATCCACGCGTGGCCAGGAAGATGACTTGCGTCTGCGCCACACTGCGCTCGGTACACTGAACGTTCAGCACGATGGCCTGGGTTTCGCTGAAACGCTGCGTCGGCAGGGTGAATTCCACCTGCCCTTGATCGTCGGTCGTCGCCGTCTGCAATTCCTGGTCGCCGCCCAGGGAATACGTGATCGTTTCACCGGCAAGCGGTGCGCCATAGGAATATTGCAACTTGGCTGTGGCGGAGATTTCATCACCGCGAAAGTAAACGGCTTTGTCAGTTTCGATCAACAGTTGCACCGGTTCCAATTTGTATTGTTTGACCTGGAATTCCGACTCAAACGACAGCGCCGCCTGATCGGGGCCGGAGGGTCGATGCAGGTGCAGACGACAATTGCCCGGAGCGGTGCTTTCAGGGAGGATCAGATTCGTGTGCACCGTTCCAAATGAACTGAGTTCCAGCGTTTCCGTTTTCAGGGTCCGTCCCCTCGAGTCATAAATATCCAGTGTGAACGTCTGGCCCTCGCGAAACGTCAATCGGTCTTGATCGACCCAACGAACGATGCCTTTGATATTGACCAATTCACCGGGTCGGTAGATCGGCCGGTCGGTAAACAGGTGGCCGCTGGGAACCAATCCGACGGCAAAATCTAAACCTTGCAAATTCGTGACAGTCGATGCGGTGTGACCGTCGGTGATTGCAAAGACGCGTAAATCTTGGATGTCTCGCAGTCGATCGGAATCTGTTTTCAAAGTTCCGTCGTCAGCAGTGACTCGTTCTTCGAACACAGAATTGCCATCACTGACGAGCACGTTGACACCGGCGGCGGGTTTTCCGGTGCGCATGTTCTGGGCAAACACGAACAGTTCATTGCGAGATGATTTGACGATCATATCCAGGTCGCTAACGATCACCATCGTGGTTGCTTCCATCGTGTCGCTGCTAACCGTGACGGCCGACACTCCCGGACCGTTGATCGGCAGTTGCAGTTCTTGTTCGACGCGTTTGAATGCTTCGTAGTCCGCGACGTCGTGTTGAAACTGTTCGTCGGGATCAATCAAGGCGATGTCCAGCTTTTCAATGCCGGTGGCCAGATGCATTTTGCGAAAGTAGTCCGCCATGTCGATCGAATAGATGGAGACCGAAACGTTTTTTAGGTTGCGGGTGGTCAACACGATGCTGGCGGATTCATCGCTGCGAAACTTGCGTTTTGTCAGCACCTCCAACTCGGGTTGGGTCAGCCGCGCGATTCGCACTTGGGCATTCGATTGCTGGGTGCCAGTGACTTTCTTGTACGACTCCAACGCCTCTTTGCGACGCTGGAGTTGGTCCTCGAGGGTCACACCGATTTGATAGGATGCCAGCGACGCCTCCTCGGTTTCCGGGTACTTGGCGACCAACCGTTTCCAATCGGCGATTGCGTTCTCATACAACTCGCGACCGGTGTCATCGAGCGTGACATCGTTTGCGGATTGCCCCTGTTTGATTGCTAGGTCGACACGTTGGCGATGGTGTTTTTGAGCCGCCAAATAATTCATCTGGCCGAACTGAAACAAAATCTTTGGCGCGCGGCCATCCAACGGATACTTATTCAGAAATGTCTGCCATAGCTGACGCGCCTGGTCGTAGTCGTCGGCCGAGAGGGCATGCTGGGCAGCGGAAAATTCAGCGGAAATGATTTGCTGTTGGACGTCTGGCCAGTGAGGATCGGTGGGGTGGTTCTCTAGAAAACCTTTCCACGCTTGAATCGCTTTCTGGAACTCATTTTGTGCCAGATAGGATTGGCCTAACATTCGTCGTGCCACCGCTAGCTGTGGTGAATCTCCATAGTCCGGGTTGGCGATCAACGATTCCAAACGCTGTACGGCTTGGCCGTTGCGGCGATGCGTTTCATAGGCCTGAGCGATTTCAAGTTCCGCTTTCGCGGCCAGCGGATGTTTGGGATAGGCTTGTAGAAACTGTTCGGCGAGAGCAACGCCCAGTTCCAGATCACCGATCGTCGCGGGGTTGGGGATTCCATAGGTCTGAGCCAAGCGGTACTTGGCGTTTGCCAGTCGATCGGCCAGTTCCAGACTCTGTGGGTCTTGCCCGGTCGGCGGATCGTATTGCGACAAGAACGATTGCCAACTGCGCCGCGCCGCACTGGGTTGCCCGAGTTCCAATTGGCAAAGCCCCAATCGATACAGTGCCGCCGAGCGCAACGACACCGGTGCGGCGGTGCCGGATTCCGGACTGTCGATCCCGTGTTGTTTTAAAAAGTTGTCGTAAGCGGTGCTGGCTGTTGTCCAGTCCTTCAGTTGTTCGGAGCAGCGTGCGATCTGAAATTCGATCTGTTGCTGCTGATCGATGGAGGGCCCCAGTTTTTTTGCTTCGCGATAGAACTCCAACGCTTGGTTAAAATCCGGTTCTCGATTGCCCGAGGGATCATTGGCTTTGGTGCCTTCAAAAAAGCGATCGGCAAATTCCAGATAGATCCCCGCCAATTCGTCTTTGCGGTCTCGCGACAACAATCGCTCGGCTTCGCGGCGGTAGAGCTCACCTGCCTGGTCGTACTGTCGATTCATCACCGCGATGCTGGCACGTCCGAACCGTGAACGGCTGACCCAGGGGCTTTCAGGAAACCGAGTCTCCAGCTCGGAAAATGTTTTCAATGCCAACTCGCGTTGGTCGGACTGCGACAGCGCGATGCCTTTGAGATAGATCAGATAGTCGGCATGCTCAAGTTGATCGCGTTGCAGTTCGGCCTCAATCGCTTTGACAGCATCGGGATAGTCACGCGACTGCATGGCTTGATGCACTGCCGCTGGGATTTCTGGCAATTCAGTGATCGAGGGACGAGCGGTCGTCTCTGCGGCAGTATCCTCACCAGCGGCAAAGCGAACGCACACGAGTGATAGCAGTGCGCAGACGGACAATCGGAGAATCAGATGATTCGTTGGCCGAGACATGACAAACTCCAACAACGTTGAAAGTGGCGAGCAGCGGATGAGTACAGAGAAGGCCGTGAAGACAAGCGGATCATCCACTCTACTTGATCTTTGACACCGATCCGTCCGGGAAGTTGCCCGCAGAGTGTAAAAAGAATGTCAGGAAACCTGGTCGCTGAGCCATGTATCCAGTTGCCTGTGCCGGCGGTTATGATTGTCAGCCTGTGGAACACTGCGATTTTACAACGGCACCGGAATGACTTCGATACAGACCAGCAACACACCAGACACGGCCACCACCAACCAGGAATTGCGACGCCAGCTTGCCGCCGCGTATCGGCTGTCGGGGCTATTCGGTTGGACCGACATGGTGTTCAACCATATCTCCGTCCGATTGCCGGGTCGGCAGGGCCAGCCTGACACGTATTTGATCAATCCCGAAGGCTATTTGTCGGAAGAGATCACGCCGGCCTGTTTGTTAGAAGTCGATGTGCAGGGCAACGTGATCGACCAGCCCGATCAATCGTTCATCCCGGCGGGGTTTGTGATCCATTCGGCGATACACACCCGCCGGCCCAACGCGGGCTGTATCATGCACAACCACTCGATGGCCGGAATGGTGGTTTCCGCGCTAAAAGAGAAATTGCTGCCACTGACCCAGATCTCGATGGAGTTTCATAATCGAGTCGCCTATCACGATTTCGGCGGCATCGAGTTGGACATGGACGTCAGCGATAAAATCGTGCAGGATCTGGGTGAATTGAATTGCATGATCATGCGAAATCATGGTCTGTTGACGGTCGGTCAATCCGTGCCCGAAGCGTTTTACTACATGCACTATTTGCACCAGTCCTGTGAGATCCACATCAACACGATGAAGATCACCGACGACCCGCTGATGCCCAGCGAAAAAGTATTGGAGCACACTGCCCGGCAATACGAACCGTTTCACGAAAAAGATGTGCGGATGGTTTGGAACGCGATGTTGCGAAAATTGAATCGAGAGATGCCTGGTTGGGACAGCTAAATGGCAATTGAATTCGTTTACTTTGACCTCGGCAACGTGCTGGTTCGGTTTGATCCCCAGATCGCCTGTCGCAACGTGGCGAAATTGACCGGCGTCTCGGTTGATGCGGCACGACAGTTGATCTACGACAGTGGCTTGCAAGAACGCTATGAACAGGGCGAGATCACCGGCCATGGGTTTGCCATGTTGGTGCGTGAACAACTGAAGGTCGCTGACGGCGATTTGTCGAAAGAAGATTTGTTGACTGCGATCAGTGACATGTTTTCGCCGATCGATTCGATGGTCGACGTGGTGAATCTGGCGCGTCGCCGCGCAGGGCGCATTGGGGTGTTGTCCAACACCTGCCAGGCGCATTGGAATTGGATTCGCCGTCAACCCTGGGCGATTTCTCAAATCGATTACGACGTCCAGATTTTGAGCTGCGAAGTCAAATCGATGAAGCCGGGTCCGGGGATTTATGCGGCAGCCGAGAAGGCCGCCCAAGTCGGCCCCGATCAGATTCTGTTCATCGATGACAAACCGGAAAACGTCGCTGCGGCCAGCCAGCGGGGATGGAACGCACACCAATGTGTCGGCGGTGATGACGCCAAAGCGGTGATCCAGCAGTATTTCGGTGAATGAACGTTGCATCCAACCGTAGCTGGACCGGCCACGGTTCAGAATTCCTCGCACACCCCGGCCGACTGAACCCTGGCGGGATCAGCTACGACGATTCTCTCCCTACCGTAGCTGGACCGGCCACGGTTCAG
>NZ_JAMYFE010000080.1 GCF_024129865.1 Stieleria tagensis | reverse complement strand
CATCCGATTCAGCTCGTCCATGAACGCGGCTTCAGCCAGCTGCACGGCTTCGTCGAATCGGCCTTTGACTCGCTCACATTCTTGTCGATAGAGATCCGGATTGAGTCTGCGCAGATAATCGGGCGGCTCGACGCTGGGGAAATCCCAGCCAATCTCGAACAAACCCTCCAGAGTGTGGGGGTAGTCGCTTTCGCAGTACAAATCCCCCAGACGATCGCGGGCTTCGTACTTCAGCTCCCCAAAGCGACCATCGAGGATCCTGACGGCATCCGCCAGTTCCTGGCAAAAGCCCTGCATCCGGTGATTGATCTGATCCAGCGAGGCTTGGGGGACGAGCCGTATTCCTGGTTCCGGGAACGGCAGCGTGGTGCCTTTGAAAAAGGAGGTCGCCTGGGTTCGCACCGAGGTGACCGCGCGAAAGTTGGCATCGCCGGTGTCGATCAACTTTTTCCCGGCGCTGATGTATTTGCCTTCGGCATGAAACGTGTCCGCCGCTTGCGCTTTCTGTTCAGACGACAGAGACTTACGGGTTCCAAACCACGTGAACGACAACCGCATGGCGGCCATCGTCGTCCGCAGTCTGCCGCCATGGTCGGTCGCCACGGCGGGGGCATCATCGAGTGTCTGTGGCATCGATTGTGATTCCTAATGGGTTAAAGGGGAAACGAATTTGAACCACCAAGCCGGCGGTCACATTCGTCGTCTAGTTTTCTGAAGGTTCGCTACGCGAGACCTTCCGCCGAGTCGACCGACGCGGGGATTGATATTGATAGGTGCCAGACCGATCGGCATCCAAGCAGCGGCCCGACGCCCAGCGCCGCAGGCCTTCGATCGATTCAGCTGACGTCACTGCTACGGGCACGACGTTGTTCGCCGCTTGGATCACCGGTACATCCAGCAATGCCGCCAGACGGCAACAGGATCGGATTTCAGCGCCCGTCCAATTCTCATCTGCAGGCCTTCGCTGGTTGGTATCCAACGAAAACAGTTCCAGGTAGAGCGTCCAAATCGCATCTTTCTGTTCCCGGCCTGGCAGGTCGACAAAGAAGACCCCGTCAAACCGTTCGCTCCGACTGAACTCAGGTGGCAACCGCGAAGCATCATTGCTGGTGCAGACGACAAACACATCGGACTCGTGGTCGTTCAGCCAGCTCAGGAAAGTGCCAAACATTCGCGATGAAACACCGCTATCGTTGGCCCCAGAACCGCCCACACCGGCAAACGCTTTGTCGGCTTCATCGATCACTAAAATGCAGGCCGCCATCGCGTCAACAACCTGCAATGCTTGACGGGTGCGCTCCTCTGACTGGCCGACCAGCGATCCCATCAGGCTGCCAATATCGAGCTGCAGGACCGGGCGACCAACCTCGCGGCCGAGGGCTTTGCAAAATTCGCTCTTGCCACACCCTGGGGGCGACAACAGCAAGACGCCACGAGGACGAATCAACGCGTTGTCTCGACTGGATTGGCGCAGGGCGCGGCGGGTAAAGGCCTTCAGAGCGGAAAGCCCTCCCAGTGAATCGAAATCTGCGTCTCCACGATAGAGTTGCAAGGTTCCCGCTTTGATCAACATTTGAGACTTCTGTTGCCACAACGTCTTGGCGTCCAGTCGTTGCTGGCGAACCAGAGACAACGCAAACGCATTCTCCGCCTCGAACCGAGTCAACCCGGTCGCTGCGTCCAACGCCCTTTCGAATGATTCTCCGTCGGGAATCTCATCCGGTTCGGTCGCCACGGCCGTCGCAATCTCTCGCAATTGCTCACGGGTCGGCAATTCGTGGTCGATCACCACAAACAGCTTTTCCAACTCGGCGGGAAGCTGCAGCACCGGTGACAAGATGACCAAGATCACTCGTGATTGTTTTCCAGAAATCACCTGACGGGCGATCGCCTGCACGATCTCCGCAGACTGTAGGAACCGATGAAAGTTTTCCAGCACAAACACAGTGGTCTCATCACCGGCTGCCATTGCTCCGGCCGCCTGCACTGCTGCCAACGGATCGTTGGCTTCCTGCTCGACCGGTTGCCCCGCACAGCAAAGCCCCGACGCGATATTCCACGTTGCCAACTGCCAGTTCTCTCGCTGACAAAGCTGGGATATTTCTAGGATCGCGTCGACATGCTCATGGGAGCTAATCCAGATGCCGGAGAAGCACGCGCGGACGTACTCCTCCAATCGCTTCGAGAGCGACATGATGTTTCTCCAAAAAAGGAACGGGTAGGTGTCTGTGTTCGCACCAAGCGATCACGCGTACAAAGCAGCCAGCCGACTATTCGCTGGCTCGCTGCTGCTGTTCTGTCGCCACTTGGTGGAACACGTCTTTGCGCTGTTCGCTTGTGGTCTGCCCGAGAGCCTCTTCCAGAAAGCGACTCGCCTGACGACAGCCACTGCCGATGTAGCCATTGGTTTCCAGTCGACTTTGGCCGTCCGGGGCGATCATGATCACGATGGTTTTCATGCGCCACCTCCGACATCAACGGTCAATTTGACACTGCCGTTTTCCAAACGTTGCTCGTGCACTAAAAAACCTTTGCGGCGAGCTTCCAGCTTGGATTTCTCGATCGCGTAGGCCTGCATGAACTCGTCCAGTCGAGCCTTGGGGCCCCAGTGTCCCTCAAAGTTGTCGTACTGCGAGAGGCCGGTTTCCAGATTGAAAACAACCGGATAACGCCACTGGTTCAACCGGACAGCGAGCCCTGTGACCTGCTGACGAAAGAGATTGAATTGGCCCTGCTGGGGCGCTTCGAGTCCTAAGCGGTCGCATCCAGCCCGCACCGCAGCAGCGTCGCGAACTTGGGTTTGAATCTCGACGATATGCGACATCGAACTTCTCCCTACGTAAGAGAAATGAATGACACGGGGGCGAAGTACCGCCGTCATCTCTACGTAGCGCGATTTGGATCGAAATGAAGCTCAGCGGCTCAGTTGTTCCGCTCCGGTCGCCGACCGATCGGCACATCCACGCGTTTTTGGAGCATTTTCATGTTGTTGATCTACTTTCATCTGACACTTTTTTCCCACTCTTTCTCACACAGTCCGATGAACAAGAATCAGAAAGTCCAACACGAATCCATCGATGTTTCGGCCGCAGAATTGCCAATTCCAACGTTAGAGGAAATCATCCCGAACTATCCGGCAGTGAAATCGGTGTCACCGAGCTGCCAGATCATGCCGCTCAATTCACCGCAGCGAATCCGCGAACTCTGTCAGTCGATGACGGCGGCAGGGCAAATCAATCCGATCGACCTCGATTCCGAGGGAAGTTTGCTCAACGGTCGGCATCGCCTGATTGCCTGTTCCATGCTCGATATTGCACCGGAATTTCGCACGATTGACCCGGAAAGCTCACTGGAGCATGTTTTGGCCGATATCACGCAGCGAGAATACAACCCTGCTGCGTACGCCTGGATTGCAATGCAGATCGAAGCACGCGTCAAGCGATGCTACAAAGCCTCACACCCAACCAACAACGGCAAGCTGTTGGGGAATCAGCCACTGAAAAAAGACTTCAAAATTGACATTGGCGATCGGCAACGGTTTCACATCAACAAGGGTGAGAGCATTCAATCAGCAGCAATACGGATGGCTGGCGCAACTCTCTCGGCGGTCCGTCGATTGACAACCGTCTCCAACAGTGATCCGGAACTTGCCCAGAAAGCAATCCGCGGAGAAATGACACTGCGCGCCTGTGAAAGGGCGCTGAAAATGCCACGTGATAAAAGCGATTGCCAACCGAATCGGACGCAACAGGCTGGTGGTCGCGACCAAAAACTTCGTGACCCTGTACCCGCCGTAATCCAAATGTACCCGTCCGATGAGCGCAACCGTGAAGATGCCTCGTTGGAACAGGGACAGGATGATATCGATGATTTGTCGCGGGCATCCGATTCACCCGCCGGCGACGAGCAGGGTGAGAATCATTCGACAGTCGAATTGCCAGGCGGTTTGACCCAATATCACCAAGGTGACCGTACGGCTATCTTGTCGCCACGTCGATTCAAAGACGGCGTTGCCTATTGGAACCTGTTGTTGCTGACCCCCGCAGCTTCCTTCAGCAAACGCTTCATAGACGCCGACGCAGGATCCGCCTACCTGAAGAAATTCTTCGGAACAAAGTGATCATCTAGAGCCTATCGAATTGGAGACCGCCGCCAGCAAGATCTGCGGTCGAAGAGTGGAATTGAAGGACGTCGGTCGCTCCATTCTGGCGGGCACTTGTCCTTCAATGTTGCAGTAAAGCTGGCTGCAGCACGATCTCGAAGCCGAGGCTTCAGCGTATCAGTTGGTCCAGGGCAACAACGAAACAGACTGATCACCAATCAAGCAGATGACACGAATTTGATTGAACACGACCGGAACCGTCGGCTGGTATTCCAGCACAACCACCACCGTGTCCCTCAAGCAACCGACCACAGGCCTTCAATGACAGGCCGGAGGCCGACATAACCCCTGCCGTGGCCGTCAGGCCACGGACACCATCCATCCCTCCCAAAAGCCCAGCGGGCGACACAGTCAATTGCCCAATCCACAAATCTGCCCCCCTCAGCGACAAAGCCTCCATCAACCAAGCGACAAATCGACTTCTTCCCGATCGCCTAAGCCCTCCCCAAGATCCGACCAGACAACCACCTCCATAACACTTCGACTCCACTGGTCGCACCACTTTCCACCAATGCCCGATTACTGGCATCCGACTCCGGCGGATCTTTGGCCTGCGACCCTGTCTGCAACCGATCCAGCGGACTGACCACCGTGATGTCATCGCGATTGACGACATGGGTGTAAATCATCGTTGTCGCCACGTCACTGTGCCCCAACAACTCTTGAATGGTTCGGATATCCGTTCCCTGGTGTAACAGATGCGTCGCAAAAGAATGGCGAAACGTGTGTGATGTGACCGCCTTGTCAACTTCTGCTGATTCAACCGCGATACGTAAACGATTGGGAAACGTGTCACGATGCAGATGGTGGCGATGAATCGCCCGCGTCCGTGGATCGCGAGAAAGCTTGTGAGACGCAAACACAAATTGCCAACGCCACTCGACCGCCGCCGACGGGTACTTCCTGGCCAACGCATGCGGCAACCAGACCGATGCCACTCCATCAGCAACGTCATAGTCATACAAAACTCGGCGCGACTTCAACACGCGCCGAAGCGGCTCGACCAAATCTTTCGGCAGCGGAACGATTCGGCTCTTGCCACCCTTGGATTGATGAATCTCAATCAACAGGTTATCAAAGTCGATGTCTTTCACTCGCAACCGCAACGCCTCACTGATCCGCAACCCACATCCATACAACAGCTTGGCGATGACTAAATACACGCCACGCAGATTGCCAAAGATCGACTCGATCTCGTTGACGCTCATCACCGTTGGAATTTGTTTTCCCTTGGATGCCCGAATCGCTTGAATCCGGCCGATGTCACGATTGAGAACATGCTCGAATAGGAACAATAGCGCGTGGAAAGCCTGATTTTGAGTCGACGGGGCGACGTTCCCGTCCACCGCAAGATCCGTCAGGTGCGATTCAACATCCCCGCCGTCAATGTTCGCAAAATCGTCCAGCGTCTTCAGTCCCCGCGCACTCATGAATGCCCGGACCTTGCCAACATAAGCCCGCTCGGTCGAGTATTGCTTGCCCATCAAACGCAACTTGC
Source organism: Stieleria tagensis (assembly GCF_024129865.1). Classification (GTDB taxonomy): domain Bacteria; phylum Planctomycetota; class Planctomycetia; order Pirellulales; family Pirellulaceae; genus Stieleria; species Stieleria tagensis. The sequence continues at coordinate 889 of NZ_JAMYFE010000080.1, read as the reverse complement.
GACGCATCTCTTGGATCACGTCCGGCTCCCTCGGATTGATCGTGCCAACGACTTCCTCAATGTCTTCGACACCGTCCGACTTGGCACGCTCCCAAGCGGCAATCTCGCCCAACTTGCGACGAATCGGCTGCAGATCATCCGCCGCTTCTCGTTGAACCCGTTGGCGATAGTTGATCAATCCCTCGACCATGCTCTGACGCTTCCAGGCCGGCATGCCGTTGTCGCGTTTATGTTTGGAAAACACGATCACCTCTTCGGCAGTGAAGCTCCACTGCGGATCAGCCGCACGCTGATGAAAGACGGCGAATTGTTTGAACCAAATGGTGGCCCACTTGGCTTCACGATCCTGCCGATTCGAACGTTCGAAAAACGCCATTTCCAGCCCTCCCGGTGACAGCCACGACGACGCCTGAAAATCAGCGTCGCCTACGACTGCTAGCAGTACTCAAAGGCGCAAATTCGATACGCCATCTGACCCCGCATTCCTGCTGGACCCGGGTGAACGAACCCGGTACACGAATTCTTGCACGATAGGAAATGGGCTGTCCACCCCCAAAGCGAACCAAAGCCCCACAAACAACCTCTCATTTGAATTGATAGCGTTTGCATCGACGCATCTAGCTGCCGCTGACTGCCATCGTCAGGCTCGAACTGTCTGTCGAGAGTTCGCCAAATTAAAAAACTTGCTCCGCCAGCCACAACAGGCGAGAATAGGGTTCCGCTACAATCTCACCGATCGGTGAGAACACCCCTCGCGACCCGTGAGAATAGGTCATCCCAACCGGGCAACCACCCGGCGTACCGAAGGTGCTTTCAGTGAGAACACCCACCAAAGCCTATTCTCACCGGTCCAACCGCCGATAAACAAGTTACGAGGATGAGACTCAGC
>NZ_JAMYFE010000008.1 GCF_024129865.1 Stieleria tagensis | reverse complement strand
GACTGTTTAGCGCAACTTCAATACTCACGCGACGAGTTGCCAAAATTCAATGTCTTACGCAAACACGCAACTTCAAACTTGGATCGTCGGCTAGAAGTTCTCTGTCCCCAGCGGATAAAATCGACTGAAGTGTTTCGCCGCGGTTCGTTTGGCGAAGCTGTTGAGCCCTTCTAGTCTGATGATCCATGCCTGAAATCGTCCATTGCCCCAAATGCCATTCCGCCGTCTCCGTCCAAGCGGGGCAAGCCGGCCAGCGGGTGCAGTGCCCCAGTTGCTTGAAACAGTTTCTGGCGCCCGCCTCATTGAGCGGTGCCGGTTCGAGCGCCGAAGACGAGGATTGGCTTTCGCTGGCGGACCCGGACACCGCGTCGCCCGCCACCCCGCAGCGGCCCGTCGCGGCCGATCAGCCGACCAGCACTGCGGCCGACGCATCGCCGAGCGACGAAGATCCGTTCCTGGATGACGATGACGAAGGATTGGATGTGGAATTGATCGACGAAACCGATGCGGATTCAGCGGGATTTGGTGCCTCGGGATTCGGCGATTCGGATCCGGACGACCTGTTCGCGGGGCTGCCGTCATTGGATTCGATGATGCCCGCCTCGGGGCAATCATCCGGAGCGGAATCGGGTGCCGGATCCCAACCCGCAGCGGCGCGTGAATTGGGTGACGAAGACACCTTTCGCGTGAAGTGCTCGATTTGTGGAAGCGTGCTGTACGCCAAAGCCAAGCAGGCTGGCAAGACGATCAAATGCAGCGACTGTTACAGTGAAATTCGTGTGCCGCCGCCGCCAAAGAAAGCCGCGCCGCCCAAGCCGCAAGCACAATCCGCGATGTTTGATCTGGCCGAGACCAGCGGCCCGGGCCGTCCAGCGGATCCGTTTCAAAAGAACGCCCAGGAATTGATGAAGGCGGCCGAAGCGGAGCCGGACAAAGAGTACAAGCCGAAAACGGATGTCCCCAGCACGATTGGTTGGTTCAAATCTGTGTTTGGGATTTTCTTGGACACCGGCGTGATCATTCACTTCGTCGGAGTGTCGTTGCTATTGGCGATCCCGGCCGCGTTAACGTTTGCGTTTCCCGTGTTTGCGATCGGCGCGATCCCGTTGGCCATGATCGGCATCGCGGTCTCGGTTGCCTGTGGGTTTGCAATCCTGTTCGGCGTTGCGAACCAGCATGAACGCATCGAAGACTGGCCCACGGTCGATCCGACCGGTTGGATGGAATCGATGTGGTTGGTGATCACCGCGACGGCGATCGCGGTCGGACCGGCTTATGTGATCACCAAACTGTTCGGTGCACCGCCGGTGGTGGCGATCGGATTTGTGATGTTCTCGGTCTACGTGGCGTTCCCGATCATCTTGTTGTCGATGTTGGATGAGCAAAGTGTCACGTCGCCGTTTTCGACGGACGTTGGCAAGAGTATCACTCAATGCCAAGACGATTGGGGCGCATTTTACTTTTCATCGGGAATGCTTTTCGCAGCCCTGTTTGCTTACTTTCTGACTTGTTCCTACAGCCCCGCCAGCGTTGCAATTGGCGTGGTGTTGTCGGTCGCCGTGGTGTTCATGTACTTCGCAATGCTGGGGCGATTGGCCCTGGCGATGGGCGAGGTCATCGAATTTTCGGCGCTCGAACGCGACGAGGATGATCAGGAACAGGCGTCGTGAAATCGACCGTTCACTAACGCTGCGGTGATCCGGTGAAGGGTGGCTGCCAACTGGGCGCCAGACTGGCATCGTCGATGTTCACGCCGGCTTCGTTGGTGCCACTGTGATTGAGCAATGGATTGTCGGGCAGTGCGTCCAGGGCGTCGCCACGCAGGAAGTGGACCGCTCCGTCCTCGTACAGCACATTCAATCCTTGGTCGCCGTGACTGAATCGCATCTGGATCGTTCCATCGGCAGCGATCGTTTTGCCCAGCGGTGCATCGGACATGATCGCAAACGAAGTTCGTGCTTCGTAGCGTGGGGACGAATACCCCTGGTCGCCAATCACACCCAGGTTGTAGGCATAGTGGCCGCCTACAGTTTGCTGGGTCCGTTGCAATTGATTGACGGGCAGATGGTGCAACTGTGCTGCACTCGGCAGAGTCCGCGTTGCCAGCGTTCCCGTCGACAGTGTCGAGTTCGAATGGGGCGGATAGAAGTCCGAAGGTTGCAGTGTTGGCGAGGGTTCAAAACGGGGCTTGCCAGCTGAGGGGCACCAGCGTGGGTCGGTTGTGTTCAATAATCCCGCATCAGCCAATCGGATCAGATAGACACCGGCAAATGCTTCCGGTCCCGACTGGGCAACCTGTGGCAACCGGCCTTGATGGTCGCGGCCGACATATTGCATCAGTGCCAACCCGAGTTCACGCAGTTGGTCTTGGCAAGCCACCTTTCTGGATTCGAATCGTCCCGCCGCGATGGTCGGCAACAGCAACGCCAATAGCACCGCGACTGACAGCAGGCCGCCGATCGAGTCGAACCGATTCCAGCGACTGCTGCGGGCGCCGGACTCACGCATCAAGTCGACTTCGGACAAGCTGACCTGCGGCGCATCGCGGCGGTCCGATGACTCGTCGGCCTGGGGCGGCAAACCCGCTGGGATGCCGGCCATTGTCCGCGCCAAAAGGTCTTCGCTGGGCGCTTCGATCGCCTCAAAGCCTTCCTCGAGAGGCCGCAAATTGCGCTCGATTTCCGCTAACTGAGCCTGTCCCTCTGGATTGTCACGTAGCCAGTCCGAAATGCGTTGCATCTCGTCTGGTTCAAGTGATCCAAGCAGATATCCGAGCAGGTCTTCGTGCATCGACAGGAAGTGCGGCGGGCTAAAAGGCGGTGGGTATCAGTCAGTGCGGTTTACGGCCAATCACAATCAGGGGTCTGATCCAGTTTACGGGCAAGGTGCCCGGCCGGTTCGGTGCAAAGTTTCAACCGCCCAATTCATTCAGCCGTTGGTTCATGCGATTCGTCCCACATCACACCGAGTCGTTGGACGGCAGCGTGCAGACGACTCTTGACGGTGCCGACAGGGATTCCCAGCACGTCGGCCGCTTCGCGGTACTTCAGGCCTTGGTAGTAAACCAGTTGAATGACTTGCTGCAGCGGTTGGCCCAACGTTTTGATCGATCGCTGCATCCAAGCCCCGTTTTCCTGCTTTGACGCAGCAACCAACGGGTCCGGGGCGCCACCGACCAATTTTTCAGCCCAGCTGGCGTTGCGCTGTTCGGTATCGTTCGGCGTTCGGTCTAGGCTGACCATCCGATGGCGTTTATTGCGACGCTGGACGTCGATGGCTTGATTGGTTGCGATCGCGTACAGCCAAGGGCGGAAACGCCGCGAGCTATCGAATTGGCTGCACTTCAGGTGGACCTGCAGAAACGTGCCTTGAAACGCGTCCTCGGCGAGTTCGACGCTGCCGATATAGCGTCGCAAGTAGCTGTAGATCTCGCGCTGGTACCGCGCGATCAGTTGATTGAACAGCAGGCGATCGCCGGTCTTCAGATAGTCGGCGAGCAGTGATTCGTCCGTCGCCTCGTCGATCGATGCATCCCGTTCGCCGCGCAGCGGCTCGGGACTCTGGGCGACCGAAGCGTTTCGGGCCGGGGCTGTTGGAGCGGGCATCGGTGCGGGACCTGGACGAACAGTTGGATCGTTAGTGGAGGCGTCATTGCCCTACGGAGCGGGTTTAGGTGTTTTCTGGTTCCGCAGCGTCAGGCACTATGCCGTGTGTGTTGCTACGCATTATCTCGCCAAATGGCTCGGTCGTCAAAGCGTTTTTTAATGAATTCGTCTCCGTCGCCGCTGAAACCGCCATTAATTTGCCGAATGGACAGTTAAAACCACTTCCGGCGCGTCCATTGGTCGGCGCGGCGATGCAACGTTCTGATCAGGATTTCCAGTGAACGCAGAAAACGATTCGGCGGCAGACGGCCATCGCTATCAATGGATCACGCCCGGCGATTTGAATGCGTTCTTCGGGCTGATGCTGGATAATCTAACCGGATTGTTTTTGTTGGTGATTCTGTTGGCGGGGTTTGGTTTCCCCACGGACTTTGCCATTTCGGCATTGGTTCCCGGAACCGCGTTGGGCGTTTTGGTGGGTGATCTGGCGTTCGTTTACTTTGCCTTTCGGCTCGCCAAGCAGACCGGCCGCAACGATGTCACCGCGATGCCGCTGGGCTTGGACACACCCAGCGTGTTCGGGATCACGCTGTTCATTTTGGGTCCGTCCTTTCGCCAGGGCGTCGATGGGCTTGGTTTGACCGTTGACGCGGCTGCCTATCGGACGTGGTCCATTGGCATCTGGTGCATTGTGATGAGCGGGATTGTGAAATTGCTGATGGCGCCGGCGACCAATTGGGTTCGCCGTGTCGTTCCCCGCGCCGGATTGCTTGGTTCGTTGGCTGCGATCGCGTTGGTGCTGATCAGTTTCTTGCCGCTCTCGGAAATCCTGGGCCATCCGCTTCCAGGTTTGGTAGCGCTGGCGATTGTGTTGACGACTTTGATCGCTCGGGTGCCGTTTCCTGGTCGCGTCCCGGGAACCCTCGCTGCCCTGATCGTCGCCGGGTGCCTGTATTACTTGTTGTGCGGTCTGGGGATCGATGGCTATCACTTTCCTCAGATGAGTCCGATCGACTGGTTTCCAACGCGCTGGATGCAGACTTGGAGCGGCGGTTGGTTGTCGGCTTGGCCGGACGCCCTGCCCTACCTGCCAATCGCGTTGCCGTTTGCAATTGCCACGGTCGTGGGTGGGATCGACTGTACCGAAAGCGCTGCCGCGGCCGGCGATGTGTATGACACGCCGACCGTCATCGGTGTGGAAGCGATTGCGACGTTGATCGCAGGGTTATCCGGCGGTGTGATTCAAACCACACCCTACATTGGACATCCGGCTTACAAAGCGATGGGTGGCCGCGCCGGTTACACATTGGGCACCGCATTGGTGATCGGTTCGGCCGGATTGGTTGGCTACTTCACGTTGCTCAACGACATTATCCCCAAACCTGCGGTGTTGCCGATTCTGGTGTTCATCGGATTGGAAATCACAGCGCAAAGTTTTTCTGCGACTCCGAAACGCCACTATGCGGCGATCGGTCTGGCCTGTTTGCCGGCGCTGGCCGCGCTGGTGCTGAATGTTGCCGGCCGCATCTTGAGCGACAGTGCATTGCGTGAAAGCGGGATCACGCTGGACCAGTTGGACGCCGTGTTTCAAGAACAGTACTTGGCGATCACAATGCTGGGCAGCGGTTTCATCCTGACCAGTTTGTTGTGGGCATGGGGGCTGGCGGCATCGATCGATCGCAATCTGCGAGTGGCGGGAACGGTGTTTTTTGTATGCAGCCTGTTCACACTGGTTGGTTTGATGCATTCCCCGCTGGATGGCAATCGGTTATTCCTACCGTTCGGCCCAAGCCACTGGGGAGAGATCGTGTTGAGTGATCAGTACCGTTCCAAAGTGTTCGAGTTTGCCGTCGGTTATGCTGTGGTGGGAGTGATGCTGCTGATTTGGCGCCGCTGGTTGCCTGTGGGGGTGCACTCAGACGTCAGCACAGACGCTTGCCCGCACGATTCCGCTGTTTCTACCCCCCGTTGCACCACTGAGCCCTGATGTCAGGAAGCGATCCGTTCAATGTTTCTGATATCCGCCGGCTGATGGCGTTGCTGCTCTCGATCACCATGTTGTTGCTCTCGTTGGCGGCGTGGTGGTTCATGAGCGGCAGTAGCGGCCAGTTCGCGGCGGCCGCCTGTGGGCGGATTGGGATCGTGATGGCCGCGCTGTGGCTGGCCTGGCCCTCGCTCAAACGCCCGGCAAAATGGTTGCCCGCCAGCGCGCCGGTGATCGGTGTCATCGCTTTAATCGTCATCGCAGCTCAGCCACGATTGATCCTGCCAGCGATTCCGATCGTCGGCGGGTTAATCACCCTGTCGGCGTTGGCTCGATCCTTTCGCAGGCGTTAACGCAACCCAGCTGCGGTTTCCGATCGTCGCGCGGGGCATTGGTTCTTGGTAACCCGAAGCGTCAGCGAGGGATCCCGGTGCCACCCTAAGTCCCTCGCTGACGCTTCGCGTCTACCATCAAAGCGCAACTTCAAAACTCACGCACCCGGGTTCCTACCAGAATGAAACCTCTAGATAGGTGCGCTGGAGTTTGGGATCGCAGGCGCTGCGGTGACGATTTGCTACAGTGATTCGCTACCCTCAAGCAGCGACACATCGACGCCGTCTAGGAAGCTGGCGAGCGATCGGGAGCGATAGGGTTGCTGCAGTTTGCGGACCGCTTTACTTTCGATTTGACGAACGCGTTCGCGGGTGACTTGAAAGATCCGGCCGACTTCTTCCAGCGTGTAGGTGTAGCCATCGGCCAGGCCGTAGCGCAGTCGCAGGATTTCGCGTTCGCGATAGTTCAGTGTTTCCATCGCCAATCCGATCTGCGCCTTGAGCGCTTGACGATTGGTTTCTAGCAACGGATCGTCGGTGCGGTGGTCTTGCAGGAATTCACCGAACACACTGTCGTCATGATCGCCGACCGGTTGGTCCAGTGACAACGGTTGGCGACTCATTTTCAGGATCACGCGGGTGTCTTCCAGACTCAGCCCGCTGCGATCACAGACTTCTTCGGCGGTCGGTTCGCGACCATTTTCCTGAACCAAGTCGCGGGTGATTTGGCGGATCTTATTCATGGTGTCGATCATGTGGACCGGCACGCGAATGGTGCGGCTTTGGTCAGCGATCGCGCGTGTGATGGCTTGGCGAATCCACCAGGTCGCATAGGTGCTGAATTTATAGCCGCGGGCGTGTTCAAATTTATCCACCGCGCGCATCAGGCCGGTGTTGCCCTCTTGGATCAAATCCAGGAATGACAGCCCGCGGTTGCGATACTTTTTGGCGATCGAAACAACCAGTCGCAGGTTACCGGCCGATAGCACTCGCTTGGCCGCTTCGTAATCTTCCCGCAGTTGCTCGCACGAATTCACTCGGCGGTCGAGTGTTTTGGGTGATTCAAAGGTCAGCTTCATCAGGTAGCTGAGCTCGCTGCGCAGTTGTTGATCGTCGGGCATCCCCGGCAGTTCGGTGGGCGAACCGTTCCGCAATTGATGGCGGACTTCGTTCATCCGGCGCGATGCTTTGGTCAGTTTTTCAAAGATCGGTTGCAGCTTGCCGGTACGCAAGTTCATTTCTTCGACCAACCGAACCGCCTTGTTGCGACGGACGACCAGGTTTTTCCACGCCGCGCGGCGCTGACGAATCGGCAGCCGTTTGTTGATTGCCGTGAAGTAGTCGGCCCGGTTCTGACTCAACAGGTGTTCGAGGGTGCGGACATTGGGAATGATCCGCTGCATGATGGCTTTCTTTTCCACCGCGTTGGTCACGCTGACTTCGATGGTGCGGTCGAGCCGCAATTGTTTATCGCGGACCTGCTGCAACAGTTTCAGCGATCCCTGCAGCATGAAATCGGTGGCCAGCATGCAGTGGCGATAGCGATCCCGCGTCGTTTCGATCTGGACGGCCGCGGAAACCTCTTGATCGCGAGTCAGTAGGGGGATCTGCCCCATCTGCATCAGGTACATCCGCACGGGATCTTCGGTGGGATCCGATTCGGCTTCGATTCCTTCGCTGGCGGCGCGGGGGTCGACCGGTAGCTCTTCCAAGTGATCGTTGACGAATTCATCGCCCATCACTCGGTTGCGTCGATCCACTGATTCTTCGGCGGCAAATGCATCATCCTGAAGACTGCGTCCGCTCATCCTGTTACCCATCAACATCTCCTTAAGATCCCCGCTTGGAATGTTTGGTTTGGTCCAGCAAGGGAACAGCATCAATGATGCCGACCGCTGATTTCGAGCGTTCGGAATGCATGCAAGTCTTTTCAGGGTAAGGGTTTGCGTTTAGTGGTCCGCAGCCGGCGACATCGGGGGTGTGGCAAAAAAACCACAGGTCGATGTTGCAAAAATTCAACCTCAGAGGCGACATGGCGCCCCGCGATCGAACAATGATTGGCGGCGGTCCGAACGATGCGCTAGGCTGGATCGCTTGTCAGTCGCCCCCTGTCGGTCTGTGTTGCAGGTCGACCCGGCGGCAGTGAAACGTAGGTCACTGGACACGGACTTACCGGAAAACCCTTGGGAATTTAGACTAGGCGAGGTTTGACAGAGTTCCCTTTCAATTCCTCGTCCTGGATGAAAACTCCGTGCAACCGCAGCCTTCGTCGTCCTCCAACCCTGTCACGCCGAAACCCGCCGCAATGATCGACGAAACGTTTGATTGGGTCGACTCGTCCAGACTGGGCAATTGGTCGGTTGCCCACGCACATCTGTCATCGATCTGGAAATGCGGCGCGCCGCAGGAGTTGCTCACCACTTTGCGTGGCCGCTTGCAGCAGCATTTTGCCGAACTGGATGATCTGGACGCAACGATTTCGAACCTGGATCGGTTTATCGCCGCCAGTCGATCGCCGACGTCACTGCTGTCGTTATTTGAGCGTGACGAAGCGGCTTTGTCGGCGTTGTTGCAAGTGTTTGCAACCAGCCAAACGCTGGCCAACCGGTTGATCGCCGATCCGGAAAGTTTTGATCTAATGCGGGCCAGTGACGGCCAACCGGCAGAGCGAAAGTTCCTGGTCGATGAAATGGTCGCCGAGTTAGAAAAACTGGACAGCCCCAACCGCGCGGCGCTGGCGATTCGCAAGTTCACCAGCCGCGAAATTGTCCGCATTGCCTATGGCGAATTTGTTCGTGATCTCAGCCCCGAGCATGTCGGGCAACAATTGGCGTTTGTGGCCGACGCAGTCCTGGAAGCCTCGTTGCAGTTTGTGGTCCGTCGACTGGCCGATCAACACGGTGTGCCGCATCGCATCGATGGCCAACCGGTACGATTTTCAGTGATCGGTTTGGGGCATCTGGGCGGCAAAGAAATGGGATATGGATGCCCGTTGGAATTGTTGTTCTTGTATGACGCGATTGAAGAAAAGAACCAAACCCATCGCGATTTCGTCAATCAAGTGGTCGAAGATCTCGTGACGTTGATCGGGGCGGATGATTCATCGGCACTGAATATTTCAATCGATACCTCCTTCCGGCCGCTCGGTGAGAAGGTTCTGATCGGTAGCAGTGAATTGAATGCGCGGCGATTGGAATCCGACGGCCGCACGTGGCAGCGCGTCGCGCTGACTCGGGCTCGCGTGGTCGCCGGTGACGATGAACTGGGACGTGGTTTTCTACAGCGGCTACAGCCATGGATCTATCGTCGGTTTATGAGCCGCCAGGATTTTGCCGACATCCGCTCGCTGCGCCGCAAACTGAAACGTCGGTTCGTGTCCGGGTCGGCCAGTGGCGATGACATTGCCAAGGCGCCCGGTGGTCGGCAGGACATCGAATTGATGATCCAGTTTTTGCAATTATTGCACGGCGGCGACAGTAAATCGGTTCGCGTCGGCACCACGGCCGAAGCGATCAATCAATTGCAGCGCGAAGGATGTTTGACACACCAGGAAGGCAGTTTGTTGGCCAAAGGGTATGCGCGACTGTGTCGGTTGCAGCATCAACTTTCGGTGATGTTTGGGCGTTCGACCAGTTGTTTGCCGGACGACGATTTGATGCGTCGTCGATTGGCGTGGCACCTGGGGATCCGCGATGCCGATGGACGCAGCGGCGACCTGCAGCGATTTCAGGAGCAATTGAAGGAAACCTTTGAACTCAACCGCAAGGTGCTCAATCATTTGATGGTCGACGCGCCGCGTGGGGATGATGGTGATGCGCCGGACGAGTTCGCGATGGAGACCGAATTGGTGCTCGACCCGTCGCCCGACCCGGAACTGGTTCGCCAGACACTGCGCCGTCACGGTTTGCAGGACCCGGTTCGCGCGATGGATCACATTCGCTCGTTGGCCACCGAATCGGTTCGTTTTCTGTCGCGGCGTCGTTGCCGACACTTTTTTGCTTCGATCGCGCCGGACTTGTTGGCGGAGATCGCCAAGACACCGGATCCAGACCGGACGTTGCGGACGTTGGCCGAAGTGGCTGATTCGATCGGCGGCAAATCCAGTCTCTGGGAACTGTTGGGGACCAACCGCGCGACGATGCAGTTGATGATTCGATTATGCGCCGCGACACCCTATTTAAGCGACATTTTGATCGCGACACCGGGAATGATCGATGAACTGATCGATTCGTTGCTGATGAATCGATTGCCATCGGCGGAACGATTGGACGCGCAATCGATCGATCTGTGCCGGCGCGCCGAGGACATCGACCTGGTGCTGCACGGATTTAAAAACAGCGCCCATTTGATGATCGGTGTGCGCGACATCTTGGGCAAGGAACCGGTCGAAGCCACACATCAATCGCTGTCGGATACCGCCGAAGCCTGTGTGCGCCGCGTTGCCGAACACGAGCAGGAACGGTTGGCCGCACGGTTCGGTGACCCGGTCGACGCCAACGGGGAACCGGCTGAATTGGTGGCGGTCGCACTGGGGAAATTTGGCGGTCGCGAGCCGAACTACCACAGCGATTTGGACGTCGTGTTCTTGTACACCGCCGATGGCCAAACCGAGCGCCGTGTCGGTGGCCCGCGGAAAACGATCAGCAACGCCCAGTTTTTTAACCAACTGACATCGGCAATTGTCAAACGAATCAACCATGCGGGAGAGCACGGCCGTCTTTATGAATTGGACGGTCGCTTGCGGCCGACCGGGGAAGAGGGCGTGTTGGCGGTCGCGGTCGACCAATTCACACGGCGTTTCCAACGCGACATGGCGCCGTTGTGGCAGCGGTTGGCGTTGTGCAAGGCCCGCGTGATTTCCGGATCCAGGCATGTTCGTCGACAGGCCAGTGATGCCCTGGTGTCCACATTGCGGATGACCCAGTGGCATAGCGCGATGGCTGGTGAAATTCGTGATCTACGCGGGCGGATCCAAGAAACGGCCAGCGAGGAAAATTTGAAGCGTGGTGCCGGTGGAACCGTGGATGTCGAATTCATCACGCAGATGTTGATGCTGTGTCACGTCGGCGAGCATCCCAAGATTTTTGTCACCGGTACGATCGAGGCGCTGCAGCAACTCGCCAAAGCCGGGGTCATGTCGTCAGATCATTCGGCGCGGTTGATCAACAACTACCGAACACTGCGCGGTGTCGAAGCCAATTTGCGGTTGATGAACACCTTGGCACGACACGAATTGCCAGAGGACGAATCGAGCCTGCGTGACTTGGCATTCTTGATGGACGAGCCCGATCCGACGATGATCGGCGTACTGGTCCAGCAAGCCCGAGCTAGTAACCGAAAAATCTTTGACGAGATCTTTGACGCAGCCACCTAAACGTCGCATGATCAATGACCGCCGTAGCTGATCCCGCCAGGGCTGAGATTTGCACTGTAAAAGACTGAACCCTGGCGGGATCAGCTACGGTAAACTCGCCCCTTGTTGTTCCTGCGATGCTAAATCGCGGTCGTGATTCGTGACACACTCACGAAACCGATGCCTGTTACAATCCCAATCGTTCCGATTTCGACGCGCCAACCGATAGACCATTGATGCCCCACGACGATAGCCACGATCCCACCCAGCTACGCTCCCATCGTTGGTTTGGACCCGATGACATGCGGTCATTCGGTCATCGTTCGCGACTGAAAGGAATGGGGTTTGATGATATCGATTACCAGAATCGTCCGGTGATCGCGATTCTGAACACGTGGAGCGAATTAAATACCTGTCACTCGCATTTTCGCGATCGCGCCGACGAGGTCCGGCGGGGAATTTTGCAAAGCGGTGGTTTCCCGGTCGAAGTCCCGGTGATGTCGCTGGGCGAAATGATGATGAAGCCGACCACCATGTTGTACCGCAACCTGTTGGCGATGGAGGTCGAAGAGGTGCTGCGTTGCCATCCGGTCGACGCCGCCGTGCTGATGGGCGGTTGCGACAAAACGGTTCCGGCGATGTTGATGGGCGCGATCAGCGCCGATATCCCCTCAATCTTTTTGCCGGCCGGGCCGATGTTAAAAGGCCGCTGGAAGAATGAAACGTTGGGCAGCGGCAGCGACGTCTGGAAGTATTGGGATGAACGTGTTGCCGGAAACCTGTGTGACCGCGATTGGAACGGAATCGAAAACTGTATCGCGCGCTCGGCCGGCACCTGCATGACAATGGGGACGGCCAGCACGATGGCCTGCGTCACCGAAGCGATGGGCATGTCGTTGGGCGGCGCCGCCTGTGTCCCCGCCGTGTTTGCCGATCACAGTCGGCTGGCGACACAGACCGGGCGGCGTGCGGTGCAAATGGCGTGGCAGAACCTAAAACCGTCGGACATTCTGACGCGGCAGTCGATCGAAAATGCCGTGGTCACCTCGCTGGCGATCGGCGGCAGCACCAACGCGATCGTGCACTTGATCGCGATCGCCGGTCGGCTGGGTGTTCCGCTGAACCTGGAACGATTCGATGAACTCTCGCGGAGCACTCCGGTACTGGGTGACTTGCGTCCGGGCGGACGGTTCCTGATGGAGGATTTCTACAATGCCGGCGGCTTGCCCGCGCTGTTGGGGCGTTTGAGCGACCTGTTGGACACGCAGTGTATGACCGTCGCCGGTGTCTCGCTGGGCGAACAAATCGAATCGGCCGAGGTGATCGATGACGAAGTCATTCGGACGCGGGACAACCCGGTGTCGCCGGCCGGAGGGACTTGTTTGTTAACGGGTAATCTGGCGCCCAATGGTTGTGTCATCAAATCCATCGCAGCCGATCCGAAACTGTTGTCGCATCGTGGGCCGGCGCTGGTGTTCGATGACTATCCCCAAATGAAGGCGACTCTGAATGACCCCGATTTGGACGTGACCGCGGACAGCGTCTTGATTTTGCGGAACGCCGGTCCGCTGGGAGCGCCTGGGTTTCCGGAGTGGGGAATGTTGCCGATTCCGAAAAAGTTATTGCAAGCCGGCGTGCGCGATATGGTTCGCATCAGTGACGCGCGAATGAGTGGCACCAGTTATGGAACCTGTGTCTTGCACATCGCGCCCGAAAGCGCCGTCGGCGGTCCGCTGGCGCTGGTTGAGACGGGAGACGAAATCGAAATCGACGTGCCGAATCGACGGATCCATTGGCATGTCAGTGACGACCAAATCGAGCGCCGCCGCGCTGCGAGCCCGACGGTCAAGCCGGTGCCGCCGCGCGGTTACGGGCATCTGTATGCCACGCATGTGACACAGGCCGACCAAGGCTGCGATTTCGATTTTTTGGTCGGGCGATCTCCTGGCGAAGAGCCAGGGATTCACTAGGCCCTGGCGGTTTCGCGACGTTTGCCGAATCGTTTTTTCGGTCGCTTGCCGGAGCCGTTGGCCGGGCGACCCGATCGTTGCGGGCGATTTCCATTGCCGGCTGAACCACCACGTCGGCCGCCCGAAGGTGCCGATTTAGCAGCGGACAGTTTGGCGTCGGGATTTTGCAGACGCAGTTTTTCGCCGATCAATCTTTCGATGTCTCTTAGTTTGTCAAATTCGTCTGCGGTGCAGAACGAGATTGCGATTCCGGCGGCGCCGGCGCGGCCGGTTCGACCGACGCGGTGGACATAGCTTTCCGGTTCCATTGGCATGTCAAAGTTGACAACGTGTGTCACGTCATCGATGTCGATCCCACGGGCGGCCACATCGGTCGCAACGAGAACCGAGATCCGATTTTGTCGGAACGCGGTCAGAGCTTTTTGACGTGCGGCTTGGCTTTTGTTGCCGTGAATTGCAACCGCTGGGATGCCACGTTTTTCTAGCTTCGTCGCCAGTGCGTTTGCGCCTCGTTTGGTTTTTGTGAACACGATGGATCGGTTCACGTCGTCTCCCGAAAGAACTTTGATCAATTGGTCCACTTTTTCACCGCGTTCGACCAGACGCACACTTTGTTGAATGCGTTTGACGCTGGTTGTTTTCGGCGTGACGTTGACGCTGAAGGGATTGAACAGCAGGTCCTCGGACAGTTCGCGAATTTTTGGCGGCATGGTGGCCGAAAAGAACAGCGACTGACGTTCTTTGGGAAGTTTGGCGATGATCTTACGAATCGCGGGCATGAAACCCATGTCCAACATGCGGTCGGCTTCGTCCAGCACCAGGATTTCGACGTCAGAGAGTTTGATGTGACCTTGCTCCATCAAATCGATCAAGCGACCTGGGGTGGCCACCAACACGTGAGCGCCTTTTTCGAGCGAGCGGACTTGTTGACCTTGGCCAACGCCGCCGTAGACCAACGTTTGTCGAAACGGGATGTGTTTGCCGTAGGTGTGAAAACTTTGGCCGATCTGAATCGCCAGTTCACGCGTCGGTGCGAGCACCAGCACCAGCGGTCGGCCCGGTTGTGCACGTGGTTTTTCGTGTCCCAGGTAATCCAGGATGGGCAATGCAAATGCTGCGGTTTTTCCCGTACCGGTTTGGGCGCAACCCAAAATGTCTTGGCCATCGACCGCGGCGGGGATGGTTTGTGCTTGGATCGGAGTTGGCTCGGTGTATTCCAATTCAGCCAGTCGCTTCTGTAGCGATTCAAATAAATCCATTTCTTGAAATGATTTCAACGTTCTTCTCTGTCATCTAGAGGGGGGCGATTTCACAGAAAGTCACTGCAAAATCAAAGCTTGCCTCGAACCTGGTCGCCGTTGACCGATTCGACCGACGAAAGGGGGCTTTGGATGTCGATCGCAACGCAGCAACCGCGGCGTTGGATTTGATCGCATGAAAAGCCTTGAACTGAGGGTCAAACAAGAAAGACCCATCAGTGGTGCATCGAGAACGATGCGGTCAACTTTCAAAGAGCGGCCGACGTGGCCGAGTGAAGGCAGCAAGGGGCGAACACTGAATCAAAACAGTGGTTCGCTTGGTAAACCGCTGAGATTCCAACTCAGCCTATGGGTTTACTTGGCCAGGCAACGTCTGCAACGTTTCTCGTTTCAAACTGGCCGAACTGATATTGGCGAGCGCCTTGTCCGTCTCACCGATTGCCAAACAGTACACGCGCGACAAACATTCGCCAAGCTGGATTCTGCCGAATTGCAGAGAACGGCCCGAATTCAGACCTGACAGGGCCGTTGGGGTGGGGCAACGGTGTAGAGTCGTTCCAATTGTGCGGGGATGTGAATGCGGCGGTTGGTCATGGATTGACGCAGCGAATCGGCATCGGCATCCGGTTGGCGTGAGCTGATCAGGCCATCTTCGGCGGCCAGTTGGAATGGGAACAACCCCAAATCGCTCGCCATTTCAGCGGCCTTTTGAAAAGCGGCGGCGGCGGTGGCCGGTTCGCCGGCGATTCGTTTTTCGACTCCTTGCATCAACGCGGCCAGCATTTTTGCAAAGTCACAGGATTGATTTTTCAGTCGCCCGGTCGCTTCGTCGACGATGGTCGAATCCATCAATTCGGCTTCGTCACTGCCGCGTCTTGTGCCCGGTTGCAAGGTTTGGTGCTGTCGTAGATGCAGGGCGACCAAGGTCGTGAAGTGGTCCAAGGTGACCTGAATCAAGGGGATGTGGCGGATCAGTGAGTTACCAATTCGCTCACGCATTCGCATCACTAACCGTGCGGCGTTGCGATCGTCCGCTACATACACAGCCTGCTGCACGTGCTGCATCCATTGGAAGAAATCCACCAGTTCGACATCGCTGGAATCGGTGACGATACGGTTGTTTTGCGAACACAGTTGGTGCAGTTGATCAACATTATTAGAAAACAGGAACGCATTTCCGCCGTAGCCTGTTGTGGCCAGCAATTGTTGATACGAATCATGACGGCGATTGGCGTCTTCCACCATCTCTTGAACCATCGCACGCATCGGTTCCCAGCGCCCCAGATGCCAATCGGCCCACAACAACAACCACTGCGTGTGTGCGATATCGAATCGCATGGCTCGGGCGTCGGCCAAGTAGTCTTTCACACTGATGTTGACGGCATCGGCGACTTCGCTCCAGCGCATCGCAAACGCTTCGGCGAATGCGATCCCCGCTGACACATCGGCCGTTTGTTTGCCCGCCGGAAGGTTGGCGATCTGAACTTGGATGCCACGCAGCGCTTTCAAGCTGCGGTCGATCATGTCGCTTTGACCGCTGTCGAGCATGGCAGACCAGGCGTTGGTCAACGCGGCAAAACGAACTTGGTGTGTGGTCGCCGGCTGTTGCAATGCTTGTTGACCGCCGTGCAGGACCAACCGGGTCGTGCTGCGCATATCCAGCATCGCCATCGGTCGGATGATTTCGCTACAGAAAATCAAGTCATTGGGCGTGTCGCTGTCGGATTCGATCGACGTTGGTGATGGCGTCCGGGCGGATTGCTCGATCGTGTTGTGAATCGTGAAATCCAGACCGCCCAATTCCGCCGCAAGCTCTGGCAACTGGAACCGGTTTCCCTGCGTCAACTGGTCGACGCTATCGTCGATTTTGATACCCAGTTTGCCGCTGAGTTCGGCAAACAGTGGTCGTGCGCGATCCATTTGGCCGCTGCGGACGAGCAATTGCAACGCCAGGGTTTCAAACCGCAGTTGCTCTTGAGGGGCTTGGCTGAGTTCCGCTAGTTCCAGGTAGTAGTGAGACGCTTGTTCGGGCAGGTCGGCTTCGTGAAAACAGCGTGCCGCGTCGCGCAGGTGTTTGTCACGGGCATCCCCGGTGACTTGCTTCAGGACTCTGGCATGCCATTTACCGGCTTCGGATTTGGCAAACGCACTGTCGGCATTTTCGGCCGCCATGATTGCAAACGGCAGCGCCGCACCATCTTGCTCGGCGGCGTAGTAATGCCCGGCGATACGGGCGGCAAAATCACGGGGGCGATTGAGTTTGGATAGCAGCGCTGCCCAGGCCAGGTGAGCTTGATGCAATTCGATTTGGTCCAGGTTTTCGATCAAGCCGTCGGCGATCTTGTCATGGACGACGGTGATGCATTCTTTGCCCGTCGCGTCGTCGTTGACCAGTCGTTGATGGACGAGTTCCGAAACCGACACGTCGACTTTGTCACCCAGGTCGGTCAGATCGGCCAACTGGGCGATCGACACAGGGGTCGCCGCGGTGACGATGAATGCCAAGATCGATTTGGCCTCGCCGCTCAGGCGATCGAACCGGGCACGCCAAAATCGGTCAACATCACCCAAGTTGGAAATCGATGCGTCACAGGATTGTTCGACACGATGCAACATGCCACCGGGACGAAACTCTTCGGCCAGTTCTTGCAGTCGAAATGCGTTGCAACGTGAGACTTCAACCAACTCTTGCAGGCCGGCTTGGTTGATGTTGGCATTCCAACGAGTCGCAGCGGTCTGCAGAAACGCCAGCGCCGAAGGGGGGCTTAGCGGGCCGATGTGCACGCGACACTCGGCCGGTTGACGTTGATTGGTTTCGGATCGGCGCGAGGACGTGATGATCCCCAAGTAGCCATCGCCGTCTTGTTGTAATTCGTCCCAGACCGTGTCGCTGTCGTGGTCGGACCACTGGGCGTCATCGATAATGATCACCAGCGGGCCGACTTTGCGCAGCTCGCGACTGAGTCGCGCGGCCGCTGCCAGTGCATCGAGCCGTTCGGGGGCTGCGGCAAACGATGCGGAGTGATCCGCCAAATCAACGTTGATGACGTGGCGGAGCTGTGGAAAAGATTGCACCAGAATGGAGGCGCTGACCGGATCCAGTTGCAAGGGCTCGCGGTCGGTGCGGGCGTAGCGTTGTGCGATTTGATCGGCGATCTGGTCCAAGACTTGAAGGGTTTGGTTTTCGCGTGAGCGACATTTGACGCGAAAGACTTGGCCCCACGAGTTCTGACGCAACAGGCGTTCGATTTCGTCCAGCAGTCGTGTCTTCCCCGCCCCGGCTTCGCCGTACAGATGCAATCGACCGGTTTGGCCGCGATAGATCTCACGCAGCCAATCGGTGCACTGGTCCAATTCCCGTTGTCGGCCGAACAAGTGATGCGTCGTGATCACACGAATCGGATTGTCGTCCGTCTTGGTCATCGTCACGATGTCCAACGACGAGGGCCGTTTGGTGCGATCGGCATTCAGCATGCCGGCGACCGCCATTCGCAACACCGGGGGAATGTCCTCGTGCATTTCTGAAACGGCAGCGGCAATGGTTTGTTCGTCTTCGTCACGCACCCAGTCGTTGAATTCGCCACCGCGCAGCCAGCCGTCACAGCCGGAAACCTGGTTCAGGCAATCCAGCATCACCAGGCCCAAACTAAACACGTCACCGGCCGGCGTGTAGCTCTGTTCCCATAAGGCTTCTGGCGAGAAATAGCGTGGCGTCCCGGCGATGTAGGGGCGGATGCCGTAGGGGTCGGTTTCCGGGTCGCAATTGGCGACCAATCCGTAATCGACGATCACACCATGCCCATTGGTTCGAACCATCAGGTTGGTGGGTTTTAGGTCGCGGTGCACCAAACCGGCGAAGTGCATGATGGCCAGCCCGACGGCAAAATCATGCAATAACGAATGCAGTTGACGGTACGCCTCGGCCCGCGGCAGGTCCTTCAAACCGAGCGCCGCCGAATACAGCGTCTGCCCTTCAATCTCCTCCATCGTCAGGACTGTGTAGTCATCGACGATCTCGATTCGATCGGTTCGCAGTAGGCAGGGGTGCCGAAACGGCGACATCCGCCGGAAGCCCAGTTTGTTGCGATACAGATCGTGCGACGACATCCGACACAGCACTTTCAGTGCACAGCGGCGGTGGGCAATCAGGTCGTCAGCGGAGTAAACAAAGCCGGCTTTGCCACGGCCGAGCAAGGTGCCGATGCGGAAGTCGCCAAAGCGCATCCCCGGTTCCAGGGGAGGCTGCATGTCCGCTTCAAGAGCGTTCGAAAGATGCGTTTCGTTATTTTTTACGGACCGACGATGAGTTTCCTCGGAGGGGTCCGTTGGCGGTTTCTCTGGAGGTGCATCCATCGCTGGGGGGCTCACTGCATGCTGGGGTCAAGTGTCCTTTGCTCAGTTACATCGCGCCAGTCCGACACCTTTCTCGGTCGGTCGGGCGTGCAGTATAGACGACTTGTCGCAGCCAGAGGATAGAAAACCAAGGGCCGCAGCCCGAATCCAGCCCGGTCAGTACCGCTGCGCACGGCTGGGCAATTGGTTCACGGTGCGCCAAGGGGCCACTGCGGGTGGCCGAGTTACATGGCTAGCTGACTTGGTAGCACCAGCGATACGTCCCGGCCGCATCCAGCGATTCGCTCGGGCGAATCGCTGTTTCATCCATGCCAGCGGTGATCGTTGCACCGTCGATGCATTCAAATCGCATCCCGGCCGGCGATTCGTATTTCGTCCCCAATTGGGCCGGGGTCTGTTTGGCGCGACAGGCCCAATCAAAACAAAACCCCTCCGCCGTCGGTTCGACACTCAGACTCCAGTGGCTGGTGCCAGCACACCCCACCGCTAACGCGACGTCGCGGCCGTCGATCGATTCAATCGACAGCTGTTGAATCGGTGGCGAATCGGGCCAGGTTTGGTCGGCCGCCTCGTCTTTGCAGGCCGCATGGTTTTCACCCAGTTCGATGCGGTGTTCGAAACGATCGCCGGTCCAGACAAAATGCACTGCGCCCTTTCCGTGCGGATGATTCAGGGTGATCGGTTTGGTGACGACAGACACTTCAGGCGGGCTCGCGGAATGTGGAGGGTTTGGCCGGCGGACCAGCCCGCTAGACGGATTCGGTTTGCGGCAGGCTGTTGAAGGTTCGCAGCAAATTCAGTCCGTTGGCTTGACTTTTTTCGGGGTGGAACTGCGTCGCAAACAAATTGTCGCGGCTCACCATGGCACAAAAATCCTGGCCGTAGTGACACGACAACGACATCAATCCGGGGTCGCTGGGGCGGACGTAATAGGAGTGCACGAAGTAAAA
This sequence comes from Stieleria tagensis, assembly GCF_024129865.1. Taxonomy (GTDB): domain Bacteria; phylum Planctomycetota; class Planctomycetia; order Pirellulales; family Pirellulaceae; genus Stieleria; species Stieleria tagensis. The sequence continues at coordinate 94,181 of NZ_JAMYFE010000008.1, read as the reverse complement.
GTGGGTGTCATCGGCGACATCATCCAACAAGGCCGATTCCGCGGTCTTGCGGACTGTGTTCCATCCCATGTGGGGGACTTTGTACGACGGCGGCAATTCGAAGTGGACCACTTCACCGGGCAGGATTCCCAGCCCGCGATGGGTGCCGTGCTCGAACCCTTCGTCGAACAACAGTTGCAGGCCCAGGCAAATTCCCAGGAAGGGGCGTCCGGTGGCTACGAAATCGCGTATCGGTGCGGCCAAATCACGGCGATTGATTTCCGACATCGCATCGCCAAAGGCGCCCACGCCCGGCAAAATCAATCGTTCCGCAGTGGCAATCTGCTGCGGATCGGAACTGATCACCGCGTCGCCGCCGATTCGCTGTACCGCTTTTTGAACGCTACGAAGGTTACCCATTTGGTAGTCGACGATCGTGATCATTGCGCAGGGATCATAGCGAAGGGCTGTGGCAGGTTTCAAAAACACGGCACCGGGGGGCGACAGGTTGTCGACACGTTACTCGCAAACAGGTTCACTCGAAAAGGCCCCGGATGTCCTCTGTCCCGGTGATCGGGATGGATTTGGCCCACTCAATTCACGCCCAGTCAATACACGCACAGTGGACGCCGACAGACCTCTCATCTACGATCCTGGCACGTATTACCCGATCTTCCGTTGTCATCCCAATCACTGTCACCCTGCCCGGCCGATGTCTGATTCGCTCCTCCCGCTGCAGCGGTTGATGTCAACTCTGGCCGAGCGCGCCCGAACACGCCCGCCTGGGTCTTACACGACCAAATTGATGCAGGCCGGGCCGGCGAAAATTGGCGACAAGATTTTGGAGGAGGCGCGGGAGTTGATCGAGGCTGCGGACGAACCCGGTGATTCCGGACGCGAACACTTTGTTTACGAAGCCGGAGATTTGATTTATCACACGCTGGTCATGCTGGCCTATCGGGGTGTGGATTTGAACGAAGTGGCCGCGGAATTGGCACGCCGCGAGGGCACCTCCGGCTTGGTCGAAAAAGCCAATCGCCAGACGACAGAAAACGACGAATAGAAGTACAGACGCCGAGTGCACACCCAATGGGACAACTGAATAACAATTTGCGAATCGGGCTGCCGAGTAAAGGGCGATTGAGCGAGCTTTCCGGGGAACTGCTGTCGCAGGCCGGTTTGAATTTTCGCCGCCAAAACCGAGGCCTGTTTGCCAAAGTCAAAGGGCTGCCGATCGATCTGATCTTTCTGCGCACCGATGACATTCCCACCCTGGTCGCCGAAGGCGCGATCGACATGGGATTCACCGGCAGCGACCTGGTCGAAGAAGCCAACGCCAACGTCAACACACGGATGCGGTTGGGCGTCGGTCGCTGTCGATTGGCGATCTGTATTCCCGATGACAGCCCGATCAAATCAGCCATGGATTTGGACGGCAAACGCATCGCAACGAGTTTCCCCAACATCACCAAAGCCTACTTGGGTCAGCACAACGCACTGGCACATTTAGTTTCGCTCTCGGGCAGCGTCGAAGTCATGATTCAACTCGGTGTGGCCGATGCCATCGTCGACTTGGTCGAAACCGGCAGCACGCTGGCCGCCAATCGGCTGCGAATCATGGATGAGATCGGATCCTATGAAACGGTTCTGATTCAAAATGATCGCTGCCGTGATTCCGAGACCGCCGACCGAGTGGTCCGCCGACTCGAAGGGGTTGTCATCGCCCGAGACTACTCGTTGCTGGAGTACAACATTCCGGCGGACAAGTTGCAGGATGCCGAAGGGATCACCCCCGGGTTCAATTCGCCCACGATCGGCACTCTCGAAGACGCCCAGTGGCGCAGTGTCCGCGTGATGGTTCGCAGCGATGAAGTCATCGATGTGATGGAGAAGCTCGAGCGACTTGGTGCTTCGGCGATTTTCCAAACCACCATTTCCAATTGCCGTCTGTAAATTCACGATGTCCAATCAATACCCAATCGAAATTGACGTCCACGCGGTCAAAGCCCTCCAGGATTCCGAGGAATCGTTCCTGTTGTTGGACGTCCGTCAACCGGAAGAAAACGCGACGGCAAAAATCGCCGGCAGCACGCTGATTCCGATGGGCGAACTGCTGGAGCGGATCGAAGAATTGGCACCCTACCAAGACCAGCGAATCGTTGTGCATTGCCATCACGGCGGTCGCAGCATGCAGGTCACCGAAGCCCTGCGATCACGCGGGTTTGACAAGGCTCAGAACATGGCCGGTGGGATCGACGATTGGAGCCTGCAGATCAACGGTGACATCCCGCGATATTAGGCGATTTCGATGAAGTTGCTGCGGATTTCCGCTGCCTGTGACGCCTTGTCCGGCAGAGACGCCGGGTGATTGGTACATTGGTTCATTGCCAGACGCAGCTGCCGCTGAATTTGGTCGCCTCCGGAGAAACGCATGTTTACCCACGGAAATGAGTCGCCACAAACCCGGGACGATGTCACGTTGCCTGCGGATCCAGTTCACCCTTCGTCGCATTCGGATCACGCCGATCCACCGCGAGATGCTGTCAAACCTGCCGAGCTAGGTTCGAAAAAGACAGATTCGCTGCTGGGAAAGATCGAAGCCGTGCGGACCAGTCTGCAGGGCGTGATCCGTGGCAAAGCCGACGTGATCGATTCGGTGTTGACGTCGATCCTGGCCGAAGGATCTGTGTTGCTAGAAGACGTTCCGGGGGTCGGCAAAACGACCTTGGCCAAATCCATCGCGGCGCTGATTGATCTGGATTTCCAACGCATCCAATGCACCCCCGATCTGTTGCCCTCGGACATCCTGGGCAGCGCGATTTTTCAACCCAATTCGGGTGAGTTTCACTTTCGACGCGGTCCGATTTTTTGCAACCTGTTGATTGCCGATGAAATCAATCGGGCCTCGCCGCGGACGCAAAGTGCACTGCTGGAAGCGATGGCCGAATCACAGGTGACGATCGATTCCACCCAATACCAATTGCAGCAACCGTTTATCGTGATCGCCACCCAAAACCCGACGGGTTTTGAAGGGACGTATCCGCTGCCGGAATCACAGCTCGATCGGTTTTTGTTTCGATTGTCGATGAACTATCCGGACGCGGACAGTGAGATCGAATTGTTGCTCGACCAAGCCGCAAGTGATCCGTCGTCCAAGTTGGTTCCGGTGATGCACCGCGATGAACTGGCAATGTTGCAAAGTTTTGTGCGGCAGGTCACGGTGGATCGCAAGGTGGTTCGCTATCTGGTGGACTTGGTCAACGCCACCCGCGTGGACAGTCGTTTGCGGATCGGTTGCAGCCCGCGTGGTTCGAAAATGTTGCTCCGCGCCGCCCAGGCTCGTGCGGTTTTGGACACCCGTGACTATGTGTTGCCAGACGACATCCAAGCCGTTGCGGTGGCGGTGTTGTCGCACCGGGTTTCGATGCGTTCGGTGTCCAGTTCTTGGGATGATGCCGCAGTGATCATCGACGAAATCATCCAGCAAACTGAGGTGGTGGTGTGAGTCTAGACGTGTCGCGCGGTCCTGTGGCGGCGAATTCTGACCCGTCTGAGATTCCATCACGTCGACAGGACACACGCTTCGAACCGCCAGCGGTTGCCGCCGAAGATTCTCCGCAGGCCGCGCCCGCCAAGGCGGCAGCGATCTTGATGCAAGCCCTGTTCGGCCTGTCGCGATGGCTGTGGTGGCTGGTCAAGGCACCTCTGTTGGCCTATCTGTCGCTGCGACGCAGCCTGACAGCGGCATCGGTGTCCATTTTGTTGGCCTCGGTGATGACTCTGAATGTGATTTGGGGGTTTCCTTGGAGCGGCATGATGGGCGGCTGTTTGGCGATGTTAATGGTCGGGTTTGCGATCAATCGTCTGATGCGGCCGCGGCTGAAGTTGAGTGTTTCGTTGCCCCGATCGGCGATCGCCGGCCAACCGTTTTCGGCAAATGTCCGCTTGGCCAATCCCAGTTACTTTCCTGCGTTGGACTTGCGTGTCGGTTGGCATCGCGAGGGTGTTCGCGAGATCCGCCTTGGTCATCACGAGACCGATTGGGATGCATCGCCGCCGGTTTCAGTGTCGATTTTGCGTTCGGGCGACCAAATGTACTGGCATGGATCGATGCTGTTCAACGAGCGGGGGATTCATGATCTGCCGCCGTTTCAGGTTGCGTCGACGTTTCCCTTTCATTTGTTTCATATCCGCCTGCCGCTGGAGACCAAGACCAAGATCGCGATCACGCCGGCGCCTGCCAGTGATGATGACGATCCAATGACACGCGTCATGCTGGCCGCGATCGGTGATTGGTCCAAGCAGTTGGTCGCCGGTGCCCCGGTGGAGTATGTCGGCAATCGCGAATACCAAGTCGGTGTGCCGGTCCGCCGCTGGGATTTCGCATCCTGGGCTCGATTGGGCCGCCCGATCGTGCGGGAATACCAGTCGCCATCGATCCAAGCGGTGACGTTGGTCGTCGACACGTCACAGTGGTTGGCCGATCCGGCCGCCAGTTCGCGCGCCCGTCAGCGCGAGTTGCAAGTCGATTTCGAACGGCTGATGTCGATCACTGCAACCGCCATCAGCGATCTGACCAGCCGCCGCGTTCAATTGAAATTGTTCCTCACCAGCGAGTCACCGCTGGACCATTCCGCCGTACAGCACTCCAACTCGTTTGGCGAAAGCAGCGAATTGATGTTGGTGCGTTTGGCCGCCGCCCAACCGATGGATCCCGCATTGGCAGAAAAGCGGATCCGCGAAACCATTGATGAAAGTCGATCTCAACCGGTGCTGGTGTTCTCACTGTTCGAATTGGCGAGCGAACAGCGATCCGGGTTGGCGGGGCACCTGCCGCCCAATGTTTCCTATCTGTCGCTGGAACGCCGCCAACCGACTGCGCCACCGGCGTCCGGCCCCGGGATCTCGGGTCGCGTGAAATCCGGTTCGGCACATTCCCGGGGGCATTTGACAGGTGCCGAGGCGGTGCAATGAGCGAGCAAACCGGTTTGCAGCAGCGGTCGATCTTGAACCAGGATCGTCTTCAATGGCCGTCTTGGCAGGCCTGGATTTTGCCTGGACTGTTATTCGTCGAAGCCTTTTTTCTGGGGTCGACGTTCAATACGCTGACGACGACGTTGGCCGTGTTTGTCGCCGCCGTCTTGGTGGTCATCATGGTCACCCAGTTTCTGCCTTCAACGCCGACCGACGCATTGGAGATTCGTGGAGCCAGGCGGCCTGTCGGCGGCAACAAGACTGGGTCGCAAACCTTTGCCGAGGGCAATCAATTCGCGAGGCGATTCGTGTTTTGGCGTTCTTTGTCGATCGTACCCGTGGTGCTGGTGGTTGCCGTCATCGGGGTGACTTGGCGAGTCGGCTACCACGTCGCAGGCAATCTGAACTTTGTTGCCATGATCGTTGATTCGGTGGCTCATTCGGCATTTTGGATTTCATTGGTTCTGTGGATGTTTTATCCGCGTCGTGGCCATCCGGCGATGTTGGGATGTGGGCTGATTTTGGTGCTGGCGACGGTCACCGCCGGTGGTGTCAGCCACAGCATCAACGGCCAGTTGGTGGCCGCCTCGGCGACGGTCATCGGCATCGCATTGGGGGGCAAACATATCCTCGGTCGCTGGCAATCGCACCGCGACGCTCACTGGAATGAACGACATGATCGAGGGCGTGCAGGCCGATTTCGAAATCGCTGGGCGCGTGCGGATCGACAGCGACTGCCCCCATCAACGGTCACCGGTTCGCATGAAGCCGGACGCAGCCCGCTGTTTTTTTCAGTGCTGGCGCTATCGGTGTTGTTGATGTCCACGACGGCGCTGGGGCACTTGGCGTCGGTCGCCGTCCCCGGGTTGCAGTTCGAATTGTTTGATCGGTTGTCGCAATCGTTGGAAGCCGTCACGGCCAACAGCATTATCGGCGGTTCTCGCTATGTCCGCGGCAGTCGACTCGGTTCGGTGCGGCGACACATGCTCGGCGAACCCGGTGAACCGGCATTGCGAGCGTTTGCCAGTGCCCCGCCCGGCTACTTGCGAGGGACGGTTTTCGATACCTATCGAAATGGTTCTTGGTCTGCCGCGTCCGAACATTCTTATTCGTTGTCTGCGGAAGTCAGCGAATTGCAGCCCCGGACCATCGAATCCGAGGCGCTGGCGACCACGGAGTTACAGGGCCCTTCTTCGGCGCCGCTGCAACGGGTCACGCTGCGCGACAACCCGGGCGGATCGACCATCGGCACCATCGAGGTGCACAACGTTCCGTTAAAAGGCCAGCTCGTGTTCTCGTCGATGTCGACCGATTGGATCGAAGCAGTGAATTTTGGTGTGGAGCTCTCACACCAAGGAATGGTCATCAAAGGCGTTGATACCCAAGAGCCGTACGTGTTGGGCATCAGCACTCCAATGCCGCGGGAGTCGCTGAGGGGACTGCGCCGCAATCTGATGTTGCAACTGACGCGAAGCTTGCGAGAGAAAGTTCAGCCGATCACTCGGCGGGTGTGTGAGGGACGGTTGACCCCACGGGCCAAGGCACGCGCCATCGAGGAGTACTTTCAAGCGAACTACAACTATTCGCTGCGCGGCGTCACAACTCCCAATGATGTCGATCCGGTCGTGCATTTTCTACAGACCCAGCATCCCGCGCACTGTGAATTTTTTGCCAGCGCGGCGGCGTTGATGCTGCGGTCGGTGGGCGTACCGACCCGCTATGTCACCGGGTACGTGGTGATGGAAAAAAGTGAGGAATACAAGTACTGGTTGGCGCGCAATCGTGACGCCCATGCCTGGGTCGAAGCCTATGACGATATCAATGAGCAATGGTTTCCGGTGGAAGCGACCGTCGGTCGGACCTATCGCACGTTGCAGTCACTCGCCCAACAAGGCACTCTGGCAGGCGGTTCAGACAACGGATTGGTGGATTCCGAAGATGACATCTCGATCATTAGTCGGACACTCGGCTGGCTGTTCTCCTTTCGCGCGACCGACTCATTGACGTTTCTGTTCCGCATTGCGCAGTTGCCGTTGTTCTGTTTATTGATCGCCCTGCTCTGGTTGCGGCATCGACAACGACTGCGTCTCGGTGGTGATCCGATGGAATATCAAAGCCGTCAAATGTTGCAGCGGGTGGATCGAAAACTACGCAAACACGCGCTCGTTCGTGCACCGCAAGAAACGCTGCATCAATTCGCCGATCGTGTGCAACTATCCGCTGCCAACCAGCCCGAGAGTGCTGCTTTTCTGACGCGTTCGGCGGCTTGGTACCGCAGTTTTGCCGCCGCCCGCTACCAGGGCCTGATGCCGGCGCCGATGCCGACTGATGGGTGAGAGAGACTCAATGAAAAAAGGCCACAACACGGAAAGACGTGCTGTGGCCTTTTGGAATCGATGCAACGGGATCGTTGACGAGAAAAAGGTGGATGGATTCACCGTGGATGCCAGCGACGCATGGCGTCGGCGGCGCAAATTCGAGACGCATGTGCCATCGTTGGAGACCGACCGGGGCGTCCGGAACCGCGAGAGAACAAACGCCGATCCCGCAAAACACGGTGTTTTCAACGACACCGGGAACTGCTGCATGAACCAGATCAAACCCACCGATTCTGCTGACGAGCTCAATGTTTCAGCTTGAGACACTGCAAGCGAATGTAGCTCTCAAAACTGTCTGCGATCTTCGTTTCTCCGCCGAAATCATGATCGAAGATGAGCACGCTACCGGTAGCATCGAATCCAATTGGATTACCGGAGTGATCTTCCGAGAAAATGACCCAACGTAAGTTGTTTGCAAGTTCGTAGCGAATCGCTTCCGTGATTTTAACGACTGACCATCGTTCCTTTTCCATTACTTCGACCGGACGAAGTCCGAAGACTGGGTATGGACCTACCATTGCGCCACCATATCGTTTGAGAAACTCGCGATAGTCTTGCGGAAATGGAACGTTCAGTTTTTGGGAAGCCACATCAATTTCATCTTCTGTAGGCAGGTCATCTGCTCGCATGGCTGGCGATTCTGAAAATAGCTGATCCAGAGCCGCTAACAACTCAATCTTCATAGCTCGATGCCTCGCTTTGCGGGGTGTTGGGGGACAGAGCACTTTGGCCGACGGGTAGGCACGTCGGCAATGCTAGCTTTCGTTTTCCGTGCCGCTCGTGATGCTCTGTCTCCGATGGAAGCTTCCTCACGTGCATTGCGTAGACAGTGCGGAGTTTTATTGACAGAAAAATTGAGGACAGAAAAATTGCGAAGTCTGTCTTCCCCGCACTGAAATTTTTCTGTCGGCTATTTTTCTGTCACTCCTCCCGCTCGTCCTGCCGCTCTGTCAAATCCGGTCGGTGTCTCCAGCCAGACGATCTCGGGCGAAATCAGGTGAAAACGTCGCGGGAATCAAGTCTGCCGGACCATCATTCTCCGAGTGGGGAACGACAACTGCTCGCCAATGAGCTCTGTCCCCAGTCATCGCACTGCCGCTCTGTCGAATCCGGTCGGTGTCTCCAGCCAGACGATCTCGGGCGAAATCAGGTGAAAACGTCGCGGGAATCAAGTCTGCCGGACCATCATTCTCCGAGTGGGGAACGACAACTGCTCGCCAATGGGCTCTGTCCCCAGTCATCGCACCAGTGATTTCCCAAACGCGTTGGGGATTTAAATTCGCGTTGCTGTGTCGCCCGCCGGGCTTTGAGAGATGGTGTTCTTGATCCGTGGCCTGACGACCACGGCAGAGAATGTGTCGGCCTCCGGCCTCGAGATGGCGATAACAGTCAAGGTATTGGACTGACGCCTCCAGGCTATCAACTCCGATTCGGTGTTGGGGTGTTGGGGGACAGAGCACTTTGGCCGACGGGTAGGCACGTCGGCAATGCTAGCTTTTGTTTTCCGTGCCGCTCGTGATGCTCTGTCTCCGATGGAAGCTTCCTCACGTGCAGTGCGTAGACAGTGCGGAGTTTTATTGACAGAAAAATTGAGGGCAGAAAAATTGCGAAGTCTGTCTTCCCAGCACTGAAATTTTTCTGTCGGCTAATTTTCTGTCACTCCTCCCGCTCGTCCTGCCGCTCTGTCGAATCCGGTCGGTGTCTCCAGCCAGACCATCTCGGGCGAAATCAAGTGAAAACGTCGCGGGAATCAAGTCTGCCGGGCCATCATTCTCCGAGTGGGGAACGACAGCTGCTCGCCAATGAGCTCTGTCCCCAGTCATCCAGTCATCGCTGCAGCGCACATCGAAAGGGGGGCAAGTTGCGGGCTACGAGGGCGGGCTAAACGGTACCGAATGAGCGGTGTAACAATCCTCTACCGCTGTGACACCAATTTGGTCCCGAAAAGACGGGAAGTGCGACCAAAGCGAGGCGGCTTGGTACCGCAGTTTTGCCGCCGCCCGCTACCAGGGCCTGATGCCGGCGCCGATGCCGACTGATGGGTGAGAGAGAGACTCAATGAAAAAAGGCCACAACACGGAAAGACGTGCTGTGGCCTTTTGGAATCGATGCAACGGGAATCGTTGGTTTCTATCCCGCTGTGACGGAGCTACTGGTTGAGTTGCTCTTGAATCACTTCTCCCGAAGCTCGGGTTCCCAGGGAGCCCCACAAACCGAACGGGCTTTTGGCGCCCACTTGGTTCTTGTTGGCCGCCGTTCCATTCTCCCAGACCATTGGGTTGCGCGAGTTGCCCGCTTCGATCGAGTCTGTCATGAAGATCACAGCACCGTCGCCCATCAGCACGTGCGCGCCGCCTTGGTGTCGGCTCGAAACGCCAACCAGGTTGCTGCGCGTGGCACTGCCCATCGAGCAGAGTTCGCTGTTGGGTGGCAACACCGTGAGCACCATGCCGAAGTTTGGCAGGTAATCAGCCCAGCGGAATCCGCGTCCTTCGGTGGCATTCAAGATGGTTGCCGCCGGTGCCCAGAACCTGGGGCGTTCAGGATCGATAATGCTCGGGCTCTGGTCCTTGCACCACGACGGATTGTCTCGCAACACGCCTTCGTTGTTGTTGGTGCTGAAACTGCCAGAGGTTCCGCTGGTGCGAACATCTTTGTCACCCAGATCGGTCGCCAATTCGCCAGCGGCGATGGTGTTGGACAACCCGTCCAGGATGTCGCGGAATCGCATTTGTTTGTGCGCAACAAAGAATCCACGTGACGCCGCATTCGCTCGAATGGCTTCGGTTTGGCGTTCGGGATAGGGCAGCGTGTTGGCTGCGACACGCACAAACAGAGGTCCGTCGCGCACCTTCCACATCGAATCGCCCGTGCAAGCGGCATAGTTGGTCCGGCCGAGTGCGGGCAATCCGACACCCGGGTCACTGGGGCAGCGCAACATCGGGATCTGCGAGACCCATGGGTCGTAGTTGATCTCGTCCGGTGTCGGCCCCATCGACTGGTAATCGATGGTACCATCGCCGTCAGCATCATTGGGATTGGAAATCATGTCCCATAGGCCCTGCTGTTCCATGAACGGGGTCAGCCCGACCAGCATGCTCAATCGTCGATTGGAGCTTTCGTCGCGGTTGTTCCAGATGTCGCGAGGCTGTGGCGGGTGAGTGCCGGCGCCATGGATCGGCATCATCTTGTAGGCGCTGTGATAGTTGTGCAGCGCCAATCCGATCTGTTTGAAATTATTACTGCAGCTCATTCGCCGCGCCGCTTCTCGAGCCGCCTGAACGGCGGGCAGCAACAGGCCCACTAGAATGCCAATAATGGCGATGACAACGAGCAGTTCGACCAGCGTAAAACCGGTGCGACGTCGCGATAACGTAATCGTGCTCAAAAGGAATCTCCTGTTTTGAATCTGTCTAAACGGAATCTAAAAAGTGAGTCGGACCAAATTGGCGACTGTTAAAAATCTGTACGAATCAATCACGGTGAACGGATGTAATCATTCGAAGCGCGCGTAGTCTATACGGTAACCTTTTGTCTTGGTCGAGTATTAGTCATAAAACCACGTTTAGGGGACGGATTTTCGAAATACCGATTAGCACGAAGACCCAGAAACTTGTAATCTACGTTGTCTTGGCTACCCGGTGGCGGCTTTGTGCCACCCCCAGAAAACCGGCTGGCCAACCGGTCTGCTCTGAGTTCCCTAACCCCAACGGTCGTGAAAGATGCTTCGTATTTTCAGTGTTTTGTGTTTGTTTTTGAGTGTGGCGCTCGTCGGTTGTGGGTCCTCGGGTGAGGTGACAAACGTCCGCGACGGCGCTAACCAGCAGGATATTGACGAGTACAACCGCATGTTGGCGGAGGCCGAGGAGTTGGCCGCCAGCGGAGGGGAGAGCCAGTAACAGCGCTGAGAGTAGCACTGTCGTGTCGTGGTCGACCGCAGGGGGCGATTGGCAATTGGATGCGTGGCGCAATTGCGTCGCCCGCGGGGGGCGTCCAGCTGTCAGGGCGCGGCAGTGACAAAAGGAGGCGGATTGTCTCTTAAACCTGTTCGGAATCTCGTTCCGACGACGGCGAATGTCGATTCGGCGCTACCGTCCGGTCTGATTGCGGTGCATAATAAGCCCCAATCAAATTGTTCGACGCGCGCTCGCCCTCTCTGTCAATTTCTCTCTCTGCAGGGGGGGGCGTGACGCTTTCTGCCTCCCTCGCTTTTGACACTCCCATCCGCAAATGATGAAACCACGTTCTTCAGTTATGCGGTACACCGCGTTTGCCATCTTCGCTGGCTTATTCGTTTCGTACTGTTCGTCCTCCCCCGCCGCTGATTTGAAACTGCAAAAGGGAGATCACATCTGTTTGGTCGGCAATGCGCTCGGTGAGCGAATGCAGGTCCAAAACGAGTGGGAAACGCTGCTGCAAACTCGATTTCCCGAGCTCGAATTGGTGGTGCGAAATCTGTGTTTCCCCGGTGACGAGCCCTACACGCGCATTCGCAGCAAGAATTTTGGCAGCCCCGATAGCCATCTGACACACAGCCAGGCATCGGTCGTGATGTATTTCTTTGGCTACAACGAATCGTTTGCCGGCGCCCAGGGAGTGGACCAGTTCAAAGCCCAGCTGAGCAAATTGGTCAAAGAAACACTCGCCAACGACTATGGCAAAGGCAACCCGCAAGTGGTGCTGGTTTCGCCGATCGCATTCGAAGGTTCGGACGATCCGAATTTGTCTGACGGCAAAAAACAAAACGAGAACTTGGCGTTGTACACCGAAGCGATCTCCTCGGTCGCGAAGGAAAACGACGTGGTCTTTGTGGATCTGTTCCAGCCGACTCAAGCGTTGTTCGATTCGACGGATGAACGATTGACGTTGAATGGGTTTCACCTCAATCACGATGGCTACGCCAAACTGGCACCGGTACTCGACACGAGTTTGTTTGGTGACAAATTGACCAAGCCGGTGAATCCAGATCTGAAAGCCGAAATCGATCGCAAGAACTTTCACTGGTTTCACCGCTATCGAGCTGTCAACGGATTTTCGATCTACGGTGATCGCGGCAAAGCAGGCAGCGACGGCACGTACAACAACACCGATGTGATGGAACGCGAGCGAGCGATCTTGGATGAGATGACTGCCAACCGTGATGCACGCGTTTGGGCGGTTGCCGCCGGTCGGCCGGTTCCCAAGGTGGTTGATGATTCGAACACACTGCCGTTCATTACACCCAAGACCAATGTTGGAACACCAGGCGACAAAAACGCCAAAGCCGGCAAGCTGGGGACGCTGAATTATTTGCCAGCTGCCGAACAGATCAAATTGTTTGATTTGGCAGAGGGTTATCAGATCCAATTGATCGCGTCGGAGGAACAATTCCCCGAGCTGTCGAATCCGGTGGCGCTTAATTTCGACAGCAAGGGACGATTGTGGGTCGCGACGATGAAGTCGTATCCGCACTGGAAACCCAAGTCGCCGATGAACGACAAACTGTTGATTTTCGAAGACAACGATGGTGATTATGCCGCTGATGTCTGCAAAGTGTTTGCGGAAAATCTGCACCAACCGACCGGATTCGAACTCGGTCACGGCGGCGCCTATGTCTCGCGACAGCCCGACATCTGGTTCATGAAGGACACTGACGGTGACGACAAAGCCGACATCGTCAACCGGCACCTGATCGGATTCGATTCGGCGGACTCGCACCACGGCATTGCGGCGTTTGAATGGGGCCCCGGTGGCAACTTGTATTTCCAAGAGGGCACATTCAAATTTTCAGCCGTCGAATCGCCCTATGGTGTCCGCCGATTGGCCGAGGGCGGTGTCTGGAAATACAACCCTCGCACCGAGCGATTGAATGTGCATTGCTCGTTCGCGTTTGCTAACCCATGGGGTTACTGTTACGACAAATGGGGCCAGGACTTCATCGGTGATGCTTCGCCGGGCAACGCTTACTGGGCCGCGCCGATCACCGGGCACATTGAATTTCCCAACAAGCACCCAGGCGGCAGCCAGCATCGACGTGTTGCGGAGATGAGCGGTGGTGATCCGAAGTACAAGTTCCCGACGTTCTACCCCAAGCGAATTCGCCCCTTGGCCGGTTGTGCGATTGTTTCCAGTCGACACTTCCCCGATCAGATGCAAGGCAATTTCCTGGTCACCAATGTGATCGGCGAGCGAGCCATTCTGAATCACAAAGTCAGCGAGTCTGAAACGGGCAGCGGGTTTGTAGGGGAAGAACAGGAGATGTTGTTGTCCTGTCGTGACGGCAATTTCCGTCCCGTCGATCTGCAGTTCGCTCCCGACGGATCACTGTACATCGTCGATTGGCACAACGCATTGATCGGTCACTTGCAACACAATTTGCGTGACCCCAGTCGTGACCATTCCCATGGTCGGATTTGGCGCGTCACTCACAAAGACCGTCCATTGCTGGAGCCGGCCAAAATCGATGGCGCCGAAATCGGCGAACTGTTGGAATTGCTAAAGTCACCCGAAGACCGCACGCGCTATCGCAGTCGACGTGAGTTGGCACAGCGTGATAGCAGCCAGGTGATCGCGGAATTGGACCGTTGGCTGGCGGGATTGGACACCTCCGATCCGAACGTCGAACATCAACGGATGGAAGCGTTGTGGATGTATCAAACCCACAACCAAGTTCCCACCGAGTTGTTGGACCAAATGCTGGCGTCAAAGAACCACCGGGCACGCGCCGCATCGGTTCGTTTGGTGTCACAAATGATGCACGCGATTCCTGACCACGCCGAGCGAATCCAAACGGCGATTCATGATGACAATCCGACGGTCCGTCTCGAGGCCGTTCGCGCGGTCAGTTTCATGAGCGGTGACGAAGCCATTGAAATGGCGCTCGGTGTGTTGGAGCATGACATGGACGACTACCTGCAATACACGCTCGACGAAACCATGCGTCAATTGGAACAGTAGGCGGATCCGCCCGCTGCTGTGTATTGTGGATCCATCCCAAGTGACTGAGTACCCGGATCGCTGCGTCCTCGTGGGCGCCGCGATCCGGGGAGACCGGTCAATTGGCAAACCATTTCTTTTATCACCCGGGTCTCACGTTTGAGACTCTAGCCAATCAATAACTTTATGCGTTTCCTTGCAACCGTTGTCGTTCCCACGCTCCTGATTCTCTCCGGCAACTTCTCCGGTACGGTGACAACCTGCTGTGCAAAAGACCCGGCGCCGCCGAAAGTGTTTCTGGACAAATCGCCGCGGATCGTTGCCTATCAATTGAAACGGCTGGACGACGAACGCTTGCTATTGGTTCCACGCTCGACCGATGACCCCAAATACATCCCTGTTTACGAAGCGATTGCGGCGCGTCCCGCGATGGCTGCCGGAGTTCGTGAGGAGGCATTTGCGGCGCTGGCCAAACTGAAACAGACATCGATAGCGATCGAGATTTTGGGCACGGTTTCAGCGGCCAAACCGACCGACGCCGACTCGCAGCGATTGATCGACCTGTTGACCCGGTTGCTGTTGAAACGTCCGGTCGACGAACTGGTTCAAATCAAATCCGAGCTGATCGAAACCGCTCAGCAGCCGGATGATTGGTTGCGTTCGATCGGATTTGCGGCGTTGCTGACCGCCGGAGATGTCGACCAAGCGCGATCGATCGCCGAACAGGATGTCGACGGGCGGATCGCGATGCTGGGCGCCATCCAAAAATTGCAAGACAAAGCATTGAAGTCGGCGCAGCGCGCCTATGTCACCGAGAATTTGGATCGCACGACTGATTCCGCGCTCAAACTCGCGGCAATCGACGCGCTGTCACGGATCCCCGCTGACCGTGCCGAGACCTTTGCCACACTGATCGGCTTTATCAATGAACCCGAATTGAGAATTGCCGCCTGCCGTGGCCTGTTGCGTCTGCCGCAAAATGTTTACCAACCCGCAGCCTGTTTGGCCGCGGCGGAATCACTGGTCGATTTTGCCGAAGCAACCGACGCCGCCGATCGAACCAGCGATTCCTTTGTCGACGCCATGCAATTGGTCGATCGATTGTTGAAGGAGGTCCCAGCCAAGAAGGCAAAAGACCTGCGTGGTCGGTTGCGAGAGATCACGGTGCGAGTGGTCAAGATCGGAACGGTCGAGGAAGAAATGCGATACGACGTCGCGTACTTTGCCGTCGAAGCCGGTCGCCCGTTGCAGATCTTGTTGGAAAACCATGACCTGATGCCCCACAATTTGGTGATCACCCAGCCGGGCGCGCTCAAGGGTGTGGCGATGGGTGGATTGGCAGCCGGACCCGAAGGCACCGGCGGGTTGCCCTACGTTCCGGATTCTCCCAACGTGATCGCTGCAAGCGAAATGGTGCAGCCCGACCAGACGACACGGATCACATTGACGGCCCCGACCCAGCCCGGCGAGTACCCGTATGTTTGTACGTTCCCCCAGCACTGGTATCGGATGTACGGGGTGATGGTGGTCGTCGAAGATTTGGATGCCTGGAACCAGAACCCGGTCGAGCCGGCCAACCCGGTCGGTAGCAATCGCAGCTTTGTCCAAGCCTGGACGATGGACGATTTCAAGGATGCGTTTGCAACGGACCTGCGTGGTCGGTCGCCTGAGATCGGCGAAAAGATTTTTAACGAAGCTTCCTGTGTGGGCTGCCATAAAATCAATGGCGTCGGCGGTTCCGTCGGGCCGGATCTGACCCAAACCTATTCCAAATGGAAGTCAGATCATTCGGTGATCTTGCGTGAAATTTTGGAGCCGTCACATACGATCGATAGCAAGTTCGCGATGCAAACGATCTTAACCGTCGAGGGGAAAACGCATTCCGGAATCGTCATCGATGAAAACGATGACACCGTGACGTTATTGACCAACCCCGAAGCCAAGGAGCCGGTGGTGATTGCGCAGGACGACATCGAAGTCATGAAACGGAGCGCGACGTCGATGATGCCCAAAGCATTGATGGACCAATACACCAAAGACGAAGTGTTGGAATTGATGTCGTATCTACGCGCCGTTTCAGAAAACGCCGGCTCGGATAACGCAGCGAAACAGTAGACCGGCTGAAACGCCGGCTGACGCCGTAGGAAGTTGCGTTCTGATCTCAAACGCGACGCGTGAGTGTTGAAGTGCGTTTCTATGGTAACCCGAAGCGTCAGCGAGGGATTTAGGGTGTAAACGAGATCCCTCGCTAACGCGTCGGGTTACCAAAAGACAATGCCCCCCGCGAAAACGCAGCTTTCAAACAGACGAACTTGATGGGGTATAGTTGCGGTATGTCCACCCCGGAAAATCAAACGAATGATTCGTCCAGTTGCTCTGATCCGGAACTCGATCAGATCTTGGCGGATTACTTGCAGCAGTCTGAATCCGGCCAGACGCCGGATCCGGCGATTTATCTCCATGCTTATCCGCAGTTCGACAGTGAACTGCGAAGTTTCTTTCGAAACCATCACTGGATGGGCGAAGAACCGGCACCGACGTTGGGTTCACTGTGCGGGCAAGAGATCGGTTCGTACAAAATTGAAAGTGAAATCGCGCGAGGTGGAATGGGCGTCGTCTATCGCGCACGCCAATCTGGTTTACAGCGTCCAGTTGCGATCAAGCTGATCAGCAATGGTGTGTTGGCGAGCGAAGAGGAGCGAAAGCGTTTTCGCCGGGAGGCTGAGTCGGCGGCTCAGTTGGATCATCCGGGGATCATTTCGATTCACGAAATCGGATCCTGGAACGGTCATGAATATTTTTCAATGACCTTGGTCGAGGGACCGACGCTGCAAAAACATGTCGACGACCTGTCGTTGACAGATGCTCAGATCGCCGCACTGGTCCGCGACGTGGCTCAGGCGGTCGCCTATGCGCATCGTGCGGGGATCGTTCACCGTGATCTGAAACCGGAAAACATACTGATCAACGCGGCCGGTCGACCGCTGGTCGCTGATTTCGGATTGGCGAAATGGCATCGTGAAGGCAAGATGTTGACTCGTACGGGCCAGGTGTTGGGGACACCCAACTACATGAGCCCCGAGCAAGCCGCCGGACGCACCGACACCGGCACCACCAGTGACGTGTATGCGATGGGCGCGATTCTGTATGCATTGCTGACTGGTGTTCCGCCCCATAGCGGCGACAGCCCAGCGGAAGTATTGCGCAGTGTGTTGCAGGACGAACCCTGTCCACCGCGCAGCTATCGTCCCGATATTTCGCGGGAACTCGAAAACGTCTGTTTGAAAGCCATTCGTTACGAGCCTGATTGTCGATATGAGAGTGCCGATTCGCTGGCAGATGATCTGGATCGATTTATAGCCGGTGAGACAGTCCAAGCGGCCGGCAGCGGATTGATCGAACGCGTGGCGCGCGAAATCGGTCGCGATCAACACCAGGATCATTTCCAGCGCTGGCATGGCACACTGTTATTTCTTGGCCTGATTATCTTTGTCACGCACTGTTCTATTTTTGTGTTGTTGCAGATGGGGTTTCCGGCGTCGATCGCCTATTGGATTCCACGATTGACGATGTTTGTATTGATCATCGGCACCATCCACCATGCCCGCGACGGCTCGCTCTCACCGCGCAGCATCGCCGAACGTCCGGTCTGGTCCATCTGGCTGGGCTATCTGTGTTCGCTGGCCGTGATCAACGTGCTGTTGGTGATCGGTGGGATCAACCAATCGGCACTGTTTCCGTTGGCATCGGCGCTCAGTGGGTTTGCATTTGTCGCGATGTCCGGTCACATCTGGGGCGGTTCTGCATTGGCAGGAATCGCATTTTTCTTGATTGCGCCGTTGACCGCCTGGTTCCCAGCAATCGCGCCGCTGTTGTTCGGCACGACCTATCTGTTGTCGATTCTGGCGATCAGCCAGCACTATCGGCGGTCGGCGCGGACGGCCTAAATCGATCTACCGCCGCAGGGCCGATTTTGGCTAGTGTGGGAATCGCCAAACGTACGTTGTGAGTTGCAGCAGACGTTTTTCGTCGTACCCCGGTGTAACCATGAACGCTCGATTCAATCCCACGCACGCTGTAAAACAGGCTTGTTTGTGGGTGCCATTGGTGCTGGCCGCCGGCGGATGCAACTGTCTGTGCAATGGTGGCGGCTGCATTTCGCCACCGGGACCAATGAATTACCAACAGGCCAATGCGGTCGTCCACGACCCGTTCCCCCAGGCCGACCTCGGTCCGAATGACCATTCCATGCGCCCGCCGGACTACCAAAACCCACTGTCATTGCCGGTGCGAAACCAAACCAAAACGCAAGTCGCGCCCTGGTTGGGACCCTAGAAACATTTCACCTCGTAGCCAGCTATACAGCACGCAATGACAGCGATGTGAAGCCAGCGCATTCGCGTCAGGCATTGGTTTTTGGTAACCCGACGCGTCAGCGAGGGATCCCGCAAACACCCTAAATCCCTCGCTCACGCTTCGGGTTACCATAAAAGCGCAACTTCAAAATCTGGCTCCCCTCTCCCCCGAGCGCTGGCTTCAAAACGTCAGCCTCTTGTCCTGTAGCCGGTCTCTTTGAGGCCGGCCGGTCTGTGTTCCCGCAATCAGGCCCACAGCGCAGTGCGACAAGTCCGCGTGGGAATCAGCGCGTCGAAAACTTGAACGTCGTTTTCGTATTGTATTGGTCGCCGGGTTTTAGAATCGTCGACGGGAAAGTGGGCTGATTGGGGCTGTCGGGATAGTGCTGCGTTTCCAAGCAGAACCCGCCTCGGTGCAGATACGGCTTGCCGGACTTGCCGATCAACCGTCCATCCAGAAAGTTGCCGCAGTAGAACTGAATGCCCGGTTCGGTCGTGGAAACTTCCATCACCCGTCCGCTGGTCGGCTCATACACGGTCGCGGCGACCGTCATGTCACCGGTGCGTCCGGCTTTGTCGAGAACCCAGTTGTGGTCGAAACCGCCGCCGAACCGCAGTTGTTCATTGTCGGCTTCGATGTCGCGCCCGATCGGTTTGGCGGTGGTGAAGTCAAAGGGGGTGCCTTGCACGGCAGGCGTCTTGCCGGTGGGGATCAATGTTTCGTCGACCGGCGTGTAGCGATCCGCGTTGAGCATCAATTCGTGATCCAGAATCGTACCCTGGCCTTCACCTTTGAGATTGAAATAGGTGTGTTGGGTCAGGTTGATCGGAGTCGCTTTGTCGGTGGTCGCGGTGTATTGGATTTCGATGGCATTGTCATCGGTCAGCCGGTAGGTAACCGAGCACTTGAGGTTACCCGGATAGCCTTCCTCGCCGTCTTTTGCCAGATACGTGAGCGTCACGGCGTTGGCATCGTCGTCCACGCTGGCGTCCCAGATGACTTTATCGAACCCGATGATCCCGCCGTGCAAGCTGTTGGGGCCGTTGTTGGTTGCCAGCGTGTAGGTTTCACCGTCGATCGTGAATTTTCCTTTGGCGATGCGGTTGCCGTAACGACCCACGACGGCGCCAAAGTAGGGTTTGTCGACGGCGTTGGTGTAGCTGGCAATGTCGTTGTATCCGAGTGCCACGTCTGCCAACTTGCCGTCGCGGTCAGGAACCATGATGGAGGTGATGATGGCACCATAATTGGTGATCCGAACCGTCATCCCCTGTTTGTTCTTCAAGGTGTAGAACTGGATGTCGTCGGCCGGAGTGACTTCCACGGCAGAGCAGTTGTTCGTCAGTGGAGCGGACGCGGTGGTCAGCAACGCTGCGATCAGCAGGGGAAACAACGCGGTCGTCAAACCAGCGGGCACAATCGTTCGAATCATGGCAGGGGTCTCTCGGTGAAAAAATGGCGTAGCAAACGCGGGGGGGACACTAGGCGGACAGGTTGGGTTGCAAGATCACTTTCATGGCACCTTTCTCGCCGGCGTATAACCGCGAGAACCACTCGGGGCCTTCTTCCAAACTTGCGGTGGCAGTGATCAACGGTTCGACTTGGATCGCACCGGTTCGCATCAACTCAATACAGGCCGGGTATTCGCCGCAGGAGGCGCAGGTACCCAGCACGTTTAGTTCGCGGGTCACGATCGCTTGCAACGGCATTTCAACGCGTGGGGCCAAGTTGCCGACCAGTGTGACCGAGCCGCCTTTGCGGACGCAGTTGATGGCCGTTTCGATCGTGGCGCTCGCACCGACGACTTCCAATGCCACATCGGCGCCACGTCCAGCGGTCAACTTTTTGACTTCGGCAACCACATCGACTGCGTCCGCCTTCAGTGCCACATCGGCGCCGAGTGCGATCGCCGCGTCCAAACGGTCTTGGTCCAAATCGATCGCGATGACTTTCGCACAGCCGGCCAAGCGAATGGCTTGGATGGCCAGCAACCCGATCATGCCGCTGCCGACGACAACGGCGGTGTCACCCAATACCACGGGGGTGCGGTTGGCGGCGTGCACGGCCACCGAAACCGCTTCAATCAATGCCGCATGTTGAAACGGCATGTCTTTGGGCAGTTGGTAACAGATGTGTTGCGGAACCGACACCAATTCCGCAAACGCACCGTGCCGACGGTAGTCGCCACAGGAAACTCCCAACACCGTGCGGTTGTCACACAGATTGATTTCGCCGCGACGGCAATGAAAACACTCGCCGCAGGAAACGGTCGAATCAAACGTCACGTGGTCGCCGACGGCAAACCCTTCGACGTCGCTGCCGACTTCGGTGACAACGCCGGCTGCTTCGTGTCCCATCACCAACGGCGGAATGCGGCGGCCACTGCTGCCGTCATAGCCGTGGATGTCACTGCCACAAATCCCACATGCCTGGACCTTCACCAGCAGGTCTTTGGGACCGATGGTCGGATTGTCAACTTCGGTGACTTCCAGTTTCTTGTATTCGGTCAGGAGCATCGCTTTCATGCTGGTCGGTCTCAGGGGAAAAAAGTGGGGGGGACGGTCAACACATTTGGGGATAAGCGTAAAACATAATCTGTCGGACGCAATGAGTTTCAGCACGGGCGGAATACGAGCGTTATCCAAACAGGATCGCGATCACCACCGATGCCGTGATCAACATCGCGCCGCCCAGACGTAGCCCCATGGTTTTGCGGGTTTGGTCGGCTTCGCTGCCGCCCCAAATCAGCGCCGCGCCCCAGGCCAACAGGACGCCCCAAATGCCGCGCATTGAATAGACCACATTGATCCGCGGTGCGTCGCCGAAAACCGACAGCGCGAACACAATGCATACCGCTTGCAGGGCGATCAATAGCCCGCCGATCAATAGCGAGCGGCGGACGGCGGGGTCGGCGAACTTGTCACGCTGGAATCCGCCCAGAAAGACCAGCGAATACACCGCGACACACCAGAACATCAGCGGCAAAAAACGACCGGATGACCAAACCGCGGTTTCAGACGTACAGAATTTTTGAACCAGAACGTCAAACACCGAAAACGAGACGCTGGCGCCCAACACGCTTAAGATCGTGTACCACACCCGTCGTCGTTTGCCGGTTCCGGTCCACTGGACCAGCACGATCCCCAGCGTCGCCAGTGCGGCCGCCAGCCAGATCGCGAGCGGCAGAACTTGGCCGCCCAGCAATGTCGCCAGGATGGCAACCAGTAGCACCTTGATTCCGAACAGCGGCGCCGCGACCGAGACGTCGCCGTGGCTGATTGCCGAAAAGGTTCCGATTTGGCCACTGATATAGAACAATCCCACCAGCGCCGGTTGCCACAGCGCCCCGATCGGCAGCGGCCCGTCGGCAGTCAACCAAAAACCGGAAAACAAAATCGCTGCCCACCAATTGGCGATCAGTGAAACCGTCCAGGGATTCGTCCCCGCCGTTGTCGCTCGTTTCAAGAACAACAATCCACAGGCGAACAGCAGGCTGGCCAGCAGCGGGAAAATCAGGTGATAAGAATGCTGGATCACAAAAGCAGACGCGGCGGAGTGGGCGGGCGGATCTGGGGTTTCCGGTCGTGGATCTCGGTAAAGATCCTGCGCATGGGGGCGTTGCCAAGATCCACTGCGGCTCACCGGAGGAATCAGCTGACATGGACGACTTGCCAGCTTTTTCCTGGAAAAAAGCCCGCTCCAAGGCACCCCTGCGTTATCATCGCTGTGTCAGTTTCTGGCAATGCGAGGGATTTAAGAAAGCGTTTGGCGATAAACTTTGCGGTTTTCGACGAATGTTTGCTGAAGTTCACGCACCATCACTTGACGTCTCGCGTAGCGATTTTGCATAACCAACCGCGTTGAATTGGTCATTCACCCTCTTTGGTACCCCCCGTCATGAACCCTCGGCAAAAAATCGCATCGATTTTCGCCGTCATCGCATTGCTGGGTGGCAATGTCGCGGGCTGGGTTCACTTGCATCAACACAGCAGTGATCGATGCTGTGGAACAGGGCTGGTCTGCCACCAGGACGTGAGTCACCAGGTTCTGGACGCTGGCGACAGTGTTTCGCATTCCCACTGCCACCACAGTCATCACTGCGGCGATCTGGTGGTGGCCGGCGAAACACCGACGCATCAACACCCAACGGTTAAGCATTCAGCGACTGGGCATTCAGCGACTGGGCATCCCGCACCGCCAGCGCACGACTCGGGTGATTGTGCGATCTGCCAACTGCTTTTTAACTACCGCAATGCAGCGTTGCCGCTGATCGCTGCAGTCGTCTTGCAAACCGCGGCACCCATACAAAGTGTGCCCGCCGACTGCCAAGTCGCCGGTCACGGCTTTACCGACTCGGTTCATTTCCTGCGTGGCCCGCCACTGGTTTGAACGAATCCCACCCGCCGCGTTCGGCTGTGAACTCGGCGTTTCGTTCCACCAGTTTCTCTGATCGCCCCGGGCGACTGCCGCCAACCCATGTTGTTACACGGTGGCTGTGTCGTAACACCTTTCCTGCCGCCACAAGAATTCGGCACATTGGATCGGTTTGCGGGTGTGATCTGGGGAATCTCCCCCCCCTGCTCCACCAATCAACTGAAATGAAATCCTACAAGAACCGGACCGCGTTCACGCTGGTCGAATTACTGGTCGTGATTGCGATCATTGGCATCCTGGTCGGTCTGTTACTGCCGGCCGTGCAGGCAGCCCGCGAAGCCGCGCGGCGTGCCTCGTGCCAAAACAACATGCACCAAATCGGTGTCGCGCTACACAATTATCACAGTGCGTTCAAACAACTGCCCAGTGGCTGGATCGCTGACGACGATGACCATCACGAACCGGGATGGGGCTGGGCGGCCGCCATTTTGCCTCAGATCGAGGCCTCGGCAGCCTATCAGGACATCAATTTTTCACTGGCGATCGAAGAGGACGCGCATGAAGACGTGCGGCAGACATCGATCGAGGCGTTCATTTGCCCCTCTGATATTTTAGAGCCGTTGTTTGCGATCGGCGAAGGAGACGACCACGGGGATGATCACGATCATGGTCATCACGACGATGATGATGACGACGACGACCATGACCACGGGGGAAGCGCGCACGTTGATTTGGTCGACCATTCCCTGTTCCAGATCGCCAAGAGCAACTACGTCGGGGTCTACGGCACGACAGACATTCACGAGGACTTGTATCGGGGCGACGGACTGTTTTATGGCAACAGCCGTCACCGCTTCCGCGACATCCTGGATGGTCTCAGCCAGACCCTGATGGTCGGTGAGCGTAGCAGTCGATTGGGCGGATCGATTTGGCACGGTGTGATTCACGATGCCAATCAGCCGGCCGCGCGGGTGATCGGGGCGGCCGACCATGTGCCCAATGATCCTGTCGGGCACTTCGAAGATTTCGGCAGCTACCATGCCGACGGGGCCCAATTCGTACTCTCGGATGGTTCGGTCAAATTCATCACAAAATTTGTCGACCTGAAAATCTACCACGCGTTGACAACACGCGCCAAAAAAGAGGTCGTGCAAGCCGACGACTTTTAACCGGCGACGGCTGACTCGCCATTGATCAGTTGGAATGGCAGTCGGGCGGTCGTCGATCAGGCTGGTGGATCAGCCGCCACGACGGGCGCTACCGGTGCGTCTCTCCATCACGACAACGGCCAGAATCGGTCTCGGTCCGCTGGTTGCAGGGATTTAGAGGGGGGATCAAGTGAATCCCCCTTCAATTCAAGCTTCACAGAGGAAAACCGAGATGAAATTGTATTCTCACGCTGCGATCACCGCCGTCTTGTCCGCCGCTGTTCTGGTTGCCACACCAAACGTGTTGCAAGCCCAAGAGCAACATGCCGACGATCACCAGGCGATGCACGACGCTAAACTGCCCAAGCATGCGGTGGCCGTGTTGGCCTCGACCAGCGACAGCGACGTCAAAGGCGTGCTGATGCTCGATCAGATGGAGGGCTTTGTTCGTGTTCACGGCAAAGTGATTGGACTGACGCCCGGGGAGCATGGATTTCACATCCACGAATTTGGTGACCTGACCAAGGCAGACGGGACGTCGGCAGGCGGTCACTATGCACCGGCTGGCCATGATCACGGCGCACCGGGGAAGCAGAGCCATGCCGGTGACCTGGGAAACATCACCGCCAATGACGATGGTGTGGCGACGGTCGATATCAAGGCCGAGGATCTCAAGTTGCACCTGGTTCTGGGGCGATCGATCGTCGTACACGGTGGCAAAGATGACTTGAAAAGCCAGCCTTCCGGTGCCGCCGGTCCGCGTGTGGGCGTTGGCGTGATCGGGGTTGCCAACACCGAAGCCAAGTGAGTCAGCAGCAATCGTGTCCAGGCCGGTGACCGTCTCAGGTCGCCGGTCGCCGAATCGCGGGGGGGGCAGAGCGTGGTTTTTGAAGCCAGCGCTTTCGCATGGGGAGCATTGGTTTTTGGCAACCCGACGCGTCAGCGAGGGATCCCGTCAACACCCAAAATCCCTCGCTCACGCGTCGGGTTGTGATAAAAACCAACGTCAACAAACACGCTGCCGGTACTCGCAAGACCTGACACTAGGCTAAGTTGTTTCCCGCCGTTGGCGTAAAAAGACCCCAACTAGAGTCGGCACCCATTCGGCCGCCGGTTGCCTCTCTGGCGAGTCTTAGCGGATGCCGAAGCCGCTGCTGCGATCGAGGGAATCTGTCCAGGTGATGATGCTGTCTTCGATCGTTCCGGCGGGGCGAGATTGGATGCGATCGAGCAATTCTTTCAGATCCGATTTGGGGCCGTCGGCATCCAATAGCACGTCGCCGTCGATTTCGTTTCGGACGAATCCGTTGACGTTCAATCCACGGGCGTGGTGCAAGACGGTGGCGCGAAAGCCGACGCCTTGAACCCGACCGCGGAAGCGGGCGATCAGACGGGCATTCATGACGGCGAGGTTTCCATCGGATTTTGATCGACCGTCTCCGCCACCGCAATCGTTTCCGGGGACTGTTGGACGCCGGCGGGTTGGGTGCGATGCACGACCACCAAGCACATGTCGTCAAACGGCGGTGCATCACCGACGTGTTCTAGCACCGCTTTGACGATCTGGTCTTTGATCTCGCCGCTGTCTTTGTATTCCGCCACGATTTTGCGAATCGCTTCGATTCCAAACTCATTGTCCTTGGCATCCATCGCCTCGTTGATGCCGTCGGTGTACAGCACCAGGATGTCGCCGGCGTCGATCTTGCACGTGACGGCTTCGTAATCCATGCCCGTGTCGATCGCGATCGGCAGACCGGATTCTTCGGCCCCGGGTTCGCTGATTTCGCCTGTGCTGGCACTGCGCACGATCGGTGGCATGTGGCCGGCGTTGACAATCGTCACCGAGTCGCTGGCCGGATCAATCACCACCAGCAAGAACGTGATGAAACGCTCCACCTCCAGCACGCTCATGCGATCGTTTAGTTTTTCGATCGCCAGCGCGACATCGGGTTGGCCGGCCAGGCAGAACCGTGTCTCGGCCGACAGTTTGGCCATGAACATGGCTGCGGCAACCCCGTGTCCGACGACATCAGCGACCACGATTCCGACCCGCCCATCGGGCAATCGGATGTAGTCAAAATAGTCGCCGCCGATGTGGTTGGCAGCTTTATAGAAGCTATCGACTTGATAGCCCGGCCAGTCCAAGGGCGCCTGGGGCAGGAACGCTTTTTGAACTTCGATGGCCAGTTTCAGGTCTTGTTGGACTTCGCGCTGTTGCAGTGCTTGTTCGTGCATCTGCGCGTTGCTGATGAGGATCCCTGCCTGGGCGGCGACGCCGGACAACAGGTCGATGTCTTCCTCGGCGAATTGTCCGCGTCCCTGCGTCGAATCGATTTGGATGGCACCAAACATCTTGCCATCGCCGTCTCCCAGCGGGGCGCAAATCATGCTTTTGATCGAGAAATCGGCGATCGATTCGCTGCTATTGAAACGCGCGTCCTCCATCGCGTCGAACGATAGAATCGCTTCGCCGGTCGAGATCACACGGCGAATAATGGTACGGCTGATCCGCACTGTTTCGGTTTCGTCGCGCGACTGTCGGGTTTTGACCCAGCGTGTCCGCAATTGGCCGTCGGCGGCTTCCATCACGATGAACCCACGGTCGGCCGACGGGAAGATCGCGAACAGGCTGTCCAAAATTTTCGGCAGCACTTCGTCCAACGACAGCGTGTTGCTGAGGTTGCGATTGATCTTCAGCAGGGCTTCGAGTTTGGCTTCCGGGGTGGCCCGCATTTTCAGTCCGTCACCGGACTTTTCGAACTCGACCTGGGGGGCAACCACGCGAGACGATGAATCCGGTTCATCGTCCACCATGACAATGCCGAAATTGGTGCCACTGAACGAGACCTCGGCACCGCGAGCGGCGAACTCTGGCACCGCGTCGGCATGAAAGACCAATTCGATATCGCTGATGCGAATCCGATCGCCTTCCCGCAAGACCTGGTCGCCGGACAGTTTGCCGCCGTTTAGAAACGTACCGTTACGACTGCCTAGATCGACGACGCGAAACTGGTCGTTCTTCTCGCGAACGACTTTGGCATGGAAACGGCTGACGGCCCCGGCGTCGACAACGACGTGACAATCCGGGTGCCGTCCGATAGACGTTTCCTGTTCGGTTAATTCAAAGCGTTGTGGACCACTGTTGAGTGCGCCGGCGGCCGCATCGGCATGGCCGGCAAGTGCACTGCTGTTGGGACTGGTTGACAAAAATGCCATCGAATCATTCGGCTCCCATCGGTAGTTCCAGTCAATCGCTTGAGTTTACTACAGCGTCATATTCCGTCTCGACTTCTTTTTCGGTTCGGCGTAGTGGACGAGGCAACGAGTCCTGTGCTTTCCACAGACTCATTGGGACTCGTCGCCTCGTCCACTACCCGAAAACCAAGCTGCGTCGGAATACTAGTCTTTGGCCTGCTCGGTCTTTTCAGTCACCGAGTTGTCTTCGTACTTGGCTTCCGGAATCGCCGAATGGTCTTTCTTGGCCAACACGCTGTGAGAAACCGGGAACGATTTGTTTGCTTCGTCCTGGGCATCGGAAGCAACTTCTTCCTCGGTCACCTTGGCGTTTTCGACAACCAGTTCAACGACTTTCCGCTCGACGATTTGGTTTCGCAGGGCATCCATTTGCCCGGTTTTTTCCAATCGGGCACGCACCTTTCGCTCGCTTTCGCCGGACTGTTGGGCGATCAGCATGACCTCCTGTTCGAACTCTTGTGGTTCGGCATCAAGCGATTCTTCTTCGGCGATTTGCTCCAGCACAAAGTGCTCTCGCAGCGCGGATTCGGTCGAGGCTTTGGCGTTTTGTTGCAAGGCGTTGACGATTCCACGGATCGTGGTTTCATCGAATCCGTTGCGGCGCATTTCCAACACGCGACGTTGCAGTTCGCGATTGGTTTGGCGACGAACCAGGTCGGCCGGCAATTCGAAATTGACCGACTCGGCCAATAGGTCGGTGACGGTTTTGCGGACCGCTTGTTGAGTGCGGTATTCGGCTTGGCGCGTCAGCGATTCTTTGATGAATTCGCGGAGTTCCGTTTCCGATTCAAAGTCACCGAGTTCTTCCAGCAGTTCGCTGTCGATTTCGATGCTTTCGAGCTTCTGCACCTCTTCGATTTTGACTTCGGCAACGATCTTGCGATCGGCATCGGACTCGTCGTCGGTTTGGCCCAATTTGACAGGCGTGCTGACCGTGTCGCCTTCCTTTTTGCCGGCAACGTCTTTGCCGAACTGTTCGCAAACACCGTCGGCCAGCGACAGGGCGTCTGCCAACGTGATGCTCTCTTCTTCCAAGGTCGACAGCACTGCGTCGCCTTCTTTGAAAGTGATCGTGACCAACAAACGGTCGCCGATCTCAGACGGTTCGTCGGTGGCTTCGAATGTTGCGCGGTCTTTCAAAACGCGATCAAGCGCCTGGGTGACCGCTTCGTCATCAACCTTTTCGACCGGCTTGGTCAATGCCAGGCCTTTCCACTGCGGTGTTTCGAATTCGGGGCGAACTTCGATCGAAAATTGGAACGAAAACGGACCGTCACCGGGTTCAGGGATCGAGTTGTAATCGAAGTCCGGTTCGCTGATCGCCGAGAACTCTTGGTTGTCGGTGACTTGAGCCAGGCTGTCCATTAACAGCTTGCCTTTGACCTGTTCGACAACGCGATCTTTGAACTGCTTTTCCACCAGTCGGCGCGGGGCACGACCACTGCGGAAACCCGGGACTTGGGCCTCGGGTACCAGTTCGTCATAAGCATCTTTTAGATAGCGTTGGACTTCGGATTCGGGGACGGTAACAACGACGTCACGGACACAGGCCTGGGGTGAGCTGACCTGGACGTCCAATTGGAGCGGCGTTGTTTCTTCTGCGGTTTCTGGGGAATCGATGGACGTGGACATCCTGTGACGCACCTTGCACGGGGACGGAGTGGACTGACATACAAATATTGGCTTGCCTGCAGCGAGAAATTTTCGTTTGCAGGATCATGCTTCACAATTGCGAAGCCCGTAATCTATCGCCGACGAGGGAAAATCGGCAAGTCTGGGCGGAGATTTTGCGCGGCAAGATTTTTTTCGCTGCGGAAATTCGGCAATTTTGGAAAACAATCGGCCTCAAGTTTGGCTCAGGGCTTGCCGATTCCAGACTTCTACGCATAATCCCCATCTCGAAAGTGCAACGCGGCTGTAGCTCAGTTGGCAGAGCATCACGTTGCCAACGTGATTGTCGTGGGTTCGAATCCCATCAGCCGCTCTTTCTTTAAAAGCCCACTTGGCAGACCGCCAGGCGGGCTTTTTTGTTGGCCTGCGGTCGTAGCGGCTCTCTCTCTCTTCGTAGCTGATCCCGCCAGGGTTCAGTCGGGTCAGGGCTCCGGGGGAGGAATCTGAACCGTGGCCGGTCCAGCTACGGCTTGGTGCTCTTCGTAGCTGATCCCGCCAGGGGTCAGACGGGTTTGGGCCCGGGGGCATCTGAACCGTGGCCGGTCCAGCTACGGCCTGGTGCTCTTCGTAGCTGATCCCGCCAGGGTTCAGACGGGTTTGGGCCCCGGGAGACATCTGAACCGTGGCCGGTCCAGCTACGGCTTGGTGCTCTTCGTAGCTGATCCCGCCAGGGTTCAGTCGGGTCTGGGCCCCGGGAGAAGTCTGAACCGTGGCCGGTCCAGCTACGGCCTGGTGCTCTTCGTAGCTGATCCCGCCAGGGTTCAGACGGGTCAGGGTTCCGGGGGACATCTGAACCGTGGCCGGTCCGGCTACGGCTTGGTGCTCTTCGTAGCTGATCCCGCCAGGGTTCAGTCGGGTCTAGGGCTCGGGGGAGAAATCTGAACCGTGGCCGGTCCAGCTACGGCTTGGTGCTCTTCGTAGCTGATCCCGCCAGGGTTCAGTCGGGTCAGGGGCCCGGGGGAGGAATCTGAACCGTGGCCGGTCCAGCTACGGCTTGGTGCTCTTCGTAGCTGATCCCGCCAGGGGTCAGACGGGTTTGGGCCCGGGGGCATCTGAACCGTGGCCGGTCCAGCTACGGCCTGGTGCTCTTCGTAGCTGATCTCGCCAGGGTTTAGTCGGGTCAGGGCCCCGGGGAGGAGTCTGAACCGTGGCCGGTCCAGCTACGGCTTGGTGCTCTTCGTAGCTGATCCCGCCAGGGTTCAGTCGGGTCTGGGCTCCGGGGGGCATCTGAACCGTGGCCGGTCCAGCTACGGCTTGGTGCTCTTCGTAGCTGATCCCGCCAGGGTTCAGGCGGGTTTGGGCCCCGGGGAGAAGTCTGAACCGTGGCCGGTCCAGCTACGGCCTGGTGCTCTTCGTAGCTGATCCCGCCAGGGTTCAGGCGGGTCAGGGCTGCGGGGGACATCTGAACCGTGGCCGGTCCAGCTACGGCAATCCTAAAGGTCTGCCTTTTCGTTGCCTTGGGCGTCGTAGCGATTGAAGGCAAAATAGGCGAACGGTACGGGCAGGCACAGGATCAGCAGGTAGAAAAACCAGCCGATGACGATGCCGAGGGCGAGCGACAGTGCTAGGAAAATAGCCCAGACCCACCAAGTGTCACGCCAGAGTCCGCCGAGCTGGTTCACGAGTTTGGTTGCTCCGCCTGGGAATTCAGGCTGTTGGGTCTTGAGGGGAGGTGGCTTTGTGGTCGCTTGACAGCAAGTTCTGCGCCCACGTCGCTTGGGTGTGAGTGGCTTTTCTTTGATCTGCTGTGATCGTCTGCCTTTGCTGGCGATCGTGCAACCACGTCGTTTTACGGCTTTTTTGCGGTGCGAAGCCCGTTCGGCGAGTTCGCGGTCGTAGGGTTCGGGATTTTCGAGAATCTTTTCTGACGTTTTTGCGAAGAGCCGTTGACGCTCGACGGGAGCAACCCTACATTCTCGCCCTCCCACGTGGCAAGCGTCACTCGGGAAGTTGTCTTGCGGCAGTTGGCCGCGTGGCAATTGTGTTCTTTGCCGCCATCCCTCTCTTTGCTTGGATAGATACTGTGTCAGCCGGAGCCAACGAAGTTATTCGGATTCGTATGGAAGCATACGATCACTCCGTGCTTGATCAGAGCGCCCAGGAGATTG
This sequence comes from Stieleria tagensis, assembly GCF_024129865.1. Lineage (GTDB taxonomy): Bacteria > Planctomycetota > Planctomycetia > Pirellulales > Pirellulaceae > Stieleria > Stieleria tagensis. The sequence goes on along the minus strand of NZ_JAMYFE010000008.1, from coordinate 63,023 downwards.
TGGATACCGTCAAGCGTACGCACAGCGAAGTGCACGGGCCGATCCCGTTGCCGACTCGCGTTGAGCGTTACACTGTATTGTCCAGTCCTTTTGTGAACAAGAAGGCTCGTCAGCAGTACGAGATTCGCACTCACAAGCGGTTGATCGATATCGTTCAAGCGACTGCCAAGACGATCGAGGCATTGAACAAGCTGAGTCTGCCCGCCGGGGTTGATATCAAAATCAAGGCTTCGGCTCGATAGGTGCGGATTGTCGTCGTTTGCGACGGTCCGTCTATGTTGGCCCGGTTTTGTCGGTGCCAGCTGAAGTTTCAAAGTTTTTAGGTTCGGTATTCCGTATGAACGGATATCGCTTCCGATAACCCAAGCCGGTGTGCCTGGTTTGCGGTTCGGGGCGTTAAGTTCAAAACCCAGATACGAGCGATGAGACGTTGCGGCGAGAGTCGTGATGCTAGAGCTATGTCACCATCAATACTTGGTCGAAAAATCGGCATGACTCAGGTCTACGAAGAGGACGGCACTGTCGTTCCCGTGACCGTGATTCAGGCTGGTCCCTGTAATGTGCTCCAGATTCGTTCGGTCGATCGTGACGGCTATTCGGCTGTCCAGTTGGGTTTTGAAGACAAGCCGCGTCGGCTTGCGAGTCGCGCCGAGCGTGGTCATGTTGCCAAGCTCGAGAGTAAGCGAAGTAAGAAGCGTGCCGAAGCCGGCGTTGAGCTGGTTGAGAAGGCCGGTTGCGAGCCGCAGCGTTTTATTCGCGAATTTCGTGGCGAAAGCGATCTTTCTGTCGGTGCAACTGTGACCGTGGACGCCTTTGAAGGTGTTGGCAGTGTCGATGTGACCGGCACGAGCAAAGGTCGTGGTTTCTCCGGTGTAATGAAGCGGCATAACTTCTCTGGGCAGCGTGCATCTCACGGTGTCAAGAAAGTTCACCGTCACGCCGGGGGTACTGGTTGCAGTGCTTCGCCGAGTCGCCTGTTCAAGGGGATTCGCATGGCGGGCCAATACGGCAATGTTAAGGTGACGACCCGGAACCTGGCTTTGGTTCGTGTGGTTCCCGAAGACAATTTGATGCTGATTCGCGGTGCAGTTCCTGGGCCCAATGGTGGCCTGGTTGTGATCCGCAAAACGAACAAGGTGGGTTAGTCCAGATGGCAACGCTCTCTGTCTATAACGAGTCCGGCGAAGAAGTCGGTAAATACGAAATCGATTCCGAGGCTGTCGCGGATCGGATTAGTAAGCAGCTGCTTCACGACGCGGTGGTGATGTACGAGGCGAATGCTCGCCAAGGTTCGCACAACACCCGTACGCGTGGTCAGGTTAGCGGAACGAACAAGAAGATGTACCGCCAGAAAGGTACCGGTCACGCACGTGCCGGTAGCAAGCGAACCAATGTTCGTCGTGGTGGTGGCGTGGCTCGCACGATTAAGCCGCGTGACTATAGCTATCGTCTGCCCAAAAAGGCATTGCGTCGAGCCACTCGGATGGCGATTCGCAGCAAGATTGATGATGGCGAGTTGCTGGTGATCGATCAGTTGGCGTTTGATTCGCCCAAGACAAGTCGGATGGCTTCTGTATTGAAGGCGTTGGGCTTGGAGGCGACGACGACGTTGGTTGCGACCGCGGAGATGGATGTGCCGGTTTATAAGAGCGGGCGGAACATTCCCGGTGTTGTGATTCAGCCGGTGCGTCAGTTGAATGCACTGACGGTGCTCAAGCCGAAGCGAATGCTGGTTACTAAGGCGGCGTTGGACAAGATCAAAGATGGCTCGTTTGCCGATGGGCAGGCTGTCTAATATCGGCCCGTGCTGATCGTCAGCCTGGCGCTGCAGCCCGACCGCTTTTACACATCAAAACAGAAGAATTTGAGCAATGGCAAGAATTCAACCGCCGGCCAAGCCGGAAACGAAAATCAAACTCGAGCCGCACCAGATCCTGTTGCGACCGCTCGTAACCGAAAAAGGTGTTCACCGCGCGACTCGACACAACGAGTATGCGTTTGAGGTTCATCAGCAAGCGACAAAGCCTGAAATCAGGGCCGCCGTTGAAAAGCTGTTCGAAGTCAAAGTCGACAAGGTCAACACGCAAACGCGTAAAGGCAAGACTCGGCGGACCAAGAACGGTTTGGGGCGGACGTCTGATTGGCGTCGAGCCATCGTGCACTTGCACCCCGATCACAAAATTGACTTCTTCTAGGCCGCTGCAATTGCAGTGACTTGCTAGAAGAATCCGTCGAGACGGCGGTAAAACAGAATCCTTTATTTCCTACCAGCCAGATAGAACGCAGCGATGGGAATTCGCATCTACAAGCCGACCAGCCCTGGTCGCCGTAACGCATCGGTCAGCGATTTTGCTGAACTGACGCCCGGCTACTCGGTCGAGAAGGCTCTGCTGAAACCGAAACGAAAGACCGGTGGTCGGAACAACCAGGGCAAGATCACCGCGCGTCACCGTGGCGGTGGCCACAAGCAGATGTATCGCGTGATCGACTTTCGCCGGGTGAAAGACGGTGTTGCCGCGACCGTTGACTCGGTTCAATACGACCCGAACCGTTCGGCTCGGATCGCATTGCTGAAGTATGCCGACGGCGAAAAACGTTATGTCATCGCCCCGTCCGGGTTGAAGGCTGGCGCGACGATTTTGAATGGTGCCGAGGCACCTCCGACGCTCGGTAACTGTTTGCCACTGAAAGACATTCCCTTGGGCACCACGGTGTGCTGTGTGGAGATGCGAATCGGTGGCGGTGCGGTGCTTTGCCGATCGGCAGGAACCGGGGCGACGTTGATGGCTCGTGAAGCCGATTGGGCTCAGTTGCAATTGCCTAGCGGCGAAGTGCGACGGATTCCTAGTCGATGCCGGGCCACGATCGGTCGCGTCGGAAACAGCGAACACATGAACGTCGTGTTGGGTAAAGCCGGTCGAGCTCGTTGGCTCGGCCGCCGACCACACGTGCGTGGAACCGCGATGAACCCGGTCGATCACCCGCACGGTGGTGGTGAAGGTCGGACCAAGGGCGGTCGTCACCCGGTCAGCCCGCAGGGCAAGAGTGCCAAGGGTGGTGCAACTCGCCAGAAACGTAAACCAAGTAACAGCTCGATCGTTCGTCGCCGCAAGAGTAAGCGGTACGGTCAATTGAAGCTGCATAAGTAAGCGACAGATAACGGACACCAGGAAGCAACCCAAGCAGGTAGCTGAAGAACGATGAGCCGCAGTAGCAAAAAAGGTCCCTTCGTCGACCCCAAGCTGTACTTCAAGGTGCAGAAGCAGGCCGAAGAGGGTAAGAAAACGCCGATCAAGACTTGGGCACGTGCATGCACGATTGTTCCTGAGTTCATCAATCTGACGTTTATGGTCCATGACGGCCGCAAGCATGTCCCGGTCCTAGTGAGCGAAGACATGGTGGGTCACAAGTTGGGCGAATTTGCACCGACTCGGACTTTCAAAGGTCACGGCGGCAAGAAGAAATAAGGTCACATGATGTCAACATTTACAGCAAGCCATCGCAACGCTCGCATCAGTGCCCAAAAGGTGCGTCTGGTGGCCGATTTGGTGCGTGGTCAATATGCCGACGAAGCTTTGGATACGTTGAAGTTCCAGCCGCAGCGTGGTGCCCGAATGCTTGAGAAAGTGATTCGCAGTGCCGTCGCCAACGCACTGGACCCAGATCAGACCAGCGGTCATCCGCACCGGATCGAGGAGCTCGTGTTGACCGACGTGCGTGTCGACGGCGGTTCGATGTTCCGACGGATGCGTCCGCGTGCCCGTGGAAGTGCTCACATTATCAAAAAACGAAGCAGTCACATCAGCGTCAAAGTGACGCCGATCGACGAAATCTAAGGCCCCCTCGGAAACCACACAGAAAGAGTCGTAACGATGGGACAAAAAGTCAACCCGATCGCGTTTCGTACCGGAGTCACCCGCGGCTGGGCAAGCCGTTGGTACGCATCGAAGCAAGATTTCGCAGACTTGTTGTTGGAAGACCGCAAATTGCGGAAGTTCATCACCAACCACCCCAAGAAAACACAATACAAGAACGCCGGCATCGACCGCATCGAGATCGAACGCACCCGTGATGAAGTGCGGGTCATGATGTTCGTCGCTCGGCCGGGTTTGATCATCGGCAAGAAAGGCCAAGAGATTGAGATTCTGCAGGCAGAGTTGCAGAACCTGATCGGCCGTCGGATCAACTTGAAAGTGGAAGAGGTCGGTCGCCCTGAGCTGATGGCTCAGTTGGTTGCCGAAGACATTGCACAACAGTTGCAAAAACGATCGAGTTTTCGTCGCACGATGAAACGATCGCTGGAGCAAACGATGGACGCAGGAGCCAAAGGGATCAAGATCCAGTTGGCCGGTCGATTGGGCGGAGCCGAAATGGCACGCCGCGAAAAACAAAGCATGGGCTCAATTCCATTGAGCACATTGCAGGCGAAGATTGATTACGGAACGACTGAAGCGATGACGCCACAGGGGCACATCGGTATTCAGGTTTGGATTAACCAAGGTACTTACGGAGACGACAGCGATGGCGTTGATGCCCAAACGGGTCAAGCATCGAAAAAGCCAAAGAGGGCGCATAAAAGGTAGTGCGACTCGTGGCAACACGGTCGTCTTTGGTGACTACGGGATTCAATCATTGGAACCCGGTTGGATCAAAGCGACAACTATCGAAGCTGGACGGATTGCAGCACAGCAGTACGTTCGTGGTGAAGGAAAACTGTACATTCGAATTTTTCCCGACAAGTCTGTGACCAGCACCCCGCTGGAAACTCGGATGGGTAAAGGTAAGGGTGAACCGGATTTCTGGGCCGCGGTCGTCAAACCTGGCACGATTATGTACGAGCTTGGCGGTGTGACTGAACAACAAGCCAAGGTTTGTTTCGCCCGTTTGGCGAGCAAGCTGCCGGTGAAAGTACGCTTCGTCGAACGACGAACGTTCTAATTTAACCCAACACATTGATATTGATTAATAGGCCTGGTCATGACCAGCACTAGTGAACTGAGAGAGATGAGCGACGAACAGCTCGTTGCAACCGCCAACGAGGCGGCTACAGCGTTGTTCCGACTGCGATTCCAATCTCAGTCAGAGCGTTTGAATACGCCCAGCGATATTCGCAAAAACCGACGTTTGATCGCTCGGGTCAAAACGATCCAAAGCGAGCGAATCAAAGCAGCCAATAATACCCCAGCCGAAGCGTAGCAACATGCCAAAACGCGTTGTTTCGGGCATCGTCACCAGCGATAAAATGGACAAGACGCGCCGCGTCGAGATCAATCGTTCGGTGAAGCATCCCAAGTACAAAAAATACATCAGCCGTCGCACCGTTTGCCACGTCCACGATGAAACCAACGAGTCACATATCGGTGACTTGGTCGAAATCGTTGAATCGGCGCCGGTCAGCAAGTTGAAACGCTGGAACCTGGTTCGAGTGATTGAAAAGAGCACCGAAGTCGATTTGGTTGCCCTGCGTGCGGCTCGTAAAGAAGCCGAACAAGCCGAAGCCGCTTCGGCCGGATCCGAAACCGAGTAACCATCGGTTTTCGTGGTTCTAACGAAGAGATCCATTCGGCCGCCAGAGAGATTCTGGCGTTTCGAAGCGATCGAAACAAAAGCAAATCAGTAACAACGATCGGTTCCAGTTTTGGAGCCGGTTGTCCCGCAGCGAGTCATTCGCCTGTGGCACCCCAGTCAACATAGATATTGATCATCCGCCGCAACCGGCCGTGACAGATGTCAGTCACACCCACCGAGCGGTCGTAAGCCGAATAAATCAGCCATGATCCAACAAGAAACCCGTCTCGACGTAGCCGACAACACCGGTGCACGCCAAGTGATGTGCATCAAGGTGCTCGGTGGCAGTCGTCGCCGGTTCGCCCGCGTCGGCGACATCATCGTGTGCAGCGTGAAAAGCGTGATCCCCGGCAGCGAAGTCAAGAAGAAGTCGATCGTTCGTGCGGTGATCGTGCGAACCAAGACACCGGTCCGTCGCAATGACGGCAGTTACATCAAGTTCGACAGCAACGCTGTGGTCTTGATCGATAAAGACAAGTCGCCGCGTGGGACGCGGATCTTTGGTGCAGTGGCCCGCGAGCTTCGCGAGCAAAGCTTCATGAAGATCGTCAGTCTCGCCAACGAAGTGGTTTGATTTGCTGTCCGCGGCAAGATTACCAACAACAGAATTTTAGCGGAGCGGCAACAGCCGCCCGGTCCATACAGAGTATTCCAGTCATGTTGCTCCGAGTTGAAGACGAAGTGCTAGTGATTGCCGGCGGTGATAAAGGTCACCGTGGTAAGGTGCTGGTCGTTGATCGCAAGAAGAACAAAGTCGTCGTCGAAGGCGCCGCATTGGTTCGTAAGCACGTCAAAAAGAGCCAGAAGAATCCGCAGGGCGGACGGCTCAGCAAAGAGATGCCCATCGACGTCAGTAACGTCATGGTGATCGATCCGTCGACCGACAAACCGACTCGGTTGGGCGTGCGTTATTTGGAAGATGGTTCCAAAGAGCGTTATGCAAAAAAGAGCGGTGCCAGCATGGGCAAAATTGCTCCGGCACGTGACAAATACAAGCAAGCCTGACACACACGCGTACCCTCCGCGCAACTGAATTAGAAATGGCAGACACACCACGACTCCAAACGGCCTACCAGGACACCATCCGGCAACAGATGGTTGAAAAGTACGGCTACAGCAATCCGCACCGGGTGCCCGCGCTTCAGAAAATCACTCTGAACATGGGCGTCGGGCAAGCGATCGGCGACAAAAAGATCTTGGATCTCGCGAACGACGCGATGACTCAGATCGCTGGTCAAAAACCGGTGATCACGATCGCCCGGAAATCGATCGCGAACTTTCGGTTGCGTGAAGGCATGCCGATCGGTTGCATGGTGACGCTCCGTCGCCAACACATGTATGAATTTTTAGACCGTATGGTTTCGATCGTCTTGCCTCGTGTCCGTGACTTTCGCGGGATCAGTCGCAAAGCGTTTGACGGCAGCGGTAATTACACGATGGGATTGACCGAATTGTTGGTGTTCCCAGAGTTGAACCCTGACAAATTCACGCGTCCCCAGGGCATGAACATCACCTACGTGACATCGGCCAAGACCGATGACGAAGCACGTACGTTGTTGGAATTGTTCGGCATGCCCTTCAAGGCTGCACCGGGAAAGAGCGACGCTGCGTAAGCGTTGTTTTAGAATTCACTTTATTTTGCAAATCGTTTCACAGCTGCAACCCAAAGACAGCCAGTGGCAAGTAAATCAAAAATCGCCAAGGCAAATCGGACGCCGAAGTTCAGCACCCGACGCGAGAACCGATGCAAGTTCTGCGGTCGACCTCGTTCGGTCTACCGCAAGTTCGGTTTGTGCCGAATCTGTTTCCGCGAGAATGCGAACTTGGGTTTGATCCCCGGTGTTCGTAAGGCCAGTTGGTAAGACAACGGAGCGACGAAAAGCCATGATGACAGACCCAATTGCCGATATGTTGACCCGAATCCGCAACGCCGTTCGCGTAGAGCGTGCGTTTGTGGACATTCCTGCCAGCCGCGTCAAACGCGGGATTGCCGACGTGCTCAAACGCGAAGGTTTTATCTGGGATTGGTCGGAGGTCGAAGAAAGCCCCGTCAATGTCCTGAGACTGGAACTGAAATACGGTGCCAACGGCGAACGCGTGATCCAAACGATCCGCCGGATGAGTAAACCCGGTCGACGCTTGTACGCACACTGCAAAGATTTACGTCCGGTCCTGGGCGGGATGGGTATCACCATCATCAGCACCAGCAAAGGTGTGATCAGCGACCGTGAAGCGCGACGCGAAAAAATTGGCGGAGAAATTCTTTGCGAAGTGGCTTAATCGCCGCCCGCAAAGAAGCAAATCCGCAACGCGGCACACCCCGTTGTGCCTGGATATCAATACATTAACGTTTTCAGCCAAGTGATCTGAAATGAGTCGTATCGGAAAGAAACCTGTTGACATCCCTAGTGGTGTCACCGTCGGCGTTGCCGACCGTGTGGTCACGGTAGAAGGCCCCAAGGGGAAACTGTCGTTTACCCACCGGCCAGAAATCAATCTTGAGATTGAAGACAACACCATCACCGTCAGCCGTGGTGGCGAAGATCGCACCAGTCGCGAGCTGCACGGTTTGACCCGCGCTCTGGTGGCCAATATGGTCGAAGGCGTCACCAACGGGTACGAAACCAAGTTGGAAATCGTCGGTGTCGGCTACCTGGCAACGATTTCCGGTGACACGCTGCAATTGCGCGTCGGATATGCCAACGAACTGCATCGTAAGATCCCCGCGGATTTGACGGTTGTTTGCCCCGACAACACACACATCGTTGTCCAGGGCTGTGACAAGCAACGCGTGACCCAGTTCGCTGCCGAAATCCGATCGTTGCGGAAACCTGAACCTTACAAGGGCAAGGGGATTCGTTACCAAGGCGAATACGTTAAGATCAAACCCGGTAAGGCTGCCACCAAGTAGGCGGCGCGTACCCATTCGAAATAGGCCGCGAAATAGGACGGCATTGAAATGGACAAAAACAAAAAACTCGGCAAACAACGACTTCGACGTCGTAACCACGTACGCAACGTGTTGCGTGGTTCGGCGACACGGCCTCGGCTGTGTGTGAATCGTTCGCTGAAACATTTCGGCGTGCAACTGATCGATGATTCGACCGGGAACACGTTGGCAAGTGCCAGCACCAAAGACAAAACGGTTCGCGATTCGATCAGCGCCGGCGGCAACTGCGAAGCCGCTGCTCAGATCGGCAAGATGATCGCTGAAAAGGCTGGTGCGGTCGGAGTCAAAGAAGCCAAATTAGATCGTGGGCACAACAAGTATCACGGGCGTGTCAAGGCATTTGCCGACGCCGCTCGTGAAGCCGGATTGGTGCTGTAGAAGGTCCATGGCGAAACATATCCCACAAGAACGCTATTCAACTTGCCGCTGGTCAAAACAGCGGCTAACCGAGGGTCGGAACAATTAGTACTGGAAGCAATCAAAATCGTCGCCGTGGCGGACGGCAAGCCGAGGAATCGAAAGATGACGGGCTGCTCGATCGTGTGGTGAAGATCAAACGCTGTGCAGCGGTCGTCAAAGGCGGTCGCCGGTTCAGCTTTGCTGCAATGGTCGTCGTCGGCGACGGACAAGGCAAAGTCGGCTGGGGATATGGCAAGGCCAACGAAGTCCCACCGAGCGTTCAAAAAGCAACGAAACAAGCCACCCGTGACATGATCAAAGTGCCGCTGGTCGAGGGCAGTATTCCTCACCAGGTTTGGGGCAGCTTTGGTGCGGCCAAAGTGACATTGATCCCCGCGGGAGCGGGTACCGGTATCATCGCCGGGCAAGCCGTTCGTGCGGTCTGTGAAGCCTGCGGGATTCACGACATTCTGACCAAATCTTACGGGACCAATAACCCCGTGACCCTGGTCAAAGCCACCGTGGCCGCCTTGGCCCAATTGCGGACTCGAGAAGAAACCGCTGCCCTTCGCGGTCTGACCGTCGAAGAAATGACTTCCTAAAAAGACAACAAGATCCCCGGTTGCGGAGCGAATAAGCCCGTCCGGGGCTCATCAACTGCAACATTGCTAAACTTGGTTTCGTTATGAACCTGAATGACGTCCATCGCGGAATTCAAAAGAACCGCAAACGTAAACGCATCGGACGTGGTCCGGGCAGCGGCACCGGCAAAACAGCTGGCCGTGGTCACAAAGGCCATAAGAGCCGAAGTGGTTACAGTCGTAAGCCCAGTTTCCAGGGCGGTGCGATGCCGATGTTCCGTCGGATCCCGAAACGCGGCTTCAACAACCGTTGGGCGCTCAGCGTGTTTGCCGTCAATGTCGGTAAATTGAACGACAACTTCGAGGACGGTGACGAAGTCACTCTCGAAGCAATGTCGGCCAAAGACGTTGCCAAAGGCACGTTCGACGAAGTCAAGATCTTGGGCGATGGCGAATTGACCAAGAAGCTGACCGTGTCGGCCCACCGTTTTAGCAAGTCGGCTGAAGAGAAAATCACCGCTGCCGGTGGCACGATCAACAAGTTGGCGCCCAAGCGGACGCCAGCTGAACGCGTCGCAGCGTTGAAAGAAACTAAGTAGACACAGGCGTTGCCTGGCTAATGAGACCACTCCAAAACGTCAGTCGCTTACCGCGTGCTGACGTTTTGTTTTGCAGGGTAGCCACGGGCGCGTTGCTCTCGCCCTAATCAGCCAAAAACACTAAATTCCCGCAGGCGGTCACCGACTCGGCGATTTGTCGACCGTGCCGCAACCGAAATCAACGAAAGATGGATCGAGCGAATGCTTGAAAAACTGCGAATCATGATGACCATCCCTGAACTAAGGAAGAAGATCTTCCTGACGCTCGGGTTGCTGGCAATTTACCGGATCGGTTTTCACATCCCGTTGCCGATGGTCTCCAATAACCCATCGAATTCGGCGGGTGGGGGTGCAGCTGACTTTTTGGAAAAAGTCAGCTTGTTCGCGGCCAGTGACCTGCGTCAATTGACCATCTTTGGTCTTGGCATCATGCCGTATATTTCGGCGTCGATCATTTTGCAGTTGTTGGGCACCACGGTGCCCGCGCTGGCTGAACTGAAAAAGGAAGGCCAAGCCGGACAGAAAAAGATCAACGAATACACGCGTTATCTGACCGTGTTGATCTGCTTGGTGCAAAGCTGGATTTATGTCTCGGTGATGCTCAGTGCCAGCGGGCCTGGTGGTGGAAACATCAACCCCAACTTTTTGAATGCAGCCGGCACAGATCTGTATCTGCCCTGGCAATTCGTCGCGGTCGCGGTGATGACCTGCGGGAGTGTGTTCCTGATGTGGTTGGGTGAACAGATTGACGAACACGGGATCGGTAACGGGATCAGTTTGTTGATCATGGCTGGGATTTTGGCCCAGATGCCCAAGGCCCTCTACGAACTCGTTCGTAACATGGAAACACAACTGACCGGGTTGAGCCGCGGTCAGGTCGGGATCGAAACGTTGATCCTGTTGTTCATCTTGTTTATCGGCGTCGTGGTCGGTGTGGTGTTTATCACCCTCGGCCAGCGCAAGATTCCGACTCAGTCAGCCAAGTTCACACGTGGTCGCAAAGTCTACGGCGGTACCCGTCAGCACTTGCCATTGCGGATCAACCAAGCCGGCGTGATGCCGATCATCTTTGCCAGCAGTTTGTTGATGATCCCGGGTGTCGCATTCGGATTGTTGGCGGGCGCCTTTGAAACGGGTGGACCGATTTTCAAAGGGCTGAACCTGCTTAGTTTGACCATGCAAGATCAGGCCTCGTACTTCTTTAACCTGCTGTACGTCGCGTTGATCTTTTTCTTCTGCTACTTCTGGACTGCGATCACATTCAATCCGAAAGAGATCTCCGACAACCTGCGTGATAGCGGAACGTTTATCCCCGGGTATCGTCCCGGCAAACGAACGACGGACTACTTGGAAAAGGTGATGGTTCGAATCACCTACGTCGGTGCGGCTTTCTTGTCGATCGTGGCGATCGTGCCAACGATTGTTTATGGGTCGCTGGGTGTGCCCTATTCGATCGCCGGGTTCTACGGCGGTACGGGGTTGTTGATCGCGGTCAGTGTGGCGTTCGATTTAGTGCAGAAGATCGACAGCCACTTGGTGATGCGAAACTATCGTGGCTTGTTAGAGGGTGCGGGCGGCGGAGTCAGCCCGGTCGTCTAGACCACATCACGTCATTCCCTGCTATTCGCCAGGTTTTCTTCCGGTGCGTATCGTCTTTATCGGGCCACCGGGTGCTGGCAAGGGAACACAGTGCAAGCGTCTGGCCAGTGAGCTTGCCATCCCGCACATCTCCACCGGCGAGATGTTGCGGGCCACCAAAGGTGAATCAGAGCTGGGCGAATTTGTCGCCGGCTACATCGATCACGGAAATCTGGCACCCGATGATCTGGTGATGCAAATGATCACGGACCGTCTGTCCCAGCCGGATTGCTGCGACGGTTACCTGTTGGACGGTTTTCCGCGAACGGTCAACCAAGCGATTCGGTTGGATACCTATCTGTCCGAGCGGCAGCAATCGGTCGACATCGTGTTGGAATTGGTCGTCGAGCAATCGGTCTTGGTCGAGCGACTGTTGGCGCGGGCCCAGACGGAAAATCGAATCGATGACTCGATCGAAACGATTCGGGCGCGGTTGGAGGTGTTTTTTCGGCGGACCGCGCCGGTGCTGGATTACTATCGCCAGCGGGGCATGATTCGCTCGATTGACGGGTCGCTGCCGCCCGAGTCGGTGTTTCAGGCGATCCGAGCGGAATTGAATCTGCCAGGCTGATGCCAATTGGCTGTCGCGGCGCTACAATAACAGGTAGCCCGGCAGCGTTTGGTTTGAGCCCGCGGCACGATCCGCTTCGCCATCGATTGATTATGAAATTTGTTCTCCGACTTCTCAGTCTTCTGACCGTCGTTGCAGTGACCTCCCCAGCATTTGCCCAACAGGGGCGGTTCGGGGTGTTCCAGCAAAACATGTCGCGGTTCATTCCGCCGCCGCGGTCGATCAACCAGCGGCTAAAGGATGCTCAGGAAGCGATTGCTGACAAGCGTTTTAGCGACGCCGTGGTCACGCTAGGTGACCTGCTGGAAAACAATGATGCCGGCGCGGAAGACGGCACCTTGGTCGGACAGGATTTCTTTTTGGAGATCGCGGACAACGACCAGCAGCGTTTGGACAAGACGTTTTTGCGTCATTGCCGCGACTTGGTCGGTTCCTTGCCCAGCGAAGCGCGGGAAACGTATGAACTGCGCTACGGTGCGCTGGCGCGTCAGTTGTTGGACAAAGCCACCGAGACACGCGATTGGAATCGATTGCGTGATGTGCGACGGAAATACTTTCACACCCAGGCAGGCTATTACGCGTCATTGATCTTGGCACAGCGGGAGATTGATTTAGGGCACCCGTTGGCCGCATCGTTGTTGCTCGATGATGTTGTGACCAGTCCGCATGCGATCGCCGAACTCGGTCAGCAAGTGCGTGTGATGCATGCCGTGGCCAGCCGTTTGGCGGGCCGTCCGCTGCCCAAAGATCTAGACACGATCGATGCCACGATCCGCGTTGGCAAGGAGCGAGATTCGCACGAGGTCAGCGATTGGCGCGGCTGGATTGATGACCATTACACGTTTTCCCAAACCGACACGATCAGTCGGTCGGCAGATTATCTATTGATGGGTGGTGATCCATCACGCAACGAGACGATGGATGGGCAGTTGCCCTTGTCCACACCGCGTTGGATGGTGGAAACCACTGCAACGCCGCTGGAAGACCAGCAACTGCGACAAAAGAGTGATGAATTGGCCGCCAGCGGACGTCTGGTGCCGCCCAGTTGGACCCCGATTCGAGTCGGTGGCCAGTTGCTGATGCGGACCACGGACCGCTTGCAGGGCGTCGACTATCGGACTGGCAAACGGGTCTGGCAACATCCGTGGTATCAAACCGATGTGTCCGAACCCAGCGAAGAGACGTTGTCCATTCAGGGCCTAGCGGTCGACGAAGCGGAAGATCGACTGGGACGCCAGGTTTGGAACGATTTCCCCTATGGTCAAATCACCAGCGACGGCCAGCGTGTGTTCGTGCTCGATGATTTGTCACCGATTCAAGTCTTGCGGATGACGCCGCTGATGGGGATCCGTAACACGCAATCGGTCGATGGCAGCCGCAACACACTGGTCGCATTGGAATTAGCAACCGAAGGCAAAACGTTATGGCGATTGGGGCAGAACCCCACGGTCGAAAGCGAATTGAACGAAGCCTTCTTTCTGGGCGCTCCGATTGCGGTGGATGGTTCGTTGTATGGCATGGTCGAATTGGCCGGCGACATCATCTTGGTTTGTCTGGACCCGGCGACGGGTCAGTTGCGATGGCAACAGCAACTGGTCGCGCTGGAAGGGATCGGAATTCAGTACGACGCCATTCGTCGCATTTCGGGTGCTACGCCCAGCTATCACGACGGCGTACTGATCTGTCCGACCGGTGCGGGGGCAACCATTGCAATCGATTTGGCCGACCGCACGCTGCGCTGGGGGAATTCCTATCAACGCCGTTCCTATGGCAATTCGATGGCCACGTTTTCACGCAGTCGCCAATCGGACGACGAACTGTCACAGCGATGGCACAATTCAGCGGCGATCACCAGCGGACTGGCCGTGTTGGTGACGCCAGTGGCGACCGATAATTTGTTTTGTTTCGATCTGGTTGACGGTAAGAAACGATTTAGCAAACCGCGTCAAGCAGCGTTTTACGTAGCCGGCATCCGTGACGGGTTACTATTGATGGTGTCGGCACGCGAAGTCGTCGGTTACGACATGGAAAACGGACGACTCAGTTGGCGCAGTGATCAACGGTTGTTGCCGCCTGGCCAACAGATCGTCGGTCGCGGCGTGTTCGGGCCCGGATATTTCATCGTGCCGACATCCGGAAATGAGTTGGTCAAGATCGCACTCACCGACGGCACGCTGCTCGAGCGGCGCACGACACGTTATCCATTGGGGAATCTGATCGCGATTGATGGCGAGATTATTTCTCAAAGTCCGACCAAGTTGGCTGTGGCGATGGGAACGCGAACACTGGGGCCACGCGTCGAACGGATGTTGGCCGAAGACCCGGACAACTTAGATGCATTGATCCAAAAGGCACTGTTGTTAAGCGAACAGGGAAATCGCCAGGAAGCCCTTGAGGTATTGTCCCGAGCCCGTGCGATTGACCCCGACAGTGACGATGTGTTGGTGCTGTCGATCGCATCGATGCTGGGTGTATTGCGCGAAGATCCTTCACCACCGCCAGGGTTGGAACAGGAACTCGATGCATTGATCGATACTCCCGCACAACGGTTGGAGTTTCTGGCGTTAAGGATTCAATCGGCGCTACGAAACGAATCGGTCAAAGATGCCACGGAACGGTTGTTGGAATTCACTAGCGTGATGGTCGATGTGACGTTGCTGGGCACCGAGGACGAAACCATCTTGCGAGACCCGTCACGCGACTGCAGTCTGAACAGTTGGGCCAGCGCGCGGGCGGCTGAGATCATGCAAATGGCGACTCAGCAGGACCAATTGCCGCTGGTTCAACAAATCTTGCAATCGCATTTAGAATCGAAACGGCTGGGCGCGACGCGTTTGCTGCGCTCGCTTGCTCAGCAATTGTCGCCTTTGGGTGTCGATGATTTAGTGGTCTCCCTGGCGCAGCGTGAATTAGCCGAGGACGAGTTCATTGCCGCGGAACGGTTGCTGTTGGGACCGCTGCGGACATCGTCGGTGCTGAACCAATCCGCGCTGCAGCTGTCGCCAGCACGCACCGAGATGTTGGCGCAGGTCTATGCCAATGGGATGCTCGGTCCCGATGCGCTCCGGTTGGTCGACACCTTGCGCGGCGCGAGTGAAACAGCTCCGGATGATGTTTCGGACCAGACGCAGACGGCGCAACTTGATGCGATTGCCGAATTGGCGGATCGCTCGATCGAGCCTGGCGCAGCGCCCTTGGATCTGGATGCCAATGTGACGTTGAACTGGGTGTCTCAGGCATTGCCGGGGACAGCGCGTTCGGCGATCTCGCAGCGCGTGGTGGAACCGACGCTCGAAGGCGGTAACAGTTTTGACGGTTGGGCGGTCATCAATAGCAATGAATCGGTTGCAATGCGGCAACCGCTTGGTGGAACGTTGCGATTGCCGTTGGACGAATTTCCCTCGCGATCGTCTTCCGACCGCAAGGCGTCGGTGTCGGGTGGAGTGATGATTTTGGAACGTCCGGGGCGTGTTTCGGCGATCGACTTATTTGCGATGCGATCCAATCTTGGTGCCGAGGCACTGATGTGGTCACGTGATTTTGGTTCCGACGGTGCAACCGTGACCACTCGCAAGGGACACACGACCGCGTTTGGAGACACTCGGTTTTCCTACCCGACCAATTCCAGCGCCGCGAATGTGATGGGTGAATTTCGTGTCGGTCCGATCCTGGGGGATCGATTGATCGTGCTGCAGTCCGGTGATCTGTTGGCAATTGACCTGACCAATAACGAAACGATGTGGCGTAATTCGAGTGCTCCTCCACTGGGCAGCATGGTTGCCGATCGTGGGCGCGTGGCGGTCGTTTCCTATCGTTCGGGAATCGTTTCCGAAGTCAACACGTTTGACCTATTGGACGGTCGCAAGATTGAAAGCATGCCCTGGGACTATGGAACCGTCTGGACCACCAGCGGCAAACATGTTTTGGCCTATCAGGAAACCGACAATGGGTCATCGGCGATCGTCCGATTGGTCGATCCGTTGGCTCAGCAAGATGACCAGCGCGTGGTGCTAGAGATCGAATCGCTGATTAGCCAACCACGCATCGGCAATGTCGGTCGTGCAATGGGACGCATTTTGCAAGACCGATACTTGGTGTTGATGGACACCGGTGGCCGACTGGTGATTTGGGATCTGTTGCATGGGACTGAGTTGTGTCGCCACGAAACCGGCGCGATGCCGGAACTGGAATCGATGAATGCGATGTGGATGGACGGCCAAATCGTGGTCTTGCCGGCGAACCCGCCAGCCACGGGGCGTGACAAGTTATTGGTCCAGCATGGTGACGTGCATCGTCCCTGTCACAAATTGATCGCTGTTTCCACCGACAGCGGCCAGATCAACTGGGAACGAGACTTTGAAACGCCATGGGGCGTCACGATCACGCAACCCGCTGGTTCACCGGTACTGATCTTGGCTCGATCGAAAACGACCTACACCGTGCGCTCACCAACGCCGTACATGGATGTGGCGCTGATCCGAATGACCGATGGCAAAACGATCCACGAGGAACTGGAGCATGAAGTGGCACCACGCTCGGCCGGACTGACCACGATCCAAGTTGCTCAGCCCGCATTGGGACGCGTCTTGGCCCGCATCGACGGCGAAGTGCTGACCTATGAGTTCGGTGGCGAACCGGTGACCCAACCCTAAACGCCGAGTTCAGGCGTTACACCGAGTGTCGCTGGCGAAAAGTTATTCATTCCGACTCCAGCGCCGTAGCTGAACCGGCCACGGTTCAGACTCCCCAGCAACCCCGCCCGTCACCGCCCCAGCGTTCCGTCGGGGACATAGCACTACCAGTAGCAGCGACAGCCAATGCTTGCATTCCCCAGGCATTGACTCGTCGGTTCCGTCGGGGACATAGCATTACCAGTAGCAGCGACAGCAAATGCTTGTATTTCCCGAGGCATCGATTCGTCGGCGGAAGTGCTCTGTCCCCCCGGTATTTCGCTACGCCAACGGCGTTCCATAGCTTAGCCCGGGGTCACTGTCGAGCCTGCTGGAGGCAGGTTCGACAGGAACCCCGGGTCAACAGGCCACCGTTTTCCCCCTGTCGGGATTCGGCGGCGACGCCGCCGAATCCCGACAGGGGGAACGCGTTTTCGGTGCTCGCAACCTAGGGTTGCGGTTTGCTCGCTGCGCTCGCACAACCTGACCCTAGGCTAAGTTGTATCACGCCGCTGGCGTTAAGTCGGGACATGCCGTTTCGCCGCTGGCGTTCCCGTCGGGGACATAGCACTACCAGTAGCAGCGACAGCAAATGCTTGTATTTCCCGAGGCATCGACTCGTCGGCGGAAGTGCTCTGTCCCCCCGGTATTTCTCGTCGGCGGAAGTGCTCTGTCCCCCTGGTATTTCCTCGGATCGCTGGCTCGCAGATCATCCGGAGAACAAGTGGGAGATCGACGAGATCCGGCGAAAAGAACGGGATCGCAAAGACCGTCGGCGCCGCCGAAACCGTCTCCGCCGCAAACGCGGCTAACCGATCGAGTTCCCGACCGCAAGATGCGGTTCAACGAACGCTCACCCCGTCGGGGACATAGCGTTCCGTTGGGGACATAGCATTGCCAGTCGCAGCGACAGCCGATGCTTGCATTTCCCGAGACATCGATTCATCCGTGAAAGTGCTCTGTCCCCTGGCATCTCCTGTAGCTGAACCGGCCGCGGTTCAGACTCCGCAGCAACCCCCCCCGTCGCCGCCCCAGCGTTCCGTCAGGGACATAGCATTGCCAGTCGCAGCGGCAGCCGATGCTTGTATTTCCCGAGGCATCGACTCGTCGGCGGAAGTGCTCTGTCCCCCCGGTATTTCGCTACGCCAACGGCGTTCAATAGCTTAGCCCGGGGTCACTGTCGAGCCTGCTGGAGGCAGGTTCGACAGGAACCCCGGGTCAACAGGTCACCGTTTTCCCCCTGTCGGGATTCGGCGGCGAAGCCGCCGAATCCCGACGGGGGGAACGCGTTTTCGGTGCTCGCAACCTAGGGTTGCGGTTTGCTCGCTGCGCTCGCACAACCTGACCCTAGGCTAAGTTGTATCACGCCGCTGGCGTTAAGTCGGGACATGCCGTTCCGTCGGGGACATAGCATTACCAGTAGCGGCGTTTCGTCGGGGACATAGCATTGCCAGTCGCAGCGGCAGCCGATGCTTGCATTTCCCGAGACATCGATTCATCCGGAAAGTGCTCTGTCCCCCTGGCACTTTCGCTTTCCCCCTGGCACTTTCGTTTGAAGTTGCGCTTTTGCGTGGGGCATTGGTTTTTGGTAACCCGAAGCGTGAGCGAGGGATCCCGTTAACACCCTAAATCCCTCGCTCACGCCTCGGGTTGTGATGAAACGCGCAACTTCAAAGCTCACGCGTGGGGTTGTGATGAAACGCGCAACTTCAACACTTAGGGGCTCGGTGGTTCAACCAGACCGCGATAGGGCATCGGACCCAGGTTCTCAGATTGGCTGCCGGCGGATCGATAGCTCGCCGGGGTCACGATCGTTCCGCTGACCGGACCAATGGTTGTCAGGTCGACCACGTTGTTGGCACCTTGAGGAATCACAAACAGATTCGGGTCTCCGCTCAGAATCTGGTTGACTGCGTACGTTCCCACGTCGATCTGCAGTTCTAGCGGAGGTCCACTCGCCGGGTTGAGTATCAGTTTGACGTTGTGCGGCAGCGAGCACTGTTGGTCGACATAGTACTGGTGGTTCCAGGCATGGCTTTCGGCAATCGTGGCACCCGATGGTGAATACAAGAATTGGTCGGTCACATGGCCTTTCTGCGCATCGACATAGCAGACCTGCTGGTAGGTTCCCGATGGCATCGGCACTGTGCTGCGCAGTTCCAGTTTTCCATCGGGCCGCATCACAGGGCCTTGTACGACGTTGGCGGCGTCCAGTTGTGTTAGCCCCAGCGAACCCATCACCCAAGTCGGGTCGACGGGCAAAATGGCTCGCTGAAGTTGTTGGCGATATTGTTCGTGATGGGCAAAATACAGCGTGCGGCCCATTCCTTCGGGGACTTCGAACCAGAACAACGCATCGTTGCTGCCCATATCCAGTCCCGATCCCATCACAATCGGTAGGCTGGCCCGCAAGCGAAATTCACGTTCTTTGCGCAATGCCAGTGTCGCCGAGAGTTTTGGCAGCGCGGGCATCGACAGCACGTCGACCGTGGCACTGTTACTGGACAATTCTCGAATAGCCGACGTGCGATTCACCGCGGCAACGACATCGACCAACGCCGGGGTCGCCCCTAGCACAGGCGGTGGTGGGGGCAGAGCCATCACCGGTTCACGCCGCGCGCACGTCGCTCCGCCGGAAACAAATCCAACACTGCAGATCAAAATCCACGTCAGCGCTCGCATCGTTGCGAATTGAGATTTCATCAATGGTCCGACTCCCCTTCGATTTCGCTGGCTTCGCAAAACAGTAGTTCGTTCAACGATTCATTCAGCGACTGTGCTTCGGCTTTGGCAATGCGGCATTCCATGACACTGATGGTCGTCCCATCAGCGACGACTTCCACGTGCATCCATTTGATCGGCGGCTGGTCCGAGTCCACCGGTTCGGGGAGTTCTGGTAGGTCGAGCGGCGCATCGGTCAACGTCACGAATCGACGACGCAATAAGATCAGCGCCAACAGGTAGCGTGTTTTGGCGCGTTCGGGCATGTCTTCCATCTGCCGCAACAGATCGATCAACACCTCGCGCGGTGCCAGTACCAGTTTCTTGTCGCCGGCGACCGGCATACGGCATTTCCAGTGACCAAGGCTGCCTTCCGGCGGGCCTTCCCAGCCAGCTGCACTGTAGTCGCGGCGCTCATAATCGTCGTCTTTCAGGACAACGACGGAGTAGTACCACTCGCCTTCTTTCAGCGGTCGTTTTTCGGCGTAACACTTGCGGCTACATCGGTTTACTTTGAATTCACCCAGCATAGAGGGGGTTGTAGCAAAGCCCGACGCTCAGCCGAAAGACGATTTGGTTGTCCTGGCGGCAGCGTCGCAAACCCGCCATTTGTCGCCAAAATCACATCCGCCCCAAATTTGCGTCCTAAGTCTTATCGGGGATTCAGCTTCCCGTAAGCTAAACTGGGGTACAAACGCTGCCCAACAGCGTTCAAACATCGATTGGGTTGCTTCTCTACTTTCTGTTCAGGCGTGCGTTGATGTTGTCGCAATTGCTAGTTTCCTGGTCTGGCTGCCTTTGGCGGGGGACAATCATTCGGGCCGTCATGGTTGCATTGGTCGGAGGGGGGCTGATTGCCACTCCAGTTGTCGCGCAGCGCCCAAACAAGAACAAGCCAAAGAAGCCCGCAGCGCCAAAAATTCGATTGCCGGAAAGCGTTCGGAACACGCCGTCGCATTTGATGGACATCCAACCCGTGTCGGCCAGTCGCCGCACGGAGTTGGAATTGGCCGCCGCCGAGCTCGACAATCTGATCGAGTCCAAACTGACCGAACTGGGGCAGACACCCAACGCCCTTTCCAGCGACGAAGTGTTTTTGCGTCGTATCTATTTGGATGTCGCCGGGCGAATCCCCACGCTGGCAGAGGCAAAAACGTTTCTCGAGTCGAACAACCCTGACAAGCGAGTCGAGTTGATCGACCAGTTGCTGAGCAGCCCGGACTACGTCAGCAACACCTACAACTTTTGGGCCGACACGCTGCGGTTGCGCGAGCGACCACAACCCAACATCGTGCTGGATCCGTTCTTGGCGTATGTCAAAGATGCGATTCGCACCAACATGCCGTACGACCAATGGGTCTACGAAATGTTAACGGCCGAAGGCAAGGTGTGGGAGAATCCGGCAACGGGATTTCAATTGCGTGACGATGGCATGCCATTGCCCTATGTGGACAACACCGTCCGTGTGTTCCTGGGGACGCAGATCGGCTGTGCACAATGCCATGACCATCCGTTTGATCAATGGTCCCAGTACCAATTCTATGAACTGGCGGCTTACACGGCCGGGACGCGAACACGGATCAAGAAGGGCGACCCGGGTTTCACCAAAGGCAACCCGGCAAACGAATTGATCAACGAGGCGAAAAAACACTACGACAAAGGTCGAGTGCCAGGCGCATTTCAACGCATGGTCCGCGCCAACACGTACAACGTTTCGGAGGTCAAAACAAATCTGCGATTGCCGCACGACTACGCCTATGACGATGCCAAACCGAAATCGGTGGTCGAGCCAGCGGTGCTATGGGGCGAGGTGCCGACTAAGTCCAAACAGGCATCACCGCGGCATCAATTTGCCGCTTGGCTGACCAGCGAGGACAACCAACAGTTCAGCAATACAATCGTCAATCGGCTTTGGAAGCGATTCTTGGGAGTCGGGTTGGTTGAACCGATCGATGATTTTCGTGACGAGCACCCGTGTGCCAATGAACCGGCGATGGCGATGATGGGCAAAGAATTGGTCCGCTCGGGTTACAACCTACGCGATCTGACACGAATCATTCTGTACTCGCAAACCTACCAGCGATCCGCATCGGATTATCAGCTGACCAGTGGCGAGCCCTATTACTTTCCCGGCCCGATCGTGCGGCGAATGACGGCCGAACAGGTTTGGGATTCGATGTTGACGTTGGCGGTTCGCAACTCGATGCCCTTTCAACGTCCCGGCGCAGACCAGTTGAAACCGTATCTGGATGTCGACTTTTCCACGCTGACGTTTGACCAGGCCAAATCGCAGTCTGAAGAATTTGCCAAGACCTATTTCTTGGCGGCTTACAATCGATCGCTGAACCAACATGCCTATCAAGGCAACGTGTTGTGTCGCGCCAGCGAGTTGCCGGCGCCTCAAAAACCGGATCACTTCCTGCGCCAGTTCGGTCAAAGTGATCGGGAAACGATCGATGGTTCCGAAACCGAAGCCACGGTGCCACAGATCTTGGCCATGTTCAATGGCCCGATCACCCATGTGATGTTGGAGCCCGGGTCGGCCATCGTGGACGACGTGTTGGCGATTGAACAAACGCGAGATCGTGTCGAAGCCATTTTTCTAAGCGTCTTGGCCAGGCGACCGGCGAGCAAAGACCGCCTGTTGGCTGCCAAAGAGCTTTCACGGATGACCAATGACAACGTCGGCTACGGCAACATCATCTGGGCATTGCTGAATACCCGCGAGTTTCTTTTCATCCAGTAAGGAT
Organism: Stieleria tagensis; assembly: GCF_024129865.1. Classification (GTDB taxonomy): domain Bacteria; phylum Planctomycetota; class Planctomycetia; order Pirellulales; family Pirellulaceae; genus Stieleria; species Stieleria tagensis. The sequence continues at coordinate 40,576 of NZ_JAMYFE010000008.1, read as the reverse complement.
TCCAGTATGTCACTTCCTGAAATGAGCAACGAAAACCGACGCGGGTTCATGCGCTCGGTTGCCAAAGAATGTCTGGGCGTGTCGTTCGCCGGTGCCATCGGATCCGGTTCGATGCTGTCGCTCGGCGAAGCCAAGGCCGCCGAAGTCGCCAACGGCAAAGCGAAACATGTGATCTATCTGTTCATGGAAGGCGCGATGACGCACCTGGACACGTTCGATCCGAAATCCGGTGTGGAAGAAGCCGGTGAAACCAAACCGATTCAAACCCGCGTCCCCGGCATCGCCTACGGTGACCGTTTTCCAAAGCTCGCCTACCTTGCCGGCGCAATTTCTGTGGTGCGTTCGCTGAGCACCGAGACCGGCGCGCACGAGAAAGGCCAGTACCTGATGCGGACCGCCTACAAGAAACTCAACAGCATCCAGCATCCCGGAATGGGCGGCTGGATGTTGTCCGAACAGGGGCGATTGAACCGCGAGTTGCCAGGAAACTATGTGATCGGTGCCGCCAACCGGCATCCGGGAGCGGGGTTCTTGCCCCCTGCTCTGTCGCCGGTACCCGTGGCCAATGCCAGCGCTGGGATTCAATACATCACGTTGCCGAAATACTTGCCCGACGAGATGTTTGAACGCCGGCTGATGCTGGCCAGCAAGTTCGACAGCGCTTTTCAGACGGGGCATCGGTCGAATACAAAAATCGAAGCCTACAACCAGCTTTATCACGAAGCTCGGAATCTGATGGGCAGCGACTACTTGAAGGTGTTTGACATCAAACAGGAACCGGAAGCGGTGCGCGAGGCCTATGGCAACAACTCGCTGGGCCAAGGTTGTTTATTGGCTCGACGATTGGTTCAAGGTGGTGCCCGATTCGTCGAAGTCACCTATGGCGGTTGGGACATGCACCAAGACCTGTATGGCCGTTTGGATGAACGTGCCAGCCAACTTGATACCGCACTCGGTATTCTATTAAAGGACTTGCATCGCAGTGGTTTGTTAGACGAAACACTGGTCGTGCTGACAACAGAGTTCGGCCGCAAGCCGGCGCTGAACGTCAACGCCGGTCGCGACCATCACCCCGGTGCATTTTGTTCGCTGTTAATGGGGGCCGGTATCAAGGGCGGCCAAGTCTACGGCGCCAGTGACAAGACAGGATTTTCGGTGGCAAAAGATCATGTGTCGGTCAGCGATTTCAACAAGACCATCGCTGCCGCAGCCGGTTTGCCACTGAATAAAGAACAGATTGCCCCCAACGGTCGCCCGTTCAAAATCGGCGGCGACGGCGATCCGATCCAAGCACTACTGGCATAAAAACTCGTTGCGGTTGGCCGCACACTGTTGGAGTTCAACCTTCAGCCTGTCCCATCCACAGGCTCAATGTCGTGGATCGCTCCGTCGATCCAACGTCCGCCTGGATGCCTGGCTATTTCGATTCCATGTTGTCATTGCGAGCACCGCCAACAGGCCACTGATCGTCGCGTACATCGGTTGATGCCATGGGCCGAGCGATTGGACCAATAGCACCAAGAGTGGACCGGTGATGACGACGGCAACCGTCCAGCCGCACGAGGCCGAGGCAATCCGATGTCCGGTGGTCAGCCGAACCGCTGCATACGCCAAGCTGGGCAGAATCAGCAAGTAGGCGCCTCCCGGCAAGACGATTGCCAGAATCAATCCCAGCAAGCCATTGAGACACCAAATCCAATCGCTGCCGACGTCGCCAGAATCTGTCGCTGTAGCGGACGATCCGCGTTGTCGTTCCAAGATCCATGTCGCGACTAAGAAAGAAATGGCCAGCGTCAGCAATCCGGCTGGTAGATCGACAGGGGTGTATCGCAGTTGAACCCATGGCGTTGTTGCAAGAATGAAGTGGGCGGCCCATCCCACCAGACTGCCACCGACAATCGCGATTAGATTCTTCAGCATGGTCCCCGCGAACATCCCGAACCACTGCGGCCGTCGGTATCGTATCAGGCATCCAGCCAGCAGCGCCGCAGCACAGATCGCTAAAATCAATTGATTGGTTTCACTGAAGTGGATCACGACACTGCCGAACAGGTCGAAAAAGACGGCGTTGGCGGGATGTTGTTGGTTCTGTTGTCTGATTTTCTGGGCCTGTTCCGCATCGATTGCATCAAACGCTTGATGCATGCGGAACAAATGATCGCCCATGTGTTGTAGTGTCCGATCGCTTATGTTTTCTGGACGGTCGCTGGGTTGATGGTAGTGGTGCGCGCTACCGATGGTTGCGAAATTGAATCCGGCCCATCCCAGCTTGCCTTGAAAGACATGGAAATCCGTTGCGTTGGGCAGCGAACGATAGACGGTGACCGCCAGCGATGAAGTGATCTTGGGCCGAGCCAGGTGATTGACCAGAGCACCGATCCAAGCGTTGTTCATGGTGGCGGTTTCGAACATCGGCACACCACCACTGGTTCCGCGGGCATCGAAATTCAGAACGAAAAATGGATCTCGAAAGGGGCGCGGATTTTCTGCCGCGATCGCATTCGCCCCCAACAATCCAAACTCTTCGCCATCGGTAAACAGGTAGTGCACCGTCCTTTGTGGCTGTCGCAGCGACAGAATACGAATGTGTTCAACCAGCGCAACCACAGCCGAACCGGCATCTCCGGCACCGGGTCCCCAGCGACAGGAATCGTGGTGGGTGGCAACCAGCAGCGGTGCCAGGGAGGGATCGCGGCCAGAGATCGTCACCAGCAGGTTGTTCAGCAGGCTTCCTTTTGGCAGCAGATCAATCTGGCCGGTTGGAAAGTACTCGATGGTCGCCGGGTCCCAAGGGATCTCGATCCGCTGCGTTGCAAGACCGAACGATTGAATCTTGGTTTCCAGACGTTTTAGAAAAGCCTCGCCGCCGGCGGTGCCAGTGACGTGCGATTGCGGTGGAGTCCCCAACAGGTCGACCAACGTCTGCCGCATGCGCGCGGCCGCGGGTTGATGTGGCGGCGCATCGATTCCCAGTGGAGTGGGACCGCGATATTGAAACCACCCGTAGCCGATCGAGAGAAACAAGGCGAGTGTTGCCAATCCGATCGAAACACTCGTCTTCATCGAACAAACCCCAGGGTGTGTTTGTGATTGATATGCCCGGGTGCGGCAGAACGAAGGGTGCTGAGTGCGCTTTGATCGCAAGTGCGACGCGTTAGGTTTGAAGTTACGCTTTCGCGTCAGGCATTGGTTTTTGGTAACCCGACGCGTCAGCGAGGGATCCCGTTAACACCCTGAATCACTCGCTGACGCGTCGGGTTGTGATAAAGCTGTAACTTCAATCATTCATCCCCGATCACTCGCGATTTAGGAAGCGTTTGCGTTTGCTTTGGCTTCCAAACCGGCTTTCAGCGTGTCGATGATTTCGTCGACGTCATAGATGCATCCGCCCCACGCACCACCGCCGACTTGTTGCAGAGCCGCCCACAATCGAGTGTCATCGGGCATCTCCGATTCGACGGTCAACTGTGGATGCGGCGTGCGCTGTGAAAGCAGCTGATCGGCAGGCACGCCGTCGATCGATTCGATCAATTCCACACGTCCGTCCAGACTGTTGCGATCAATTTCAATTTCGATCACATCACCATCGCGTACCTTTGCGATCGGACCACCGGCCAACGCTTCTGGTCCGACATGCCCGATACAGGCACCGGTACTGACGCCGGAAAATCTGGCGTCGGTGATCAAGGCAACATGCTTGCCATCGGACAGGTATTTCAGCGCTGACGTGATTTGATAGGTTTCTTCCATTCCACACCCCAGGGGGCCACGTCCGATCAAGACGAGGATGTCGCCGGCGACGATCGGTGGCCCCAGTTGGCCTTTGATCGCTGCGATCGCATCTCGTTCACTGGTGAAGACGCGGGCAGGACCGCGTTTGCGATAGACGCCGTCTTGGTCGATGACCGAGGGATCGATCGCCGTTGCCTTGATCACCGATCCTTCGGGACACAGATTTCCGACCGGAAAACTAACCGTCGGCGTCAAACCTTTGGCAGCCGCTTGGCTGGGCGGAACGATCACATCATCCGGATCCACCCCATCGGACTCGTGTAGTCGATCACGACAAAACTGACGACGGTCGCTGGATTTCCATTGGTCTAGGATTTGGTCCCAGGTCATTCCCGTCACCGTCCGCGCTGAGGATTTTAACAATCCCAGTTCACGCAGATGCCATGCGACTTCGGGAACACCGCCGGCCAAGAAGAATCGAATCGTCGGATGACCGGCTGGACCATTGGGCAAGCAATCTACAAATCGCGGCACCGATTGATTGATGGCTCGAAACGCATCGGCGTCCGGTCGTTTCAGACCGGCTGCGGCGGCGATGGCGGGGATATGCAACAACAGGTTCGTGCTGCCGCCGACCGCGGCGTGAATCAGCATCGCGTTGTATAGTGAATCGTCGGTCAGGACATCACCAAGTGTGACACCATTGGCAACCATTTCGATCGCCACGTCAGCGGCATCGCGTGCCATTTGTGTCCAGATGGGGCCGCCGCTTGGACCCAGTGCGGCGTGAGGCACGGTCATGCCCAATGCCTCGGCAACGACTTGGCTGGTCGCCGCGGTGCCGAGGAACTGACAACCGCCGCCGGGAGTCCCGCAGGCGCGGCAGCCTTCCAGTGAAGCTGCTTCTAACGACATTTCGCCACGGGTGTAGCGGACGCCGATCGATTGGACTTTGCCAGCGTCTTCGCCCACGGTTGCCGGCAACGTGACTCCGCCAGGCACTAGCACGCTGGGCAAATCTTTGGCACCGGCCAGTGCCATCATCATCGCCGGCAATCCTTTGTCACAGGTAGCGATTCCGATGACGGCTTTGCGGCGCGGCAGGGAGCGGATCAATCGACGAAACACAATCGCTGCATCGTTGCGATAGGGCAGCGAATCGAACATGCCGCGGGTGCCTTGGCTGCGACCATCACAGGGGTCACTGCAGTAGGCCGAGAACGGCACCGCCCCGCGCTCGGTCAATTGTTCGGCCGCGGCGCGAACCAGCAATCCGATTTCCCAGTGCCCGGTGTGATACCCCAGCGCCAACGGCGTGCCGTCGTTCTCGCGCAGTCCGCCTTGGGTACTGAGAATCAGATATTGATCGCCCAACACGCGGCGGGGATCAAATCCCATCCCCACACTTTGCGTCAAACCAAAGATGTCGCCGGATGACCAGGTCCGCAAGATTTCATCGGTCAGTGGCAGCGTCCCCGCCGGCCCGTCCGCATGGGTGACCAGTGCGTCGGGATCAGCGGGCGTGTCGAAAAAAGATGGCACGAAGTGAAACGGGGGGGAAGGAGGGCGTGGGAAAGGTCGGCTACAGTTTGACGGTGACGGTTTTCGATTCGGTGTAAGGTTTCAGTCCCTCTTCACCGAGCTCCCGCCCATAGCCACTCATCTTGAATCCGCCGAACGGCGCGGCGGCATCAAACACGTCATAGCAATTGACCCAGATCGTGCCGGCGCGAACACGGGCGGCAAATTCATGGGCATTGGAGATGTCACGCGTCCAAACCGCGGCCGCCAATCCATAAAACGTATTGTTGGCGCGGCGGATCATATCCTCTTTGTCGTCAAACGTCAGCACGCTCATCACCGGACCAAAGATTTCATCGGTGGCGATCGCCATGTCATCGCTGACGCCGGAAAAGATCGTCGGTTCGATAAAGAAACCTTTGTCGCCGACTCGATTTCCACCGGCAACACAATTGGCACCTTCGGATTTGCCTTTGTCGATATACGACATGATCTTGTCGAACTGTGCCCGGTCGACCTGGGGACCTTGCTCGGTATCGGCGGCGAACGGATCACCGACTTTTCGTTTTAATGTCAACGCGGTTAGTTTTTCGATGAATTCGTCGTGGCGGTCTTTTTGTACAAACACACGACTGCCGGCACAGCAGCATTGGCCTTGGTTTAAGAACAGCCCGATATAAGCGCCTTGAACGGCGGCATCCAAATCAGCATCGTTGAAGACCACGTTGGGACTTTTTCCACCGAGTTCAAACGTCAATCGTTTCAACGTGTCGGCGGAATCACGGGTGATGATTTGTGCGGTGCGATGTTCACCGGTGAATGCGATCTTGTCGATCAGCGGGTGTTTCACACAAGCGGCTCCGGCGGTGGGGCCAAACCCAGGAACGATGTTGATCACGCCATCGGGAAATCCGACTTCTTTCGCCAACTGGGCCATCCGCAAACAGGTCAGCGGCGTTTGTTCGGCGGGCTTCATCACAATCGTGCAGCCGGCTGCTAAAGCGGGCCCCCATTTCCAGGCCAACATCAACAGCGGGAAATTCCAGGGGATAATTTGCCCGGCAACCCCGATCGGTTCACGGCGGGTGTAGCACAAGTAATTGCCGCGGATCGGAATGGTGCTGCCGTGCAATTTGTCCGCATAACCGGCGTAGTAACGGATGGCGTCGATGGCCAACGGCAGGTCGGCTGCCAGACTGTCGCCGAGTGGTTTGCCATTGTCGAGCGTTTCCAGTGCTGCCAATGCATGAATTTCTTGCTCCATCCGATCGGCCAACTTGTACATCAGGCGGCCGCGATCGCGGGCGTCCATCTGCGGCCAATCCCCTGACTCAAATGCCTTGTGCGCCGCTTTGGCAGCAGCATCGACGTCCGCCGCGTCGCCTTCGGCAATCTGTGCGATCTCCTGCTCAGTCGCCGGGTTGATAGTGGCAAAGGTCTTGCCACTGACTGCGGGAACCCATTTGCCATCAATAAAACATTCGGTGTGCTGGACCTTCACTTCGCTGGCCGATTTGGGTGCGGTTGAAAGCGTGGTACTCATTGCGACCTCGTGCGGATTATCAAACAGTTGGGGAATGTTGGGATGTGCGAGCGGGGGAAGCAGGGATCCTAATCTTGTTGTAACGGATCACATCCGTCGGGTGGGAAAGGAACTGGTATTGACCCCGTTCGATCGAGCATTTTAGGGTTGCCAATGCCAGAGGCCAGAAGACGATCAAAGCGACCTGTTGTGCTAGTTGCAACGATTTTTCCGAATTTTAATCGAGTCGGCCTGTGGCGATCGCCGATCAACCGTGTCGGTGCGCGAAAATCTAATTGTCGACAAAAGGCTGCAAGGATGCAGAAACGAACAAAATTACAGCAACAGTTGTTGGCCGCTGGATGTGTGACCCTCGTGGTTGCCTCGTCGGGCTGTCGCAGTGCGATGCCGAAATGGAATCTGTTCAGCAGTCGCAGCGCCCCGTCGGCCGAAACGCTTGCCGGCAATGGACCGACCACGACCTACCCTGCGCCACCGAGTGAGTCCGCGACACCGATGGCGATCGCATCGAATGTCGGTGGGACCGCGGGAACACCCGATCCAGCTGCGATCGCAGCAACCCGGCCCAGTTCCAACGGGCCGGTCACCGGGTTTGATATTGCGCGGACGTCCGCCTCGGAGCCTGCTGCCAGTGGCATGAACCCGGCTGCTGCCCAGGCAAATGGGTACAACATCGCGGCGAGTCGGCCGGCAACGATGGGAACCACCGGCAGTTTGGCCGGGTACAGCAAACCAACCGGTGCTGCGGCAGACGGAAACGCCAGCGTGCCAGCGGTGCCGGCGGGATACCAATTCGGAACCAAATCGACAGCACCCATGGCTCCACCACCCGCATCGGTATCCAGCAATAGCGCTGGCGGATACTCGCTGCCGACGTCTTATCCAGTGCCCAGCACCACGGCAAGCGAATCCCTCGCCGCCTCAAGCGCGAGCTCCGGTTACGCCATGCCGTCAACCGCATCGTCCGCTGCGCCAACCAGTCCGTCCGGTTCAGCCGGTGGTTTCTCATTGCCGGAATCGATGCTGTCCAGCGGTTCGCCGTCGGCCTCGGTGCCCACCAATCCGCAACCCTTTACACCCAAGGTCACCTCGCCGACCGAAGCGTCGCTGCCGCCGGTGACAACCGAAGCCAAAACGGTTTCGACCGGGGCGTCTAGTCCATCCTTTTCAACTGCCAGCGCGGCGTTGACGCCACGTACCAGTGCGGCGAGCCAAAGCGCCGGGGGCGGCTATGCACCCGGAAGTACCTCGGGAGCAAGCTCCTATCCGGTCAGCGGTGGTTTCCCCAGCACGGGCACCGACGGAAGTTTCTATCGCTAACAAATAGGTTTGACCGATGGCTTTGATCCTCTCGCTCGCTGCGATTTTCACCGCGGCGACTTTACCGGCCAGCCATCGTTCGCCCAGCACCACGCGGGCCAAAGTCGACCTCGTCGAGTTAAACCACTTTCTAGACGATCATGGCCGCGAAGTGTTCCGCCAAGTCGTCTTCTATGACTGGTCGCGGCGCAATCGCCAATTCGAAGTCCGAGCGTGGCGGTTGATCAAAGATCCCTCACAATTGCCGCGCCGTCAGTTCGGTGGCGATGGCTATTTGATTCGTTGGCAAGACAAGTCTAACACGCGTGAAGTGATCGCCGGAGCGATGCGCGAGACATGGAGTCAGCAGGACCCGGAACGAGTCAATCGAAAACTGTTGCCGGAGAGTCAACGGCGTCCGCTGTGGAGTCAGGATTGAACCGCGTTGAGGGGCTTCATCGGAACCCTCGCTGACGCATTTTGAAGCTGCGCTTTTATCACAACCCGACGCGTTAGCGAGGGATTTAGAGTGTGAATGGGATCCCTCGCTGACGCTTCGGGTTACCAAAAACCAATGCTCCACGCGAATGCGCAACTTCGAAACTGACGCGTCGGGCTACTAAAAACCAACGCCTTACGCGCAAGCGCAACTTCAAGAGTTAGAAGCGCCGGCCTTCAGCGAGAGACCGGCTACAGAAAAGACGTGCGACACGCTGAAGCGTGAACTCCAGCGTTGACTGTCGTCTCTCATTCAGCCTTCGACATCGATGCCCATGCTGCGGGCGGTGCCTTCGATCATCAGCACGGCTTGGTCCATGCTGCGCGCGTTCAGGTCAGCCATTTTTTTGGTCGCGATTTCTTCGCACTGGGCACGGGTCACGGTGGCGACCTTGTTGGTGTGCGGCACACCGCTGCCTTTGGCGATTCCGGCGGCTTGCTTCAGTAGCGATGCTGCGGGTGGGCTTTTGGTGATGAAATCGAAACTTCGGTCGTTGTAGACCGTGACAATCACCGGAATCGGGGTGCCATTGTATTCTTTGGTGCGGTCGTTGAATGCTTGGACGAACTGGCCCAAGTTAACGCCGAATTTACCGAGCGATGTACCGACCGGGGGTGCCGGGGTTGCTTGGCCGCCGGGGACTTGAAACTTTGCTTGTCCAGTGACTTGTTTTGCCATGATCTTGAAAACGCTTTTCTCGCTGTGACGTCTCGCTGACCCGTTTTCAATCCGCTTTCGTGAAGCGTTGATCGTTTGGTGACGGGGCGAGTGTTAGGGTCGGCAGCAATAAGGGAAAGGGAGATTGAAAGTGGATGGATTGAAACGCGGTGACTACACCGGTTCGACTTGCCAATGGTCGAGTTCCATGGGAACGCTGCGACCAAAGATATTGATGATCACGGTGATTCGGCCGTTTGCCTCGTCAACCGCATCGACGTCGCCTTCTTGGTTCTCGAAGTTTCCTTCCTTGACGCGAACACGATCTCCGACTTTGAAGGGGATCGCAGTTTTGATCGGTGCTTCTTCTTCGTCTTCGGCGACCGGTCGGTTGATGAATCGTTCAACATCTAGCGGGTCCATCGGCATCGGTTTTCCGGCCGACCCGGTGAAATCGCTGATCCCGCCGGTCTCGCGGACCAAGAACCAGGTGTCATCGTTGATGGCCATCCGGGCCATGATGTAACCGGGCAACAGTTTCCGTTTGCTGATTCGTTTTTTGCCGTCACGAGTGAACGTGGCAACGTCTTCACTGGGCACGACGACTTGGTCGAAGAATTCTTCCATGCCTTCCATGACGATCTTTTTGCGCAGAGCGTCGGCGATGGAATCTTCGCGGTTGAAGGCGACCTTGAGGATGTACCAATCCATTTCGACATTCACGCCGATGCCATTGTCATCGTCGTCGTCATCGCTATCGAGAAAGACTTCGCCGGTCGATTCGGTCACTGGGCTGTCCTGCACCGTTTCGCCGTCGATGGACCCTTCGCCGGCAATCACTTCGTTCGACTCGTCGATCGATTCGGTCTCGTCGGGAGTAGCGGATTTAGGGTCGTCAGTCATTGGGAGGTCGTAGAGATCGGCGTTGATTCAGGCAGTGGGTGTGAGCCCTAGCGGCCTGGGTGAAAGGTGAGTCTCGGCGTCAGCGAGCGATGTGACAGCGGTCGTGTTAGGCCGTTGCCCACAGAGCGTCAAAAAACGCTTGCCAGAACACGTCAAACAGGAACAGCGAAATAGCCAGGATGGCGATCGTCACGATCACCACGACCGAAGCGCGTTTGACTTCGTCGCGACTGGGCCAGGTCACCTTTTTCATTTCCGCTTCCACGGCAATCAAAAAGTCGGCGAACCGAGGCCAGTTGATCAATCGATAGCCGATCCACAACCCGGCCAACAGCAGGGCTGCCGGGATGCCGACTGCAACGACCATGTTGGACGTCGAATCGGTGAGGGTGGCATACAAACGCCATACGCCCAAGGCCACGATCAGCCAGATGGCCAATGCGGTCAACTGGCGGACGATGCGTCCTTGGTTGGGTTTGTACACGGCAGCGTGTAGCAGTTCGTTGGCGAGCGAACTGTCACCGGTGGGGGTGTTCGTTTTGCTTCCGGCGATGTCTCGGGACACTCGATCTATCCTAAACAGCGTGATCTGTCGAAAAAGCAGGAGTGGAGGGACTTGAACCCGCAACCGCTGGTTTTGGAAACCAGTGCTCTGCCAATTGAGCTACACTCCTGGGCGATGGTCCGACGCGACTGTCGGGCCACCGGTAGTTTAATGCAAAGAACCAACGAGCCGACAGGCGGTTCGTTGGTTCTCGCGATGTTTTCCATCAAGTTCGTGGTGGCCGAAGCCCCAACGGACTACTCGATGATCTTAGTCACAACGCCCGAACCGACGGTACGTCCACCTTCGCGGATAGCGAAGCGAACACCGTCATCCATTGCGATCGGCTTGTGCAGTTCGACGGTGACTTTGACATTGTCACCGGGCATGCACATGTCGGCGCCTTCCAGGTTGGCCGTTCCAGTGACGTCCGTGGTACGGAAGTAAAACTGGGGGCGGTAACCGCTGAAGAACGGGGTGTGACGTCCACCTTCGTCTTTGCTCAAGCAATAGACTTCGGCTTCGAATTTGGTGTGAGGTGTGATCGAACCCGGTTTGGCCAAAACTTGACCACGTTGGATTTCTTCGCGTTTGACACCACGCAGCAAGCAACCGACGTTGTCACCGGCACGGCCTTCGGTCATTTCCTTGCGGAACATTTCGACGCCGGTGCAAGTGGTTTTCATCGGGTTGGGGCCCAGACCGACGATTTCGACTTCTTCGCCGACTTTGACCACACCACGCTCGATACGGCCGGTAGCAACCGTACCACGACCTTCGATCGAGAAGACGTCTTCGATGGCCATCAAGAATGGCTTGTCGTCTTCACGGACAGGTTCGGGGATGTACTCGTCCAACGCGTCCATCAGTTCCGAGATGCACTTGCTGGCTTCTGGGTCCGAAGGATTGTTGTATGCCGGCAGTGACGAACCGTGGACGACGGGGACATCGTCACCGGGGAAGTCGTACTTACTAAGCAATTCGCGAGCTTCCAGTTCGACCAACTCCAGCAATTCTGGGTCGTCGACCAGGTCGCACTTGTTCAAGTAGATCACGACGTAAGGAACACCAACCTGGCGAGCCAGGAGCACGTGTTCTTTGGTTTGCGGCATCGGGCCGTCCGCTGCCGACACGACCAGGATTGCACCGTCCATTTGGGCGGCACCGGTGATCATGTTTTTGACAAAGTCAGCGTGCCCGGGGCAGTCGATGTGGGCATAGTGACGATTGGCGGTCTCGTATTCAACGTGAGCAACGGCAATCGTTACCGTTTTCGTTGCGTCACGAACGGTACCGCCCTTGGCGATATCCGAGTAGCCCTTTGCTTTGGCCAAGCCCTTAGCGGCTTGGACAGCCAGGATGGCTCCGGTCGTTGTTGTTTTACCGTGGTCAATGTGCCCAATGGTGCCGACGTTGACGTGCGGCTTGGTCCGTTCAAATGTTGCCTTGGCCATTTCAAATTCACCTGCGTTCGATTGTTTCGCTACTCTTCTGGAGATACGCCCCTGATGAGCCCGCTGAAGTGGCGACCGTGTTCACACCCACAGTGATTCGCCGACCTAGCAGTCGCGACAATCAAACTTGTTCTTCTAAACAGACAGAAAATCGTTTCCGAACACGCCCACCTCGGACGCACCGGTTTGTAGCTTTGCATGTCCCGCTAGAGTGCCAGAAAACACCGTCACCGATGCGGGTGCGTAGTTGTTGCGAATAGTCGCGTCCCTTGCAATTGCTGATCGGGAAAAATCGGCAACTTCAACGCCAACTTTCCAGATTTCTAGCCCGCAAGGAGCAAGCTGCTGATGGGACTTGAACCCATGACCTCTTCCTTACCAAGGAAGTGCTCTACCACTGAGCTACAGCAGCGCTCTAGCAGAGCGGGTGAAGGGAATCGAACCCTCGTATTCAGCTTGGAAGGCTGCTGCACTACCATTGTGCTACACCCGCTGGGGTTGGAAGGCGAACGTCGTGCAGACGGGATGAAAGCTGAATGATGTCATTCATTCGCCTTCCGTTTCATCCTCGTCTGATGGGAGCTATTGGATTCGAACCAATGTAGGCGTAGCCAGCGGATTTACAGTCCGCCCCCTTTAACCACTCGGGCAAACTCCCATTTGTATTGTTCCCGTCTCGTCGTCTGCCCCAGGGTCATTCGGGTGCGATGGGTGCCAGGGTGCGAAAGGGTCTGTCACGGCAATTTGCCGCATCAGAGCCAGCGGAGGGATTCGAACCCACGACCGGCTGATTACAAATCAGCTGCTCTGCCAACTGAGCTACGCTGGCGAATCGACCGCCTGTTGCACCTAATCCATCACCCGCAGCAACCTTGTGGTGGCCACGACAACAAGTCAGGAAAACGCAGAGTTTAGCGACGGATCAGTCTGGGGCAAGTCGGATTTGAGCTCCGGCGGCCGCAAACCTTGCGAAGTTTCTGAAGGCGGATCTGCCAACCAGACTCATTCGGCTGCCGTGCGGTTCACTGCGTGAAGCAATACATTCGGCCAAATTTCCCGGCGACATGAGGCCGATCGTCGATTTCAGGGGCCAATCCGGGCTCTTTTTCACTCTGCCCAGAGGCCAATCACACCCTCAAAAAGCCTCGCTAGAAAAATTCTCGCGCAGCGGATTTCACGCTCCGCCGCAATCGTGCCCAAATTGCACACAACTCGGTTCGGCGGCAAGTCGCGGCACCACGCCGGTTGTTGCCAATCGCTCCGCGACTTCGGCCAACAGCGATTCGGGGTCCGCCGACAGCGGATTGACGTGCGTCATGATCAGTTCCGCCGGTTCGGCCGCAGCAGCGATCTCGGCCAACCGCTGCGTCCAGGTGTGCCCGGTTTTGATCGCCAATTCCCGATGGCTGGCCGGGAAGTAGCACTCGTGCAGCATCAAATCAGCGCCGCGGTACCAGTCGATCGCGGCCTGGCTGTCGTCGCCGGTGGTGTCTGTTAAATACAGCAATCGCGTCCGCGCCGGTTCGCGTTCCCAGTCCAGGCGAAAACCCAGCGAGCCACCGGGATGCTGTTGGGCACGCCAGGTCACGGTGGCCGGGCCGGCCGGTCCCCCGCCGATTTTTAGGGGTTGCCGCCCGTCCAGCGGACACCATTGGGCGTCCAGCTGGACCGGGAAGATCAAGTCGCAGAACAGGTGTTGGCGAATCGCGTCGAGCTTTTCTTGTTCACCCCAAATCCGCAACTGCTGGACCGGTCGCTGGTACAGCACGTCCAGCAAAAACGTCAAACCAGCAATGTGATCCAAATGCGCATGGCTGATCAGGATGTCTAGCGAGTCGGTTTGGATCAGCGGCGGCAATCGAAACAGCCCGGTACCGGCATCGAGCAGGATTCCCGATTCAGGCAGGAAATAACAACTCGTGTGCCGGTGCTCATTGGGGTGGTACCCGGCCGTCCCGAGGCAATGAAGTTGCATGATTTGTTTCGGTCTGGGGCTTCGACACGGGCTGGAAACCGATGCCACTTATGTTCCGCTTGGGTCCTAGTCTAGCTCAAACCGGACCCTTGGATCGCTTGCACAACTCGTGCATCACAATCGCCGCGGCGACCGAGACGTTCAGACTGTCGACTTGCCGGTCGGCGTCCTCGTGGTGATGCATCGGAATCGTAATCCGCCGCGTCGCGGCACGCTGGATTTTTGGCGGCAATCCGTTGGCCTCGTTGCCCATCAGGATCACCACCGGATCGCATCCACGCTGGAATTGATCCAGTGGGATCGAGTCCGCTGCCAGCGTGGCGGCCAAACTGGTCACTCCTCGGTCGGCCAGCATCGCCAACGTTTGCAAGGGATCGGACATCTTGAAAAACTGCATCCCCAGCGCCGCTCCCATGCTGACTCGCATCGTGCGTCGCGCGTAGGGATCAACGGTTTGGTCGTCGATCAACACCTGTTTGATTCCGAACGCCGCCGCGGATCGCAACATGCTGCCCAGGTTTTGCATGTCGGTTGTTTGCAACAGCGCCAGTGAAACCGGGTCGCATGCAAACCGGTCCCAGTCGCAATAGTCACGGCGCGTCGCGCTGGCCAAAAATCCGCGATGGAAGTCGAAACCGGACAGCTGGCGAATCTGATCACGCGACAAATGAAAAACAGGCACATCGTCATCGGGTGTGCCGATGACGTCCAAGTCACGGCCCTGTTGGACCACGACCGAGCGAACGTGGTAGTCGCTGGACAGCAACCGGCTGACGATCAATTGGCCTTCGACGACAAAGTATGGCTCACCGGTCACCCGCCCCAATGGCCGGGCGGACAAATTGCGGTAGTCGGCCAGGCGTGGGTCATCGACCGATTCGATTTCGAGAACATTCAAGGCTCGCGGCGCTCACTCAGTTGGCTTGGTCAATGGTCGGTGAGCACACGTTGAAGTCGAGCCGGTTTGCCTTCGCTGGTCACCCACACACGGCCTGCGGGGTCGACGGCAATCGCTTCGATTTGTTTTAGTTTTGGCAGCTCGATCATTTCCGGCAACTGGCTCAAGCGTGCCGGCAGTGAAACGCCTTGTTGCAACCGATAGCGATAGGCGTGCAGGTAACCGGCAATCCACAAGTCACCGGTCACCGGGCACAGGTCCATCCCGGTCGCCAACGGAATCGCCACCCGCCCCAGCGGCTGCGCGGTGGCCTGAATCTGGATCACGTCTGGCGAATCCGCTCGCTCACTCGGCGTCGGTCGGTCGGGCAATGGGACTTGATGCATGGTCGCCAGCAACGGCGATTTGCCGAACAGCAGGATGCGACGGTGCTTGAGATCGACGGCGACGGATTCACAGTTTTGCGGGCCGTCTGGGTAGCGGACGACGATCTGTTGAAATTGCTTGACCTTGTGTTTCTTGTGCGGATCGGGTTCGTCAAACAAATACAGCGACACCGATTTTCGCTCTCGGTCGTTATCACCGACGTCGGCCACCAGCAACCGGGGCACGCCATCGTTGAACGATGCCATGTCTTCCCAGTCGTTTGCTTTGACACCCGACAGCGTGATTCGTCCGCAATCCTTGCCATGGTCGTCAAACGCATACAAGCGTGCTTTGTCGCCGGAATCGTTATGGGACCAGATGCAATTGGGATCGACGCCGGAAAATGCCAGCCCGCTACATTCGTCCAGAGATTTGTCGTCCAGCTTGAGTGATTTCTCGCCACTGGCAACGGCTTGGCTGTGGGGTTCCCAAGCGGCCGCCGGGGATTGCAAGCACCCTACCACCAGCACCGCAAGAATCGGTTTCACCACAGCGGAAGAGGCTTGCATCGATGGCTCTAAAAAGCAGGGGGTTGGATTCCCATCAATTCGATTTCAATTGCGACAGCACCTGTTGCACAATTTGTTCGACTGCCAGATGAGATTGTTTCGGCGTCGGTGATTCTACAAAGTCTTGCAACAGGTCGTCGATCTGTCGTTGGGCTTGTGCGATCGCGTCTTTTTGTCCATCCGACAACGGGACCCGCCCGGGGCCCAGATCCCAACCGCGCGACCGCGCCCCGGCACGAAAGCCTTCGGGGAATTCGCCGACCGAAATCATGGCGTCGAACAGCGGCAACAGTTGGTACTGCAGTTTCATCGCTTGATCGATATCGCCGGCGACCACGCTGCGATGGATCGCGCGCGTCAACTCGGGCACCACACCGCTGGTGGCATTGGTGCCGCCGTTGGCACCGGCAATCAGCATCGGCACCAGGGCCGCATCCCAGCCGGTCAGGAAGCAGAAATCGGGCCGCAGCGGACGAATTTGAGCGATCATTCGCATCATGTTCGGCAGGTCGCCCGAGCTGTCTTTGATTCCGATCACGCGGGGGCATTCCGATGCCAAGCGGACAACGGTGTCCACGGAGATCGGTGACGCGAACAATGGAATGTTGTAAAGCGTGACATCGACGGAGACGTGGTCGGCGATCTCGCGGAAATAGGCATACACGCCTTGGTCGGACAACCGGTAGTAGATCGGTGCGACGATCGCAACGGCGCGGACGCCCATCGCCCCATAAGCCTCGCAGGCCGCGATCGTTTCGGTCACGTTGGCTTCTGCCGCCCCGGCCAAAATCGGTACTCGGCCGGCGGTTTGATCGACCACGATTTGCACAATCCGCCGTCGTTCCTCGGCTGTGAATCGGATGAATTCACCGGTGCTGCCGTTGGGATACAACCCATCGACGCCTTTGTCGATCAACCAATCGACATAGCTGCGCAAGGTGTCTTCATCGACACGACCGGCACGATCGACCGGCGTGATGTTGGGGGTCAGGATTCCGGAGATCGGTTGAGTCATTCGTTGTGGCAATCGGAGGAATTCGGGCGCGAATGGTCAAGCATAGTTCACGCCGACAACATGGTGCAGCGAATTGATCGACCAGCGGCGATCATCCACCGCTGGATTTCAGCTAGGCGATCAGTTCGGTCACCACTCGCGCCGGTTCGACACCGGTCAGCCGTTGGTCCAGTCCCTGGAACTTGTAGCTGAGCCGTGTGTGGTCGAATCCCATCTGGTGCAGAATCGTCGCGTGCAGGTCGCGCACGTGCACTTTGTCGGCGGTCACGTTGAAACCGAAATCATCGCTTTCCCCCAGTGTCACGCCGGGCTTCATCCCACCACCGGCCATCCACATCGTGAATGCGTTGGGATGGTGATCGCGGCCGTCGCCGCCCCCGCCCTGGACCATCGGTGTGCGACCGAATTCACCGCCCCAAATCACGAGTGTTTCGTCCAGCATGCCCCGCTGTTTCAAATCTTGGATCAGCGCCGCGCAGGCCTGGTCGGTGTCCTTGCAATTGTTCTTTAACCCGTTGACCAGGTCACCGTGTTGGTCCCAAGCCTCGTGAAACAGTTGCACGAACCGCACGCCGCGTTCGACCAATCGACGCGCCAACAAACAGTTTTTGGCGAACGAGGGTTTGTCGGGATCGGCACCATAGGCATCGAGGGTCTGCTGCGATTCGGCGCCCAAGTCCATCAATTCGGGCGCGGACGCTTGCATCCGATAGGCCATTTCATAGGAACTGATTCGCGTGGCAATCTCTGGGTCGCCGGTTGCCGCCAAGTGTTGCTGGTTGAGCGCCGTGATGGCATCCAGAGCATCGCGCTGGGCGCGGCCGTCGACACCATTGGGGTTGGACAGGTAGAGCACCGGATCGCCGACGTTGCGCAATTGCACGCCGGAATAGACGGTCGGCAAGTAACCGCTGCCCCAATTGCTGTTGCCACCGCTGGGGCCTTTCTTACCACTGCTGAACACGACAAATCCTGGCAGGTCTTTGGACTCGCTGCCCAGGCCGTACAGCGTCCAAGCACCCAGACTGGGTTTGCCGAACAATTGCGATCCGGTGTTCATCATGATTTGCGCCGGCGCGTGGTTAAAGGCGTCGGTGGTCATCGATTTCACAATCGTTAAATCGTCTGCGACCTGCGCGGTGTGCGGCAGGATTTCACTGATTTGCGCACCACATTTTCCGTGTCGTGAAAACTGGAACTTTGGCCCCAGTAATTTCGAATTCGGGTTGATGAACGCGGCGCGATAGCCCTTTAACAGTTCGGCCGGCGGCAGCGTGCCATCGAACTTGGCCAGCTGGGGTTTGTAATCGAACAGTTCCAGATGGCTGGGCGCACCGGCCATGAACAGAAAGATCACGTTTTTGATTTTGCCGGGAAAGTGCGGCGCACGCGCGGCCAAGGGATCCGTCGCCAGATGGGCAGCGGTTGATTCCTCGGCCATCATTTGCGCCGCGGCGATCGCGCCCAGACCCACGCCACAGTCTTTCATGAACCAGCGACGCGACCTGATGGTGTTGGTCAAGTTCATCCTACTTATTCTCTCGTAATGGTTTCGTCTAAATTAACAATCACGCGGCACAGCAGCCCCCAGGCCGCCAGTTGATCGGGCGGGCAATCGCGCACATCCAATAGCGCCGCGGGCGAAATGATTTGCTCGGGGTCGAGTTCCCCGGCGGCAATCCGCTGGCGTTGGCGATCCAAGTAGTCGACCAGCACCGTGCGCTCGCTGTCGGTGGGCAGGCGTCCGGTGCAGCGGCGAAATGCAAAATCAATCCGTTGCGCGTCGTCGGCGTCCGGGGTTTCGCCCAGTGTCTTAGCCGCTAAAGCGATCGAGCATTCCAAGAACATCGGTTCGTTCAGTGACGTCAGCGCCTGCATCGGTGTGTTCGACAGACTGCGACGCACGCAAGACAGGTTTCCTGGAACGGCATCGAAGTTTTCTAGCATCGGATAGGGGACGCTGCGGAATCGGAACGTGTACAGCGCCCGGCGATATCGCTGGGAATCGCGGGCGACGTCCCACACCTTGGGGCCGTAACTGACCGGAGGCTGAAACAGAAATTCCGGCGCCGGCGGATAGACACTGCGTCCGCCCACCTCGCGATCGAGCAATCCGCTAGCGGCAAGCGTGATGTCACGCACCGTTTCCGCCGGGACACGAAAGCGGGCCGCACGGGCGAGCAACCGATTTTGGGGGTCTCGCTGAGCCAATTCCGGTGTCAGATCCGAGCTCTGTTGATAGGTCGCCGAACCGACGATCAGACGATGCAGGTGTTTGAGCCGCCAGCCATTTTCCATCAACTCGACCGCCAGATAATCCAGCAGTTCGGGGTGCGACGGCGGGCTGCTCTGGGTGCCTAGATCATCACTGGTTTCCACCAATCCGGTTCCGAAATACGCCTGCCAAATGCGATTGACGATCGAACGCGCTGTGGTGGGCGAGTCGCGGTCGACCAACCATCTGGCGAACTGCAATCGCGACGGCGCATCGCTAGGTTGCATGTCGTGCAGGAAATCCGGCACATGCGGTCGGACTTCTACACCCGGGCTTAGGAATTCGCCGCGATGCAGCAGTGACGTCGTTCGCGGTCGATTGCGCGATGCCAATGTCAATTGCGTGGTGCCGCGCGGATAGGACGCCCAGGCCGAATCGATCTGTTGATTGATGGGTTCCAGTTCGGGCCGCGTGGTCCGCCAATGTGAAAACACGACCGCCGTGTCGTCGGCAGACCAGTCGGCTGATGGCTTTTTCAACAGGGCTGCCACAGCGATTGGCAGCGGGGCGAACTCTGGGATCGGATCCGCCGTCAGTGACACGCGAAAGCGGCCGATGTTGAAGGTCTGGTTGTCGTCACTGTTCCAGCCGCCGTGACGCTGCGCCAAATGAATTTCGACGGTCGCGGTTTGTTGGTCGGGAATCTCGATCGGTTGCGCCAATTCGAACCAGGCGGTTTGGTCCTGGTTGGCCTGAGGCGTATCGATTTCGTTGGTCCAGGCGGTCGCGTCGTCGCCGTCGATGGCAAAGTCGATGCCGCCGGTCGTGCGTTTGTTGTCTTTCTTGTTGTCGTATCGAGGTTTCAATTCGGCGACTTGCGGTGAACGGTCGGCGACCGCACGCCCGAATTTCATCGGGATCACTTTGTCGGGGGCTCCGGACAAGACCACTTGGCCGCTGATTTCGCTGAGCGCCCAGGTGCCATCGATGCTGCGGCCGGGACCGTTGCGAGGCAGATTCGGGTGGGTCAACAATTCCAACCGCACGCCGGTCAGTCGATCGCCGTCAAAGGTTCCCGTCGCCTGTGGTCGGAAGTTCGTCGGCGCATAGCCTTGGCACAGATAGGATCCATCCGGTTGTTCCAAGAATTTGGAACCGCCCAACGTCCGATCCAGAAACTCCAGCGGCGGCGTTTGCCACTGCGGCAGCGACCGCTGGGCCGCCTGGTCGGCCCAGGCAATCAACTGTGCGTGCCAATCGGGAATCTGCGTTTTGATTTGTTGTTCCAGTTTCGACACGTCGGCGGTGACCTGATCCGCCTGGGCCTGTTGGGCGTCGGTGTAGACGGGAATGATCGCATCGTGCGTGTTATTCAAATACGCAAACAGACCGTAATATTCCTCGTGTTGAATCGGATCGTATTTGTGTGTGTGACATTGGGCGCATTGGATCGTCAGTCCCAGGATCGATTTGCCGACGGCGTCCATGCGGTCAAACATCGCCTCCATGCGAAACTGTTCCGGGTCGGCGCCGCCTTCTTCGTTGACCATTGAATTTCGCAAGAACCCCGTGGCGACGCGGTCATCCTGGGTGGCATCGGGCAGCAGGTCACCGGCGATTTGTCGGATGATGAAATCATCGTAGGGACGGTCTTGGTTGAACGAACGGATGACCCAATCACGATAGAACCAAGCCTCTCGCGGTTTGTCTTTTTCATAGCCATCGGAATCGGCATAGCGCGCCGCATCCAGCCACAGTCGTGCCCAGCGTTCGCCGAAGTGTTCCGAGGACAGCAGGTGATTGACCAACTGCGCGTACGCTGCGTTTGCGCTTTCGGCATCACCATCGCCACGCAGACGTGGTGCCCATTGGTCGATCAACGCAGGTTCCGGCGGCAGGCCGGTCAAATCCAGTGACAATCGACGAATCAGAGTTTCGGCCGATGCGGGGGCTGACGGTGTGATTGCAGTGGCTTGCAATTTGGCTTGGACGAAGGCATCGATCGGGTTTTTGATCGCCGCGTCCGTCTCGACCACGGGAATCGCTGGACGCTCCGGCGCGAGGAACGCCCAGTGCGATTGAAATTCAGCTCCCTGGTCGATCCAACGTTTCAGGGTCTGGATTTGTTCGGGGCGAAGCGATTTGCCGGAATCCGGCGGTGGCATCACCAGGTCGGCATCGGACGCGAGCAGTCTGGTAATCAATTCGCTGGCGGCGGCATCACCCGGTTCAATCACCGCCAGGGCTTCGTCGGGCCGATCCAACCGCAGTCCCGCAGCACGTGATTCCTCGTCCGGTCCGTGACATTGGTAGCAGGTGTCGGCCAAGATCGGACGCACGTCATTGGCAAAGTCGACTTGATCGGCCAGTGCCGTTGGGCACAGGGACAGCTCCAGCAAAACGGTTAGCAGGCCCAGCAAAACGGGTAGCAGGCGAATGTTCATTGATGCCAGAGCAAGCGGGTGGGAGGAAATCGGAGGAGCCCACTATTGTAGCACCAACTTGACGAATCACGTCGCCGGATTGAGCAAACAGGCAAGCCCGCCCAGAATGGGGCTCCGGCATCGCGTGGAGACGTCCCCCGTTTTTTAGGTTCAGTAACGCATATGCGCATCGTTCTTTGCTATCCCGTCAACGAAAAACACATCGCGCAAATCCAAGCCGCCGCGCCGGACTATGAAGTCGTCAATGCAGGCCAGGAAAAGATCGACGAACTGTTGCCGACGGCGGAGATTTTTATCGGCCATGCCAAAGTCCCCGTGAATTGGGACCGCGTTCTACAGGCCGGCAGGTTGCGTTGGATCCAATCGTCCGCCGCAGGGCTGGACCATTGCCTTGTCCCCGGGGTGATTGAATCGGACGAAATCGTTGTCAGTAGTGCGTCGGGATTGTTCGCACCGCAAGTCGCCGAGCAAACATTTTCACTATTGTTTGGTGTGATTCGCAGTGCACCGTTGTTCTTTCGAGCCCAAACCAAACGGCAATTCGTCCGTTTGCCGACCGATGATCTGCGCGGCAAAACGGTCGGGATCGTCGGCCTGGGCGGAAACGGTCGTGCGATCGCCCGAATGTTGGCTCCCTGGGACGTTCGCATCATCGCGACCGACTATTACCCGGTTGATCGACCCAGCGAAGTGTCCGAGTTGTTACCGGCGAACCAATTGCACGATCTGCTTGGGCAAAGTGATGTGGTGATCCTGACGCTGCCGCTAAACACCAGCACGCGGGGGTTGTTTGGGCCGGAGGCGTTCGGACAAATGCGACGCGGTGCCTATCTGATCAACGTGGCGCGTGGCGGAGTGGTTCAGGAGACCGCGTTGTGCGATGCGCTTGCCAGTGGACAGTTGGCCGGTGCCGGGTTGGACGTGACGGAGATCGAACCGTTGCCGGTCGACAGTCGCCTGTGGGACGACCCCAAAGTCATGATCTCGCCACATGTGGGTGCCCAGTCCAGTCGGCGGGTGAGTGACACAACCGATCTGGTGGCCATCAATTTGAAACGGTATCAGTCGGGCCAAACGGTTTACAACCGAGTCGACAAACGACTCGGGTTTCCTCATCCGTCGGCGGTCTATCGCCCCGATCAAGTTAGCTGAGATCTCACGATGAGTAGCAATCGAGCCGCGACGCCCTGCGATGCCGTCATTTATCGCGATGAAAAACCAGTCGGTCCGCTGCGGTTGCCGCGACTGAAGAAAGGATCGTTCATCGAAGAATTCAATCGTCTGTACCGCAAATCCGGAATGGCAATCGAAACCAACCGCAACGACGCCACCGCAGAACCGCCCCCGGCCAGTACGGGCCCACCATCAATTCGCCAAGACACCGCCCGCTGAACCCGGAAAACACGATGCCACTGCACGAAAAACAATCCATCGGCCGCCAGATGGAAGAAGAGGTTTACGCATCAAGCGATCTGTCGGTCGCCATGCCCAAGTACAAGTTTCCCCGGCAGGAACGCCCGCCACGTCATGCCTATTCGGTCGTGCACGACGAACTGATGTTGGATGGGAATTCAAGGCAAAACCTGGCCACGTTCTGCCAGACCTGGGCGGAGCCCGAACTGCACCAACTGATGGATGAGTGCATGTTCAAAAATGTGGTCGACAAAGACGAATATCCACAGACCGCTGAAATCGAATCGCGCTGCGTGCACATGCTGGCGGATCTGTGGAATGCCCCAGAGTCCGCCAATACGGTGGGCTGTTCGACCAGCGGCTCCAGCGAGGCGGCGATGCTGGGCGGGATGGCGATGAAACGTGATTGGGAAGCGCGACGCAAGGCCGCTGGCAAACCGATCGACAAACCGAATTTGATCACCGGACCGGTGCAAGTCTGTTGGCACAAGTTTGCCCGCTACTGGGATATCGAACTGCGCGAGATTCCGATGGCATCCGATCGGTTGTTGATGTCGCCACAAGAAGTACTGAATCGATGTGATGAAAACACCATCGGTGTGGTCCCAACATTGGGCGTGACGTTTGTGTGCCAGTATGAACCGGTGCAGGCGGTGGCCGAGGCGTTGGACGATCTGCAGTCCCGCACCGGAATCGACATCCGCATGCACGTCGACGCGGCCAGCGGTGGTTTTCTGGCACCCTTTTGCGCTGCCGATTTGTTGTGGGACTTTCGCATTCCACGCGTCAAATCGATCAACACCTCGGGCCACAAATTCGGGCTCAGCCCGTTAGGCGTCGGCTGGGTGATCTGGCGTGAATCGCAGGATTTGCCTGAGGATTTGGTGTTTTGGGTGAATTACCTGGGAGGAAACATGCGCGACATCGCCTTGAATTTTTCTCGCCCCGGCGGACAGATCGCCTGCCAGTACTACAACTTTCTGCGACTGGGCAAAGACGGTTATCGCAAACTGCATTTGGCCTGTTACGAAACCGCTCAATACATCGCCCAGCAGATCAGCGCGCTGGGGCCTTTCGAAATCATCTACGGCGGCGAGACCGGGACGGGGATTCCAGCGGTGTGTTGGAAGTTCAAGGACGATGTGGATCCAGGATTCACGTTGTATGATCTGGCCGATCGACTGCGCTGTCGCGGTTGGCAAGTGCCGGCGTATTCATTGCCAGCCGATTGCCAGCAGACGGTGATTCAACGCGCATTGGTGCGGCACGGTGTCAGCCGCGATCTGGGGACGATGCTGGTCAATGATATTCAACAAGCATTGGACTATTTCAAACAGCATCCCGTCAGTCGCCCGCTGACGGATTCGGAAGCATCGGGATTCCATCACTAAGCACCCGAGCGGTGAATTGGTGTTCGTTGTGATAGCCGCTTTGTTTTAGCCGCAGTCGTCTTGTGAATCCTATCCATTGTGTCGAATCCAAAGGCCCCTGGCCGTTTGTCACCCAACGTGTGATGGCCGGGGTTGATGGTGCGAGACAGATCTGGAGTTCGCGCCATCACCGCAAGGGGCTTCGCGTTCCCGAGGAATCCGGCACGCTCGGCACGGGATCATTCCAGCGTGAGTTGGTCAGCGGATGGCGTTGGTTATGGATGCCGCAACACTTGAATTGGTGGATCGGTTTTCTATTTGCCGTTGGCGCGCTGTGCTTTGCTGCGGCTAGTTCACTGTCGTTGCTGCCATCGATTGCCAGCCAATGGCAAATCAACCCCGGGGCCATCAATCGACTGTTTTTCATCGGTTCGATTCCGTTCACCAGCGCGGCTTATTTACAACTGTTCCAGGCCGCTAACGCAGCGGATCCGCCCAGGGCCACGCCATCACAGAGTCTGCCGAAACCGCGGCGGAGGCATGTATTTGGCTGGCGACCTGGTGACATCGGTTGGATCAGTTGTGTGTTGCAGTTCATCGGCACGCTGCTGTTTAATGTCAACACCTTTGACGCCATGCTGCCGTCATTGGACTGGTTCCAAAGCGATCTGTTGGTCTGGGTCCCCAATTTGGTCGGGTCGGTTTTGTTTCTGGTTTCCGGATACTTGGCGTTCATCGAAGTCTGTCATGCCCACTGGGGTTGGCATCCGCGTCAGATCGGCTGGTGCGTCGCCTTCATCAACCTGATCGGGTGTGTCGGATTCATGATTTCCGCCGCATGCGCTCTGTTCTTGCCTGGCGATTCGCACAACGAATTGGCCCGTCTGGCGCTGCTGTTCACATTGATCGGCGCGATTGGTTTTTTCGGGGGCGCGCTGCTGATGCAGATTGAATCGACGCAGAACGCTGGGCCCCCCAATGCTTCGAATCACTGATAAACTTGGCCGTGATGATTCACTGTTTGTTTTCACAAGGGAGGTGAGCGATGTTTCGATCCGTCGTCTGTGAGAGGGCAATGGTGTTGATCGCCATGATGATCGCTGTGATGATCGCCGCGTTGACACAGGGCACTAGCGGCCGTGTCCGAGCAGCGGACGACGGCGGCGGCCAACCGATTCGGTTGTCCGAAATCCAGTTCCAAGGCAATCAGACTTTTTCGACGACAGAGCTGCGCAAGGCGTTGCGGGGGCGGACGGAATTCTGGATCGCAAATCATCCCAAAAATGATCCGGACGCATTGCCCGGAACCCTCGTCGAATTGCTGCGCCGTGGTTACCGCAACGCCGGTTTTCGAAACGTTTTCCTGGATGTGACTCGCGGCGACGACGGGCAAGGGTTGCAGTGTCTGATCGATGAAGGTGATCGCTACCGATACGGTGATCTACAGATCAAACATGCCGTTTCCGTCGACCGCCAACGGCTGACTGAGCGGCTGACCAAGCCGTTCGCTAAAGCAGGCACGTTTCCATCGTTCATCAGTGTCGCCGGCGAAACGGTGACGCAGTGGGTGACCGAGTCTGGCGAGCCGAGTGATCTGGTCAATCCGGTCTGGCAACAGGGCGAAGGCGTTCGCTTTGATTCACTGGAACGGTCCCATGATGGGTTGGTCAAGCAGGTCAAACTAGCGCTCACCGAAATCGGGTTCCCGGCCGCAGAGATCAATGTATCGACCGAAATTGATGACGACACACAGACAGTGGCATTGATCATTGACTTGATTGATGAGGGCGAACCGAGTCGTATCCAATCCATCGTGTTTGAATCGCTAACGCACAACAGTGAACAAGCGATGTTGGACTATTTACAGATCGCTTCTGGAGAAATATACCGCCAGGAAACCCAGCATCGTTTGACGTCGCTGTTGTGGCAGTCCGGTCGATTTTCCAAGTCTCGTGTCGCTTACGATGCGGCATCCGGGACGCTGACGGTGGATGTGACAGAATCGGAAGCGTTGCCGACAATCGATCAGCCGCTGGATGTCGTCGGGTCCACGCTTCTACGCGCCCGTCAATGGCTCGCGGACTGTTATCGTCGCGGCGACGATGTTCAATTTGAAATTCTGGTCGACGACAAATGGAAAGTTCAGGCGACGGCGTCGTTACAGGGCATCGTGCTCCAGACCCAGCTGAAACGCGACGGAGATTGGGTCGCGGGAATGCAGTTGCTGATCGATCAAAAACAGTTGCTGATTTCTGCCTCGGGTCACACTGATAAATTGCTGCTGCGGACGCGAAATTTGGATGGTCAAGTTCGGATCTCGACCCTGCTGGGGGCGGCCGAGGATCCGGAACGAACCTATCGGTTCAACTTTCACGGCAAACTATCCAGTGACCGTGAGGCCGATGAGCCCCAGTTGGTGCATCAATGGATCGCAACGCCTCACGACTGGTTGCTGTTTTCGACAAAGCAGCAGTTGCGGCATCGATTGGAAGATGACAGTTTGCAATTCTGGGATCAGCGTCATCCCGACACCCGGATTCGTATCGATTGTGACAGTGGTGCAATCGGTGAATGTCAGGGTGCGATGGCGTTGCGGATCGGATCGGACCTGTTCAGGCAAGCCACGCAAGACGTCCAACAATCCACCGCCGACAAACCCGACGCCTACTCGCTAGATCACCCGGTGTCTTCGTTGGTGTCGTACTTTCTTTCTGGACCCGTGATTCAGCAGGTTCATGACCATCTGGGCAGTGACCAGCCGCCCCCCATCGATCATTATCGGAGTCTGAAAAAGCTTGTGGATCAAGGATTGTTAGCGCTGCCCGACGCGGTGCTTGCCTCCATCATCAACGATCAGCAGGAGCAGTCGTTCTCGATTCCGTTGGACAGCGTGAATCTCGGTTCCTGGCAAGCGTTGTTGGTCGACTATGGTGCCAAGTTGGTTCTGCAACAGGCATCGCTTGTGTTTCCCCAAGAGGAATGGCCGATTCAGATCATTCGCGAGGGTTGTTTAGTCGCGTTAAAACGGGGCCAATTCAGCGGTCAAGTGATCGCCGAACTGGCGGTTGATCCAGATGTCGGACCGATCGGAAATGCGGCGATCGCGTTTTTGTTGGACTTGATCGGCCAAGACGCCAAACGCGCCTTTGCCGCCCGAGCGTTAGAAAAGTTGACGCCCGAGGCATTTCAGCAAGATTGTGCAACGTTGTTGCCCGCGACCGGACATCAATCCATTCAACAAACCGTTGCATCGCTCTCGGCGATCGACCGGGACGAGTTGGAGGGATTGCTGATCCGCGTCAAAGACGGGCGTTTGAAAGGATTGCTGCGAATCGCTCACACCTATGTCACGACCGATGATTCGAAACGTTCTGGCACGCTGTACCAACTTTGCGAGCCGCCGCTACGAAGCTATCTCGAATCACTGTTGCGCTAGCGCTGTGAAAACTCGAGTGTGGGTCTGTACAAGTTGACTGTGGCTGGCCACCCAAAAGCGTGAACTCCGAGCGGTCACTGGCGATTGCACGGCGTTGGTGTGGAGGATTTATCCGACCGGATTCTTGTTCGAACGGTGCTGTGTCCAGCACGGATCAAGTCAAAAAAAAACGCACCTCTAACGTCAATGCGTTGTAGAGGTGCGTTGTCTGGGGATCGCGATCGAAATGCAACTAGGTTGCATCAACGATTTTGAAGTTGACTTCGTTGTCGCCCGAGGCCACATCGACGATGCTCGGTTCGAGTGTGACACCGACGCTTTTCCCATTGCGTTTGGGGCGTACCAATCCTGGGTCACCGGGTTTTGCTTTCGCAATTTCGAAGCGGATTCGATGTTTGCCGGTCAATGCTCCCGGAACGTTTGGCAGGTAATACACTTCGTATTGCCCGTCTTCGTTGGTCAGTGCCAACGAGGGGCGGCCGCCGCCTTCGGGGATGAATTCAATGCTGCCGTTTTTCACCGGTTGTCCGTCCATGGTCAACGTGCCTTTGATCTGTCCCAGTGGAGGGCCAGATGGGCCACAGCCGGTCAGGCTGAAAAGGGTCAAAGCGGTGGTTGCACAAATCGCGTGATGCCAGGCTGGAAGCCGCATCTGGTTGAGTGTTGGAAACTTCATGTTACAGCTCCTGTTCGAATACGTAGTGGTCTGCTCGGCCATTGAGCGCGGTAAAGACATTGTCAAAATCGATACTGTCGGTGATGAATCGAACCGATCCATCACCCATCACAAACTGCACGCCGCCGACGTGCTGAGAACGGAACCCGTTGTGTAACGTGTGTTCCATGTTTTGCGTCCAGTTGCCTGAGAACAGGCTGTTGTTGGGATAGCGAGGGACGGTGACGTTGGCCGTCATGCCGTAGTACGCACCCCACTCGTAGTAACTCGGGCGAGCCGCCCAAGCACCGCCGGGGCCGCGACCGGGGCGTGAGTCTTCTTGTGTGCCATCAAAGTGGTAGAGGAACGATCCGTGTTCGCCGACCGCTAGGGTGTTGCTAAGACCATCCAGGACGCTGGCAAAGCGGCGTTTCTTGAACTTGTTGTTGATGATCGACAGGAATCCGTCGTCCTGCAACCATCCCCATGACCAAGTCGCCCGGTCGGCATAGTAGCGATCCCAGGAGAACGTGTTTTGCCCTGGCGGGTTGTAGTAGCCGACACCGGCAACATAGTCCGGAATTTGAATCGGATACTCTTCCGGAGCACCGAGTGCCACCGTCGCGGCGCTGGCTTTTTGATAACGTTGCTCTTCCAGCGCACTGGAAGGGCAACTGTACGTTGGCACGACAAGTTTCGACATCACTTCCCAGTTGCGGTTGGGAACGGTCGTGTTGTCGGCAAAATCGGTGCCTTCGAACACCATCTGGTCAAAAGCTGCTCCCTGTTCCAGCTGGGGCAAAATCACGGTCAGCCACGAGGGGCCCGAAACCCAAGGTTCGCTACCGTCGTGGGTGTGACTAAAGCCTTGGTTTGCCGGAATCTGGCGGAACGTGTCGTGGTAGTTGTGGATCGCAAGACCGATCTGCTTCAAGTTATTGGAGCACTGCATACGACGGGCTGCTTCGCGGGCCGACTGCACGGCCGGTAACAACAAGCCGACCATGATGCCGATGATCGCAATCACGACAAGCAGTTCGACCAAAGTAAAAGCAAGCCGTGGCAACGGCTGCGGGCGACGTTGCGTGTAACGTTTCATTTCGATTCTTAAACCTGTAATGCTGAATTCGGAAGTTCGTTCGCGGGGGGCTCACATGAGCTCGCGTCTTCGAAACGTCCTCGTTTGCATGCAGCGGGCCAATGTTGGCCCGCGTCAGGTGGTGCGGTCGAAAGCCCCTGGTCGAATTGGACTGAAGGTTGGCGATTTCGTTCTAAGCGACCTTAAAGGGAATCGGAAACTTCATCGGAAACGAAAAGAACTCCGTAACTTTTTTGGAAACTTGCGGTTGCTCGTGTCCGGCGCTACGAAATGCGCACACGATTTGCGCACAGCGGTACACGTTCTGCCCGTTCCTCGTGCCTTGATCGCTTACAAACCATGCACTTGGACCCGGATTTCCTGGCGGCTAGCCGACGGCTCCTGTCCTGCGCTGCGGTTGACGCAACGTGTGAGGTTGCGATTGTCCTCACAACCCGACGCGTGAGTTTTGAAGCCAGTGCTTTTGCAATTCACTCGTCTGCCCCCCAAGGCCGTGCAGCTTCGGGTGCCACCCATTGGGAGAATCGCCTGCACCCAATCCCATCTTTACGCCGTTGGCGGAAAGCGACGGTAACCAGAATCAAGAGCTTTGCCACACGGTTTTCCCCGGTTGTGGCACCTGCGCGTGCCGCTGTGGAGACTGCTTGACAGGTCGGGTAACCAAGAACCAATGCCTGATGCGCTAGAACGCAATGCGA
This sequence comes from Stieleria tagensis, assembly GCF_024129865.1. Taxonomy (GTDB): domain Bacteria; phylum Planctomycetota; class Planctomycetia; order Pirellulales; family Pirellulaceae; genus Stieleria; species Stieleria tagensis. Next base: position 10,271 of record NZ_JAMYFE010000008.1, on the reverse strand, counting down.
TTCAATTGGCGCGCGGGTGCGCTCGTTCGTAGACTTGGCGCAAGCTGGCGGCGCTGACGTGCGTGTAGATCTGTGTCGTGGCTAGACTTTTGTGACCGAGCAGTTCTTGCACGCTGCGGATATCCGCACCGCGGTCCAATAGATGCGTTGCGAACGAATGCCGCAGCGTGTGGGGGCTGGTGCGGGCATCGAGCCCTGCGACTGCCAGGTGTTTTTCCAGCATTCGGCCGATGCTGCGTGTGGTCAGTTGATTGCCAAAGCGGTTGACGAACACCGGTGCCTGGCGCCCCATTGCATTGGATTTGTCACTTCGCTGCCGCCGGGTGGCGTAGGCCGCGATCGCTTTGACGGCAAACGAACCGAGCGGGCTGATGCGTTCCTTTCGGCCTTTGCCGCGGACCCGCACGATCTGTTGGTCGGCGTCGATGTCACCATCCTGTAGGCCCACCAGTTCGCTGACACGCAGCCCGGCCGAGTACATGGTTTCCAAGATTGCACGGTCGCGCAGCCCGTCGACTTTATCGCCCGGGGGGGCAATCAATAGGCTGCCGATCTCGGTGTCACTTAGCACGTGTGGTAGCGTGCGTTGGCGGCGAGGATTCCGCAGCGGTTTGGCCGGATTGCTGGTCGCAATGCCTTCGCGCATCGCAAATTTATAGAAACTACGCAGCGCCGCCAATTTCCGTGCGATGCTGGTGCGGGCGTAATCGGCAGCCTGCAATGCCGCTTGAAAGGCACGTAGATCCTGGGGCGACAGCGTGTCGGGCTGAGGCACGCTGCCACGCGTTGTTTGCAACCAATCGACGAAGCTAAACAGGTCTTCGCGATACGATTTAATTGTCAATTCCGATGCATTGCGCTCGGTCACCATGTACCGCAGGAATTGGGCGATCGCAGAGTTCATGCTGCTCAATGAAAGTCCTCGAGCGATAAGTTGTCCAATTCGCTATCGATCAAGACATCGTCATCAACTGGTACAGCGTCGCGGATCTTGCGACTGAGCATGGCGGCGTCGTACCAGGAAAAGTCGAGTTCCGGATTGGCTGCGTAGCGAGCGAGTTGGCGGAGTGTTTGGTCGCGATTGGCGTCATCGAATAGGAAAATGAATTTCTCTTCGCCTTTGACCAAGGCCAACACGTTTATCTCTTTGTCCATATTCGTCAGCGGCCCAGGATTCGACGGAGTTCACGTATTAGAAAAGGATCGAGACGAAACCGGTTTCGGTTCCTCCCGACACTGGGGATATCGGCATCCCGTAAAGCCGCCGATGAGAGGCGTTTAGGCGGATGCGGTTGCAGTACACGGTGTGGATGTCGCTGTCGCTAGAAGTGCCAGTGGTTCCCGGACCACACCATGCCGCACAACCGTTCAACTCCGATCAATAGGCCCGGTGCAACCTGGCGCAAGTCACGAATCGCCGGGTTGCACCTGGCCTACAAAAAAAGCCCAGGCAGAAGCTGCCTGGGCGATTCAGTGGCGATCTTTCGGCGGCGACCAGATCAACGTGGGTAAACGTAAACCGGGACGTAGCGGGTGGCGCGATAGGGATAGCGGCTGCTCATCATCGGAATCGGATTCCAATTCGGACGTAGCGGTTCGTAGCCGGCCCACAGGTTTCGTTCCAAACGCTCGGTTCGTTGTTGAGATCGGTACTGAGCCCGTGCCATACGTAATTCGGCGACCGTCGGTTTGCTGGCAGCGTAGTCAGAGGAGCTCGAAAGTGAGTCATTCAAACGCGGGCCGGCAAAGGGATCCACTGGTTCGGCTTGCGGTTTCGCGGCGAACGGATCGGGTTCCTCAAAGTCTTCGAACGGAAACTGTGCCGCGGCTGATCCGCACAGCAGGGCCGAGCTCAGGGCTGCAAAAGCGAGTCCGAGCAGCCAGTTGGTCAGGTTCGAATTCATGGGTATTCCAAAAGGTTCGTGGACGAACGAGACCGTCTAGCTTAGAGGGGGCTCGCGGAGGGGCGGATGCTCGATTTCTTCCGAATTGAAAGCTCGCAGCGGGAGTGACACGACGTAATGTTTGGCATCGACGGTCTCGAACGCCTGATGCAAAAGATCGGCGAATCTTCCACGGTGGTATGAGTGCAGTGCCCGGGAGTTCGACTGAAATCGCATTCAGACGGTCTGTTCGTACCGATTATTGCGTCGCCGATGGTTAATTTGACGCCATTCCCATCTCGCAACCGAATTCTGCCCTCTTCAGGGATAGCGTTCTTTGCTTTGTCAGCAAAGAATGGAGTCCCTCAATCGAATCTGTCTCTTGACTGAATCGATCCGTCTCGCAGCCGCCATCGCAATGGATGGTTTGGTTTGCAAGGCCCCGCCTTAACTCGGAATCCGTGTGGAGAAATCAAAATGAAATCAGTTTCAAAATTTGCAGTTGGTACGATCGCAGCCGGTTTGATGGTCGTTTCACTGGGATGTGAACCCCCCAAGCCGCCGGCGCCGGTTGAAACCGAATCGGTAAGCGAAACCAGTGCGACGGAAAGCAGCAACACCACTGGAAACACGACCGCCGTCTCGGAAACCCCCGTTGGCGAAACCCCTGTCGAGGAAACCCCGTAATTGGGGTGACCGATTCGCCGCCTGTGGCTGCGAAAAATTGACAGCGCCATGGAAATACCGTGCAATGAAAGTGTCGCCAAGCGATTGGCGGCACTTTTTTTGTGCGCCACCAACGGGGGCTTTGTCCCGGCGGACCAATCGGATCGTCCAGGTGATCCGCTTGTCGGCGGAGGTGTGATAAACTGTAGCGATGGAACCGTCTGGACTGACGTGTTTCCAACTACCTGTCCGTTGCACCCTGGGTCTAACAGTTCCGCATGATCGTTCATCCGTTGTTCGCCACCCTCTGGTCGATTGTGCTCGCCGGTGTCTTTGCCGCGGCTCCCGCCGGATCGGTGGTGGTAAAGGTCCAAACCGTTTCCGGTCAACAAATCGAAGGGAATTGGGTGGGGGTGACCGACCAGGCGATTGAAATTGAATCCGATTCAACGCCACAGCAAGTCGCGATCGACAACCTGTTGTCGCTGCGACCGGTCGCCACCGCCGAATCGAATGGCGGCCCGGTGATACACGTCGCTCTGTCGAACGGGTCGTCGATCGCCGCACAGCAACTGAGTTGGGACGAGGGGACGATTCAAATCGAACCGCGGCGGCAGTCTGTGATCGCGATGCCGGTTGATCAAGTCCGATCGATTCGATTTCGACCCGGGACGGCGGCAACCGATCCGCAGTGGTTGGGTTTGGTCGAAAAAGATCATCGCAACGATGTGATGGTGATCCGCCGCGACAACGACCAATTGGATCCGATTGGAGGTGTGGTTGTCGGATTGGACAATGACAAACTGTTGTTTGAATTGGACGGAGACAAAATCGAAGCCCCGTTGGCGCGTTTGGAAGGTGTCGTGTTTCGCTCCACGGCCGCCGCCAACACTTCGCCGCCGGTCAAGGTCACGGACATTTATGGTTCGGTGTTTTTGTCATCGCGATTGGAACCCAGTGAGTCTGTCGAAGCGATCGAAATTCGGTTGCCCGGCCAGGTCACGCATCAGATCAAAATGGATCAAATCCGATCGATCACTTGGGCCGGTGGTCGCGTGATGCTCTCGTCAGAGTCGCCGGCCGAATCGGAGATGACGCCTTACTTGAGCACCAAGGTGCCGACCAAGCTGATCGCCGATTGGTTCGGGCCGCATGCCGACGGCGAAGACCTGGTGACATCCGCCGGTGGGTCGGTGGAGTATCGTGTCGGCGCCGGGTTCGAGACGCTGGCCGGCAGTGTGGGACGCGACCAAGGAGTGGACGTGGGTGGAGCCGTGTTGATCAAGATCCTGGTCGATGACCAGGTCCAGTGGGAACAGACGCTTGCTGATTCGACGCCGATGGGATTCCGTATTCCTGTTGCCAATGCCCGCCGCGTCCGTCTGGAAGTCTTGCCCGGTGACGATGGTGATGTCGGTGACCAGGTCCGATTCTCGAAACCAAGGTTGATCAAGTGAGCCTGAAATCATGTCTGTCGCGGATCGTTTTTAGCGGGCTATCGCTACTTTCGGTCGGCGGGCTATCGCTGGTCTGTTGTCGATCCGTCGTTGCCGCTGATCCGATTCAGTTGGATCCGATGTTGCAATTGGCCGAACAGGCCCGAGTCGCTGCGATCGATCGTGCGCGCCCCAGTGCGGTTAGTGTGTTCGTTCCCGGCGGCGGTGGCGGCGGCAGTGGCGTGCTGATTTCTCCCGACGGATACGCGCTGACCAATTTTCACGTGACCAGCCCGGCCGGCAGTTTCATGCGTTGTGGCCTGAGCGACGGTCGGGTCTATGATGCCGTCCTGGTCGGATTGGATCCGGTCGGTGACCTGGCCATGATCCGCTTGCTCGGCCGAGATGATTTTCCATTTGCAACGTTCGCGGATAGTTTGCGAGCTCGTCCCGGCGACTGGTGCATGGTGATTGGCAATCCGTTTCTATTGGCGACCAATCTACAACCGACGGTGACCTGGGGAATCCTCAGCGGGGTCGGTCGGTACCAATACCCATCGGGCACCTTGCTGGAGTATGCCGACTGCTTGCAAACCGATGCGTCCATCAATCCCGGTAACTCCGGCGGGCCGATCTACAACGCCGACGGGGAACTGCTGGGGATCGTCGGACGCTGTTCGTTTGAAAAACGGGGCCGCGTGAATGTTGGCGTCGGATACGCGATTTCAATCAATCAAGCCAAGAACTTTTTAGGCTACCTGCGTAGTGGCCGAATCGTCGACCACGCGACGTTGGGGGCCACCGTGGCGACTGATCCAGACGGCGGGGCCGTGGTCAGTAATATTTTGGAATCCAGTGACGCCTATCGACGCGGCCTGCGCTACAACGCCGAAATTCTGGAAATCGACGGCCGGCCGGTGACCACGGCCAATGATGTTCAAAATGTACTGGGGACGCTTCCCAGCGGTTGGCGTGTTGACGTGATGTTTCGTGATCGAGGCAAAACAACTCGCGTGCAGATCCGTTTGAACAGCGTGCATGGGCAGGATGAATTGCTGGCGAAGATGTCGTCGGCATTGCCACCGCCCCCGCCGGTGCCCGATGAGCCGGAGGAGGATTCAGAGGGAGATGAATCGCCCAAGGAAGGTGGTCCAGGCGAACCGCTGCAGCCAGACCAGCCAGAGACGCCACCGCATCCCGACAAATCACCGCACGGACCCTCGCCGCACGGACCCTCGCCGCACGGACCGGCCGCACAAGCGATCCCCAAAGTCGTTGCGGACATGTTTGTCGAGCGGCGCGGGTACGCAAATTACTTCTTCAACTTGCGCCAGCAGGACCGCTTCATTGATTCACTGCGCGGGCAGTTTCCCGGTGGAGCAGCCGACGAGACGGCACAGTGGGTCATCACCGGCAAAACCGCCGAAGGAACCGAGCTTGAGGTGCGGGTCGCCGACGATCAGTACGCGATGGTGATCGGCGAAACGTCACTACAGGCAAGCGGCCGCGGCGAACTGTTCGAAGCGGTTGATTCGGATTCGATCCTTGGCATTGTGCCGGCGCTTGATGCATGGCGAACGATGTTGGAACGGGGGCCAAAACAGTTTGGCGAATCCTACTATCAAGGAACGATGCCACTGGGAGGCCAACGCCCGCTGCGTGACTGCATGGTCGCGCTGTACGGTGGCATGGAAGTTCGCTGGTTGATGCATCCCGACACGGGACTGCTGGAATGTATCGAAGTCGTTGCCGATCGTGATTCGGATCCCGCCGAGCTTTGGATTCGGCACCAGGATGGCAAAATCGCTGGCATGGAACTGCGTTATGGAATCGACACATTGGTCCAGTTCGATGTCACGAACTGGGAACGCAAGGAGTCAGCCGAGTGAACCCGTTCAGACGAATCCAATTGCTTTCGCATCAATGTGGCAATGCAATGCAAACCGCCACTTTTCAGTTAGGTTGTGTGCTGGTGACAGCCGGTTTGCTAACTCAGTCGGTGGTGGCCCAGTCGTCGACGGATCAGTCGTCATCAAAGCGGCCACCAGGTCGTTCGGCCGCGCCCGGCGCCCATGACATCCAACAACGGGTGGTGAAAATCTATGGCGCCGGTGGCATGCAAGGATTGGAGCCCTACCAGAGTGGATTTCTAGTTTCACCAGAAGGCCATGTGGCAACGGCGTGGAGTTACGTGTTGGATGTCGAACCGATCGTGGTGCTCGATGATGGCCGGCGATTTGAATCCAAGATCATCGGCATCGAACCATCGTTGGAATTAGCCGTGCTGAAAATCGATGCCTCGGACCTGCCCTATTTCGAGGTCGCCAAACAGCTTGATGCGCAATGGGGCGATCCGGTGTTGGCGGTCAGCAATCTGTTTGGAATTGCAACTGGAAATGAACCGGCCAGTGTGATGCAAGGGATGATTGCCGGTGTGACCAACCTGGACGCTCGGCGGGGCACGTTCAGGACGCCCTACCGAGGCAAAGTTTTGATTTTGGATTTGATCGCCAACAATCCTGGCGCCGCCGGCGGTGCGGTGGCGGATTCCCAAGGTCGATTGGTTGGCATGCTAGGAAAGGAACTGCGCGATAGCGGCACCGGCGTGTGGCTGAATTATGCTTTGCCGATTGATGCCCTGCGGGTCGCGATCGGCGACATCATCGCCGGTCGTGCCACCACGGCCGCCAAAGAAGAGAATCCGTTGCTCAAGCGTGACCAGTCACACAACCTTACGACGCTGGGGCTGGTGTTGGTGCCAGATGTTTTGGAATCAACGCCGGCCTATGTGGACGCAGTGCCACCAGGTCGGCCGGCGGCCAGAGCAGACCTGCGTCCTGACGATTTGATTTTGTTGGTTGAGGGGCAACGCGTCGCGGACCAAAAAATGCTGACGGATTTGCTGCGTCGAATCGATCGTCGCGATGCCGTTTCGATCACCATTCAACGCGAGAGCGAAATCCTGCCGATTCGCTTGGAACCCTAGGAGTACCGTCGCGTGGCGAAGTTTTTTTTCAGAGCGATCCTGTGGACGTTGATGACCGTGGGGACGCTGTCACCGGCCGGTCGGGCGCTGGCCCAGTCGGAAACCGTGCCCTATCGCAGCGCCCTGGCGGAAGCCGTTCGCACTGCCGCCCAGCGAGTGTTGCCATCGGTGGTTTCGATCGAAGTGGTCGGGGTTTCACAGTCGGCCGCCCGTGGCCAACAACGCAGCGAAGTCGCACGAGATGCTTCGTCCTGTGGCGTGATTGTCGATGCCGATGGCTACGTGATCGCGTCGGACATTGTGGTGCGACGTCCCGCAGCAAGCATTTTGGTGGTGTTGGCGGATGAAACTCGATTGGCTGCCAAAGTCGTCGCCCGCGATCATCACCGTGGGCTGGTGATGTTGCGCATTGAAACGGATCATTCATTGATTCCGTTGACCTTGCCCGAATCGGTCCAAACGCCCGTTGGTGCAACCGTGGTCGCGGTGGGACGCTATGGCAGTGACCGATCGCCGATGGTCAGCAGTGGCATCTTAAGCGCAACCGGCCGACTAGAAGGCACGATGCTGCAGAGCGATGCTCGCGTTTCACCTTCCTTTTATGGTGGCCCCTTGATCGATCTGTACGGCAATGCGATCGGAATTCTGGTGCCGGCCGTTGCCGACGGCGGTGCGCCCGACGATACCAGTTGGTACGACTCGGGAATCGCCTTTGCGGTCCCCACACCCGTCCTGCAAACCAAGCTACAGCGGCTGCGTGAGGGGACCGATATCCGCAAAGGGTTGATCGGGATCGTTCCCAAGTCGAAGGACCCTTACGCCGCGGACACCGAACTGGCGGCGGTTCGTTCCCGCTCCCCCGCCGAACAGGCTGGCATTCAACCGGGCGACACGGTGAAGTCGGTGGCCGGCCAACCGGTGACAATGTTTCAAGAAATCAAACAGGCACTGGGGCCTTATGACGCCGGAGAGACGATCGAATTAGAATTGGAACGTGACAGCCAACGACGCAACGTCTCGGTCACGCTGGCGGAAACCATTCCCCCGCTGCAACCACAACGGTTAGGGGTTTGGGTTGCTCAGGATGCCCCAGCAGCAGAGCAATCGGATGATGAAGCAGACGATGCCACGACGGTTCCTGTGGTCGTCCGCGGCGTGGTGCCTGGAACCGCCGCTGTCGACAAACTGCAGCCCGAGGACGAGATCCAGAAAATCAATCAAACCGAGATCACCGATCTGGCGACGCTCAGTCGATTGATGATCACCGCGGTGCCCGATGCAGAGCTCACCGTCACGATCAAGCGACAGGGGCAGACCGAACAGGTGAAACTCACGCCGACGTCGGTCGCCGGTCCGGCGTTGCCCGAGACCATCAAGCAGTGGGCTGATCAGACCACCGAAGACCAATGGGATGTGTTGAAGCTGCGCTTACCTGATGTTGGCAATCTGGCCGCTTACGTTGCGCCTAAACCAGATCAAACCGACAGCCGACCGGGATTGGCAATGTTGATGTTGCTATTGCCGCCGGACCAACGCGACCCGGAACAGGCGTTGAAAACATGGCAGGAAGTTGCCAGCCGTCACGGAGTGGTTGTCTGTGCGGTGTGCAGCGAAGAGGATTCGCGTTGGCAACAAAACGAAATCGATGTGGTTTCGCGGATGGCGACGCTGATGTCCCAGCGTGTTCCCATTGCCGTGACAGCGGTCGCCGCCGGTGGTGCACTGGATGATGCCTCGGCATCGGCCGCCGATTCGATGGTGGTTGCGATTGCGCTTTCGGACCGCAAGAATTTTTCTGGCATCGCCGTCTCAGCCAAGACCAAACCGCCGGCCGTGCGGCTACGAGAAAACGAACCCGATCGGTCCTTGGAAATTTTGTTGCCGATTGAGTCGTTGGATGACGGACCGACTTGGTTGGCGCCACTGAAATCGGCGGGCTATCCAATCAGTCTGGGGGGTAAAATTGAACCTTCCGATCTGCTGCGTTGGGTCCGTTTGCTGCAAACGATCTGATATCCGTCGGTAGCTGTCCATTCGATCTTTTAATCGTCTTGGTGCCGTTGCGACGGCACCGCATTCTTCATCGAGTTGAAACCATGATCCATCGCATCACATACACTTTGCTTCTAACCCTGTTTGCCTTGGTCGCCCGCCAAACGACGGCGGCCGATGCCGAATCGCTACACTTTCCTGCGACCGGAGAGTCCAAGGGAAAGGTGGTATTGGTCGCCGGTGACGAAGAGTATCGCAGCGAAGAAACCATGCCGATGTTGGCGAAAATCTTGAGCGTGCGACACGGATTTGATTGCACCGTGTTGTTTGCTTTGTCAGACGACGGCAGCTACATCGACCCCAATAACCAGTCCGGGATTCGTGGCTGGCAGGCACTTGATGACGCGGACTTGATGATCATCGGAACTCGGTTTCGCCGACCCGATGAAACGCAAGCGGTTCATGTCACCGGTTTCATCAATGCCGGCAAGCCGCTGATCGGAATACGCACCTCCACCCATTCGTTCACCGGCGACGGCATGTTCGGCGACGACCTACCCTTTGGGAAATTTGGGTTGAAAATCTTGGGCGAAGAATGGGTCAATCACCATGGCAAACACAAGGTGCAGGGGGCACGCGGCGTGGTGGTCGATGGCCAACAAGATCACCCCATTCTAAATTCCGTAACCAATGTATTCGTTCCCACCGACGTCTACGGTGTCAAACACTTGACCGACCAGGACACCGTGTTGATGCGCGCCGCGGTGACGGAATCTCTTGATCCCGAATCGCCAAATGTTGCCGGAGAATTGAATGATCCGATGCAACCGTTTGTTTGGTTGCATCCCTACCAGTCGCCCGCAGGAACCAACGGCCAGTCGTTTTGCACGACGGCCGGATCGAGTGTCGATTTTGTCAACGAAGACTTGCGACGAATGATTGTGAACGCGGTTTATCACTTGCAAGGAAAAGCGGTTCCGGCCAAAGCCGATGTCTCGTTTGTTGATCCGTTCTATCCGACCTTCTTCGGATTTGTCCGCGAGAAAGGGTACTACAAAACGCTCAATCTTCAGCCCAGTGATTTCGGATTGGGCAAGTCGCCGCATCGCAACGATCCGAGCGGCAGCCCCGATTGGCCCTATCGAGACATGCCTCGCTAAAGCATCCAGACGTGTTTTCACGTCGCGTGACTGCGTGAGACATTGGTTTGTCCCAAAACCCGACGCGTCAGTTTTGAAGTTGCGCTAAACAGCCTCTTCAACCCAAACGACTCAGCGATTTGCCGCTTCGATCTCTGTACTCTCCCGC
>NZ_JAMYFE010000079.1 GCF_024129865.1 Stieleria tagensis | reverse complement strand
CCTGACCCTAGGCTAAGCTGTCGAACGCCGTTGGCGTAATGAGACCGCAACCAGAGTCAAAAACTTCGCCACATGGTTTTCCACGGTTGCGGCCGCTGGCGTGCCGCTGCGGAGACAGGCCTGCTCGTGCTAGCTCAAGACGTGAGGCGATTGTTCAACCTCACCCTGCAAACCCCCACCTTGTTGAACCGTGAGCAAAGCTGCACGACCTCCAAGCGGGAGAGTGAATTGCATAAGCGCAACTTCAATACGCGTCAGCGAGGGATTCAGGGTGTCAACGGGATCCCTCGCTGACGCTTCGGGTTACCAACAACCAATGCCGTCATGCAAAAACGCAGTTCCAAAACGAACGCGTCTGGTCAGGAGCCAACGGTATTGTTTTGCACGCTGGCGCTGCCGGGCTAGCGGACCGGGTCCAGCCCCAGGGCGCGGCGAAGCAGTCCGATTTGCCCGGCGTGAATGTGTTCGTGTAGCGGACAAAACAGGACGGCGCCCAATTTGATCGGGTACACCGCGTAGGGCATGTCGACCGCCTCAAACAGCGTTTCGATACTGACGCGATCGAGTTCTTCGAGGCTCGATTCAAAGACTCGGTTGAGCCGCTCTTTCAGGGCTTCCGGTGTGGGTTGGCCTGCTGGATCGGCATTGGGAATCGAGCTCCGTCCATAGGCTTTGCGGAACTTGCCGGGAATCAACTCCAGATCCTCCGGTTGGCGGCCGCGCAGACGAAACATCAGCAATCCGTATTGGCTGACCGTCAGGTGTCCGACCTGCCAAGCCAAGTTCGATGGCAAACCGGCTGGAATCGTGTACCAGTGCTCAGTCGGCGTGGCGTCGAGTAACTGCAGGGTGTAGTCGCGGGCGAAACGGATTTGGCCGATCGCCGCGCTCAGCATTGCGGCTGCCGCGTCGGCCGACGGTAAGGTGGGATTGGTTTGGTTCATGCGGGAATGATAACAAACCCACGTTAGTAAACCCCAGCCCGACAGCATCCTACCCCGTTTTCTTCTTGTTCGGTGTTCGTTCAGTTGCTGCCGAACTGTTGTTTTTGCCACGTGGTTGGCGAGCCGGTTTCGCAACCAAGCGGATTTCCGGCAACGCGATCCGCCCGCCGTGGAACGTCCGACGCCCGTCAATCGTGTGGTCAAACACAAACACCCCCGCTGTCGCGCCCGACCGCGGCGAGACTCGCAAGATCGCCGGCTGGTCGCACTGATTGCAACGGACACGCAAACCATGACTGTCCAGCATCGTCTGGATCGAGTGGGCCAACTCGCGATTGGCCTCTAGTGATCCCAGTGAACGCCCCGCCATTTGCCCCAGTTCGGCTTGGATCGCCAAGCGGATTTCGCGCTGCAGCCGGTTCAGACTGCGGTTTAGATCACCCAGTATCGCCTTGGTAGAGGCCTCGTCAGGCGGAGATTGTCCAGCTGGATTTGCTGGCAAAGACGGCGAAACAGGGGTTTTCCCCACAGCGGGTGTGTCCCCGGTGGCATCGTCGTCGGTCGGCTGGGAAGGTCGTTGATCCATTTGTGTAGACAATCATATACAAACTGTATAAACTGTCGAGTCGAATCGCCGAAACCGATGCATGATGTCAAGGTCGACGTGGAAACAGGGCTTCGATTTCAGTACTGTCCCCAGACAACCTGCGTTTTGTCTGTTCCTTACCGCCGTTCCCCTTCTGATCTATGTCGGTCAATCAACAAACCGTCGAAGAAACCAAGGCTCAGATTCGAGGCTTGGTCAATGAGATTGCGGCGCTCGCCAAGAGTGGAGCGACCGCTGAAGAGTTCTATCCGGAATTGCTGGGCCGGGTGATCACAGCGTTGGCCGCTGCCGGTGGAGCGATCTGGCTGTTGGACGACGACAAGCAACTGAAGCTGCAATACCAGATCAATGCCGAGCCGTCGATCTTGTCGCCCGACAGCGATGATGCGGTCCGTCACTCGCGGCTGATCAGCCGCGCGGCCAATGCGGGCCAATCCTTGTTGGTTCCGCCTTACAGTGGCACCACCGATGGCGATGCCGAGGGCAACCCGACCCGTTATCTATTGGTCTTAGGGGCGCTGGCCCATGACGGGCACAGCGACGGCTTGATCGAAGTCTTTCAGCGGCCTGACACGGCTCCGGAAACGCAGCGTGGCTACCTGCGGTTTTTGGAACAGATGTGTTCGCTGGCGGCGGAGTGGCTGCGCAGTCAAAAACTACGTTCGTTGGGTGATCGGCAAACGCTGTGGCAACAGGCCGACTCCTTCGCACGTGCGGCGCACGAATCACTGGATCTAAAAGAGACCGCCTTTGTCATCGCCAACGAGGGGCGTCGCTTGATCGGCTGTGATCGCGTGAGCGTGGCGATCAAAAAGGGCCGCAAGTGCGTGGTCGAAGCGATCAGCGGTCAAGACACCATCGAAAACCGTTCCAATATTGTTTCGGCGCTGAACAAACTGGCGACACGTGTGTGTGCGGCTGGCGAACCGTTGTATCACGACGGGGCGACGGAGGATTTGCCGCCTCAGATCGAAGAGGCGTTGGAGGATTACGTCGACCAGTCGTATGGACGAAACATTGCCGTGCTGCCGCTGCGTGGTCCGCAGCGCAAGTTAGGTGCGGAAGAGGAAAGTGGAGCGGCGGGCGAGATCGATCGTGACGACGCGCACCGCGGGGAAGTCATCGGCGCTTTGATCGTCGAGCAGATCGAAACCGATATCCCACAGGCCATTTTTCGCCAACGATGCGATTTGGTTTACGAGCACGGAGCACGAGCGATTGCCAATTCGCAGGCGCATAGCAATTTGTTCTTGATGCCTCTCTGGCGAGCATTGGGCCGTGCGACCTGGATTTTGCGGGCGCGAACACTACCCAAGACCCTGGGCATCGTCGCCTTGATTGCCGCCGCAGTGGTCGGGCTGACACTGGTTCAAAAGGATTTCAATCTGTCAGCCGAAGGAACCCTGGAACCCACGATTCGTCGTCAGGTGTTTGCCGCGATCGATGGCGAAGTGATCGAGGTATTGGTCCAACGAAACAGCAAAGTCACTCAAGACCAACCGCTGGTGCGACTGCGCAATCCACAGATCGACATTCAATTGGAAGAGCTTCAGGGCCAGTTGCAGACCACGTTGGCCGAGCTACGAAAAGTCAAAGGTCAGCAGTTCGGTCAGCTTGAGCCGGCCGACATGCGGGCGCTGCAGGGGCAGGAGTTCGAGTTGGAGACCAAGCTTGTTTCGTTAAAGAAAAAGCTCGAGCTGCAAAAAGCGCGTGAGGCACAGCTGACCATTCGATCGCCGATTGATGGCGTGGTCACGACCTGGGACGTCGAGGAAACACTACGTAGCCGACCGATCATGACCGGTCAGGTGTTGATGGAGGTTGCTGACCTGTCCAAGCCGTACTCGCTGAAGTTGGAGTTGCCCGAGAAGCGTGAGGGTCACTTGGACACGTATTTGAAAAAGGTCGGTGAGGCGTCGGATTTGACAGTGACCTATATCTTGGCCACCGATCCGACAATGGACTCGTTGGATGCGACGTTGCCGATTGCCAACATTTCACATCGCGCCGAAACGCACGATGAACATGGGGCAGTGATCGAAATGGAAGCGCTGCCGGATCAGAAACCGCTCCTCGAATTATCGCCCAGTCCGGGGGCTTCGGTGATTGCCAAAGTCCATTGTGGACGGGCTTCGAGCGGCTTTGTGTTCTTCCATGAAATCTACGAATGGCTTTGCAAGTTCTTCTTTTAATCAACGAATCGTCAGATGTTTAAACAAAATGCATTTCTGATCGGCAGTTGTGTCGGGCTGTTGCTCGCTCTGGCCGTTGAAGTCGCGCCCGCAGTGGCACAGACCGGTGCGTCGCCATCGCTGTCGACATTGCCATCGACCACCAGCAACCAGGACGGGGTATTGGTGGAGGGCTGTATGGTGCGTTACATCAACAAGACTCAGGTGCCATCGGAATCTCAAGGCAAACTGACCGAGTTAAAAGTCGAAGAGGGCATGACGATCAAAAAGGGCGATGTCATCGCCGTGGTCGATGCCAAGCAGGCTCGATTGGCACTGCGGATGAAAAAGGCCGAAGAGTTGGTCGCCAAGCTGAACGCCCAAAACGACGTCAATAAACGGGACGCAATCGCTAGCGAGGAGATCGCAGCGGCGGAGGCCAAGACGTACGACGAGTTGTATGAAAAAGGCGCCGCACCCTATTGGGAGATGCGCAAGAAGCAGGCCGAAGCGGATCGCGCGAAATTGCGAATCACGTTGGCCGAATTGAATGAAGACACCGCGATGGCCGAGTATTTAGGCAAACAGATCGGCAGTGAATTGGCGGAAACCGACATCGAGATGCGCACCATTCGGGCGGATTTTGATGCCTTCGTCGAAAAACGGGTCGCCCAGTTGGGTGAATGGGTGCAACCGGGCAGCCCGATCGTGGAACTCGTGCAGATGGATGAAGTGCGGGTCGAAGGGTTCATCGACGCTCTTAACTATGCCGGCCAGGTCAGCAGAGGTGCTCCGGTGGAAGTCCTGGTCACCGTCGGTGGTTCGAGTACTCGACCGGTGACAAAACGATTTAATGGCGTGATTGATTACGTCAGCACGGAACTTGACCTCAAGCAACGGCATCGTATCTGGGTTCGAGTTGTGAACGAACGTGTCGGAGACGGTTGGCTGATCATGCCCGGGATGGCCGCGACGTTGCAGATCAGTCCCTCGACGCCGTAACCTTTTTTAACACGCCTCCCTGTGGTTCTACGAACGTCGATTCGCCGGTTCTGAGATTTTTGAAACCCTATGGCTACTCTTGCCGAATCCCTTGTTAGCAGTTCGTCTCGTGCACTCACCGTGCGCAAGCGTCCTGATTTGGTGTCCAGTCGACACCGCTATCAAGGGACCGGGTATTGGGTGATCAAAGAACCGGTGGGGCTGCAATACTTTCGTTTTCATGACGAGGAGTATTTCATTCTGAACATGCTGGACGGGCATGTCAGTTTGCAACAGATCAAAGACGGTTTCGAACAACGTTTCGCGCCGCAAAAGATCACCTTCGGCGACTTGCAGCAGTTCATCGGCATGCTGCACCGCAGCGGATTGGTGATCAGTAATTCGCCGGGTCAAGGCAAGGCATTGCGGCATCGCGGTCGCAAGAAAAAGAACAAAGAGACGATGGGGAAATTCACCAACGTCTTTGCATTGCGATTTCGTGGCTTTGATCCCGAGCGAATCCTGAATGCGATCTTGCCATGGTTGGGGTGGGTGTTCACCGTCCCGGCATTGCTGTTTTTCATCGGGTTGATGATCTGTGCGTCAATGTTGTTGGCGACGCAGTACGAAACCGTTTATGCAAGATTGCCAACGTTCCAGCAGTTTTTTGCTGCCGACCGCTGGATTATTTTGGCTGCGACGATGGGCATCGTCAAAGTGCTGCATGAATTCGGACACGGATTGAGTTGCAAGAAATTCGGCGGCGAATGCCACGAAATCGGATTCATGTTGTTGGTGTTCACTCCCTGCTTGTATTGCAACGTGTCCGATTCTTGGATGTTGCCCAACAAGTGGAAACGCGTTTGGATCGGCGCCGGCGGGATCTATGTGGAAATGATTTTGGCGTCGTTAGCAGCGTTCGTTTGGTTCTTTACCGAATCCGGGACGACGCTGAACGATTTGTGTTTGAACATGATGTTTTTGAACGTCGTCAGCACCGTGTTGGTCAACGGGAACCCGCTGCTGCGTTTCGACGGTTACTACATTTTGATGGACATGTTGGAGATCCCCAATCTTCGACAAAAGAGCACCGAAGTGCTGAAGCGATGGTTTCAAAAAACATGTTTGGGTTTGGAACTGCAAGACGATCCGTTTCTGCCGACGCGGGGGCGGATTTGGTTTGCCATGTTCACGATCGCCAGCGTGATCTATCGCTGGGTGGTTGTGTTTTCGATTTGCTGGTTCGTGATCAAAGTGCTCGAACCCTATGGACTAGAAGTGATCGGGCGAATGGTCGCGATCGTCGGTTTTGCGGGCTTGGTGGCTCAACCCGTGATTCAAACATGGAAGTTCTGTCGAACTCCTGGGAGACTTTCAAAAGTGAAACGATTAAATGTGGCGATCTCATTGGCCATCGCGGCGGCGGTTGCTTCGGCGGTCTGCTACATCCCGCTGCCGCACCACGTTGATTGCGCCTTTGAAATTCGGCCGACCGAGGCCGGGCGGGTGTATGCGGGTAGTTCCGGCCAGATCATCAAAACCGTCTCGCCGGGCCAGCGGGTCGCTGCCGGCGATACCATCGCATTGTTGAAAAATCCTGATCTGGAAATGCGAATGCAGGATCTAAAGATCGAGGAGGCGGTGGCGAACATTCAGCTGGAAAATCTGGGCAAGCGAATGTTCGGCGATCGCAGTTTGGCCGGGCAGTTGGAAACCCAGCAGGAGATTTTGGACTCGGTCCGCCAGATGAAGAAAAAGACTCAAATTGAAATCGATCGACTGACGATTGTTTCGCCCATCAGCGGCGTGGTGATTCCGCCGCCGCGCCGTCCCCATCGCGATAGCGGCGACGGGCAATTGCCAACCTGGTCCGGTTCTCCGCTGGACACCTACAATCGTGGCGCGATGTTAACGTCCGAGGATCTGTTGTGCGAAATTGGTGACGAAGACGATTTCGAGGCGATTCTGGCAATCGATCAGGGCGACGTGCAATTGGTCCGCGAGGGCCAAACCGTGGACATGAAATTGGATTCCCGGCGGTTGGAGACGTTCTCGGGTGAGATCAGCGAGAAATCTCGCGAACCGCTGCGGATGACGTCGACGTCGATGTCCAGTCAAACCGGCAGCGATCTGCAAACCGAAATCGATCCGGCCACCGGCCAGGTCAAACCACGCAGCGTGACCTATCAAGCTCGCGTGCCGCTGAAAGTACTGCCGACCGATCTGCCGATGCGGCCGGGATATCGAGGCAGCGCCAAAGTGCATGTCGACCCCAAATCGTTGGGGCAACGATTATGGCGCGTGATTTCACAAACCTTCAATTTCGAGTTTTAGTTCGGTCATGCAACTTGTGTCGTCTGGCCGATGGAGCACTTCTACGCCAGCGATTGTTTTTCCTCTTTTCACGCACTCCGCTGCTTGGATTGAAACCTGAGTCCAAATTCCCTGCCAATTCGTTTTTTTCTGATTTTGTGTCTGTTCACGATTCCCCATCGGCAGCATCGCAAACCTTGAAATCCCCAATTGGCCGTACCGTTTCCCTGTTTTTAGTGATCTCGCCGAAACGTCTTGGCTTCGATCGCGACCTTAACCCCTTGTGGAGAAATCCCTTCGATGGCTGATGAAACCAAGAAACCTGACGCTGCAGCACCTCCGGCCGCACAAGCTCAGACACAACAACCGGTCCAAGTCCAAGTCAATGACGACAATGCATTGGCAACCTACGCGAACTTTTGTCGCGTCACCGGTTCACCGGAAGAGTTGATCGTCGATTTCGGTCTGAACCCACAACCGATCGGTGTGCCCAAAGATCCGATCGAAGTCAAACAACGAATCATCGTGAACTTCTTCACCGCCAAACGTCTGTTGGCTGCATTGCAGATGTCGATCGCGCGTCACGAAGCCGTCTTCGGTGTGTTGGAAACGGACATCAACAAACGGGTCCGTCCCGGATTGGCACAGCAACAGCAAGCTCCCGCGGCGCCTGCTGCAGACAAAAAGTAAGCTGTCGTCTTTGGACGACAAATTGTTTGAAATCCAATAAACCGCGTGCCGCTTTCAAGCTGCACGCGGTTTTTTTGTGTTTGATCGGTTACAACAAATCGAACAACTTTTGCATTCACTTCTCTCCCGGTACGAGCTCCGATCGATGCAATACCCTTTGCAGCTCAGTTTCAAACTGCTGACGTTTGGCCAGCGAATTGTTGCCCGCGATGCGTCAGGCAATATTTTGATGTTCATCAAGCAGAAGATGTTTAAGTTGAAAGAGAAGGTCGAAATCTATAACGACCAGAATCAATCACAATTAATGTTCCGCATCGAAGCCGACCGGGTGATCGATTTTTCGGCCAACTACAGTTTCACCGATGCCTCGGGAAACGAGTGGGGATCGGTGCGTCGCAAAGGCATGCGATCGCTGTGGGCAGCGCACTACCAGGTGATGCAGGACGGCCAGGTGGACATGGAGATCCACGAAGAAAGTCCGATGAAGAAAGTTTTGGAAAGTTTGCTTGGCGAGATCCCGGTGATCGGCTTGGCGGCGGTTTATTTGCTGAACCCCAGCTACATCGTCTCGCGCCCCGATGGCACGCCATTGTTGCGATTGACCAAGAAACCGGCTGTTTTCGAAGGCAAATTTGTGCTGGACAAGCTCAGCGACATGCCCGAGGACGACGAACTGCGGTCTTTGATGGCATTGCTGATGATTGTTTTGCTCGAACGCGGACGGGGCTGAACGGGTGTTACCGTAAAAGGGGGTTTTTGGTCTGTCAGGGCGAAAGCTTCCCCTGTGGGACTACCCTCGGGCTTGATCGCCCGCGATAATGCCCCACACGTTGGCGGGCCCCCGGGCGTTTTGCCTATTCCCTCCAAGTGGTCTGTCGATCAGACCTCGTGCAAGTCCCCCCCTATTCGCTTTCCACAATGTTGGAGATACCACGCATGACTCGTTTGATTATGTCGGTCGCAGTTCTCGGAATGATGTTCGGTTCGGTCGTTTCGGCTGCAGATACCGCCACCGAATGCCTGAAATCGGGCGACGCGATCGGTGCCTTTTACGTCACCAAAGTTGCCGGTGCCGAAGATGATGGCGTCGAAAATGGCCAAGAATTGTGCTATCGATGCAAGTACGGCAAGCGACCGATGGTGATGGTATTTGCCCGTGACACCGGTGGCAAAGTGGACCAATTGGTCAAAGAACTTGATTCGGCCGTTGGTGCCAACAAAGAAGCTCAGCTGAAAAGTTTTGTCACCTTGATCGGTGAAGACGCGTCGGCACTGAAAGAGAATGCGGCTAAGTTCGCCAAAGCCTCGGGCGCTAAAAACGTTCCCGTCGTTGTCGCTCAAGACAATGTCACCGGCCCCACCAGCTACAAAATTGCCAAAGACGCAGCGGTCACAATCATCGTTGCCAACGAAAGTGAAGTCATCGCTTCACACTCGTTCGACAAAGCCGAAAAAGTTGACGTCGCTGCCGTGATGGGCGAAGTCAAAAAGATGCTTAACTAAGGCATCTTGCCTTTCACTGTTGAAACCTTTCAGCGGCACGGCCAATGATCATTGGCCGTGCCGTTTTTTATTGACGGCTGTCCCAGTCCGACGCGTGAAGGGAGTTGCGCTTTCGCGTGGGCATTGGTTTTTGGCAACACGACGGATCCGTCTCCCAACTTCGACCTCCATCCACAGCACATCGCCAATGAACTGGATTCTGTTGAGCATCGTCTCGGCGATCCTGTTGGGGTTTTATGATGGCGCCAAGAAATGGTCGGTGCGTGGCAACGCGGTGCCGATCGTGTTGCTGCTGACCGTTTCGATCGGCGCACTGATCTATCTTCCGCTGATCATTTGGTCTCATTGGGATCCCGATTCGATCGGCTGGAAATTCTTTGTCGTCCAGCCGTTGTCATGGGAGCGTCACGCGTTGATCGCTGCCAAAAGTATATTGGTGGGCGCGTCATGGACGTTTGCCTTTACGGCATTAAAGCATTTGCCGTTGTCGATCGGAGCACCGATTCGCGCGACCAGCCCGTTGTGGACCATTCTGATCGCCATCCTATTTTTTGGTGAGCGGCCGGCTCCACTGCAGTGGCTGGGGATCGCCGTGGTGTTGATCGGATTTTGGCGATTCACGCTTGTCGGTCGCCGCGAGGGCATCCAGTTCACCCGCAACCGCTCGGTCACCTGGATGGTGCTGGCGACCCTGCTGGGAGCCTGTTGCTCGATTTACGACAAATGGTTGTTGCAGTACGCCGCATTTCCGCCGGTCACGCTACAAGCTTGGTTCACCCTCTACCTGGTCCCGGTGATGCTGCCATTGGCTTGTTGGTGGTATTGGAATGATTCGCCGCAGCGACTCGGACGCCACGGCCAGAATTTTCAGTGGCGTCACAGCATCGCGTTGGTCAGCCCGCTATTGATCGTGGCAGACCTGTTTTATTTCGATGCCTTGTCGGATCCCGACGCGATGATCTCGATCGTTTCGGTACTGCGGCGGTGCAGTGTCGTGATCGCACTGGGTTTCGGGGCCAAAGCCCTTAGCGAAGCTAATTTTCGCGCCAAAGCGGCCTGTGTTGCGGTGATTTTGGTCGGGGTCGTGTTGCTGACCTGGAAGTCCTAGTGGTTTTCACGCTGGCATCGCCACTCTATGCTAGACCGATTGTACTGGAACGACTTTTGCCGCGATTCTTCCAACGGGTTTGACCAAGGCGGGCGGTAGGACGCCGCCATTAACGTCCCATGAGCGAGTTTCTGCTTTACTACAAGCGGCCAGACCCCACGACCTGGGTCTATCTGTCATCGTTTCTAACGATCGGGTTGTTCTTTGTGTTCCATCGCTTCTGGAGCGTACGGAACCTGGACATCTTGCTGCTTATTTTGCTAGCACCAGGGTTATTGATGGTGCATGAGGGCCGTCGCCGACATCAGCGCGAGATGGAGACCGGGGAAATCGCGGTCAAACAACAGCTCGAACCGTACAGTGAAGGGCACATTCTGCCGACGCCGCTGCGCGATCAGGCGAATCAACCACCGTCGTTGTCAGCAGCCGCTACGCTGCTGGTCGGGTTGAACGCCACCAACCTGCAAGCTGCCGACGACACTGATGGGCCAGCTGTCCCATCGCAGCCACGCGAAACAGCCTCGCCGGAATCGGTGTCCGACCCTGTGACCGAAGCCAACGGGGAATCGGTCCAGCCGACGATCCAGGAGGAAGCGAATCTGCCACTGGTGACCAATCCCCGAGCGCTTGACGAGCGGCTTGAGGCGACAACCTTGGATCCGGATCAAACCGAAACCGATGCCGAGCTGAGGGCCAAAGGGTTGCAGCGCCGTGGATTCATCATGTTGTTTGTGATCGAAATGTTAATTTTGGTCCGCTTGTTGATCGATCCGCTGATGGTCCGACGCCCACTGCTGGACCCCAATCTGACTGTCGGCGGGATGTATTTCATCAGTATTTCGTTGTTCATTTTTATGATGGCCAACGTTGCCACCAGCACGCCGCGGATGCGTGTTTGGCAGGGACCTGAACTGGGACCGGGATACGCGCTGATGCACCGGTTGCCGACGATCACAACGCGACCGATTAGCCAAGCGGTGGCGGGCGAGGAACCGGCGACGGCCGACGAATTGGATTTGGGCAAACGCAGTTGGACGATCCTGGCCAAAGTCCTGGTGATTTCCGCTCACCTAGCGATCATCGTGGGCATCGTCTTGATCGGAAACCGCCATTTCGGAAATTTGCGCGCCGGGGTCGGTTGCGCGCTGCTGTATTTGATGTTGCCCTACACGGCGCAGATGACCGGGCGGGTTGATCATGCGTTGCCGGCGGCGCTGTTGTTATGGGCGATTTTGACGTACCGGCGTCCGGTGATCGCAGGAATCTTCCTGGGTTTGGCGGCTGGTTTGGTTTATTACCCGCTGTTCCTGTTGCCGCTGTGGTGCAGTTTCTACTGGCAGCGTGGTGTCCGTCGGTTTGCGATCAGTGTGATCGCGACATTGGCGGTTCTGGTACTACTGCTTAGCATCGGCGGTACCGAATCACTGCTCGACCATTTTCGCCGCATGTTCGGTCTGTTTGTACCGACGATGCAGCCGCGCGGCATCTGGGGATTGGGTTGGGATCCCCGCTGGCGTCTGCCGGTGATTGTCGCGTTTGGCATCTTGTGCTCGCTGTTTGCCGCCTGGCCTTCACCCAAGAACCTTGGCACACTGATCGGCTGTTCGGCAGCGGTGATGGTGGCGGCGCAATTCTGGCACGGCTATGGCGGTGGTTTGTACATCGCCTGGTTCTTGCCCCTTCTGCTGCTGACGATCTTTCGCCCCAATCTGCAAGACCGGGTCGCGCTCAAAGTGGTTCACCGCGGATCTTACAACACCCCGCGCCGGTCGGATGTCGGCCGGTCCGATTCGGCCGGTGGAATTCAGACGGTTTAGAAAGCGATTAAAGCGACAATGGCAGATTCTCAGTCGAGTCAGCGTTTGGATGATTCCGCGGCGACACGTTACCAACAATTGCTCCAGGCGTCCGAGCAGCGACTGGGGCAATTGCGGGCCCGTGACGGCAGCTATGCAATGGTCCGGCTGGTGTTGTTCGCAGCCGCGTTGCTGGTGTTGTCGTTTGCATTTTTCGCGGAAGCTGGCATCGTCGTGTGGCTGGTCGGAGCGGCCCTGTTCGTCGCGTTCTTAATCGCCGCGATCTTAAATGAACCGGTTCGCGACGCGATGCTGCAGGAACAAGAGTCCACCAAGGTGACCAAGCGTTTGATCGCGCGCCTGCAGCGGGACTGGGATGCATTGGAATGGAGCGCCGCCCGCAAACAATTGAAGACGGTTGAATTGGCCGAGCATCAAAAAGATGTGGCGGACGACTTGGATCTATTGGGCAAGAGCTCGCTTTTTCAGTTCGTGTCGATGGCTGGGACGACAATCGGTGTGCGGACCTTGGCCCGCTGGCTGACCGGAACAGCGGATGCGGAAATTGCCGTCGATCGCAGCGCGGCGATCAAGCGATTGGCACCGCGCCGAGAGCAACGGTTTCGATTCTACTCGTTGGCTTCGCATGTCGGATCAGGGACCGGTGATCCCGACGAATTCATTCGTTGGACACAAGGCGAATCGTGGTTGGACAAGAATCGTTGGGTGCTGTCGCTGGCCAATCTGACCGCGGTGCTTGCCGCGCTGGCCCTGGTCGTGTTGGTGGCTTCTCGGTTTGGAGTCGTCCCCACCTTGGTGGCCCAGATCGCACTTGCGGTTTTGGTCATCATCATGCTGACCAACATGGTGATCACCAGCGTGATGCTGGGCCCGGTGCATCAGATTTTTTCGGTTGCGATGTCCAGTCGCGATTCAGTCGACCAGTATCGAGAACTTTTTTCGGCAGCCGAATGGTTGAAAGACGATCAGGTACCGGCGGTCGAACTCGCGGGGCGAAAACCGGGTGGCCGATTGCAGCATCTTCAGGATGTATTGCTGGATGATCCCACGCATTCGGCGCGTCAGGGGATGAATGCTCTGCAGCATGTCGCCACGCTGGGGGCGCTGCGTTCCTCGGCGTCGACATTCTTGTTGTATTTGCCGCTGCAGGCCTTCGCGCTGTGGGACGTTCGTGTGTTGGCAAAACTGGAGCAGTGGCAACGGGAATATCGTGACTCGGTCCCCGGTTGGTTTGATGCCTTTGGCGAACTCGAGGCACTGATGTCTTTGGCGGCGGTTTGCGACGAAAACCCGACCTGGGTGTTTCCCAGTTGGTCGACCGAATCCAGCTCGGGGAATTTTCGTTCGACAGGGTTGGGCCATCCGTTGCTGAGCGATTCTGCACGGGTGTGCAATGACGTTTCGATCGGTCCGGCCGGGACGGTGTTGTTGGTCACCGGTAGCAACATGTCGGGAAAGAGCACGATGTTGCGCAGTGTCGGGTTGAACGTGGCGTTGGCAGGGGCCGGTTCCCCGGTTTGTGCGACACAGTTGGAACTGCCATCGATCGAGTTGGCGACCAGTATTCGCGTTCGCGATAATTTGGCCGAAGGCGTTTCGTTTTACATGGCCGAGTTGCAGCGGTTAAAAGGCGTTGTCGATCGCGCCCGTGCCCTGGCCGATGATCCGCACCGAGTCTCGCTGTTCCTGTTGGACGAAATTCTGCAGGGCACCAACTCGCGGGAACGCCAAATCGCGGTGACTCAGGTGTTGCGTCATTTGATCGATTGCGGTGCAATCGGTGCCATCAGCACACATGATTTGGAACTTGCCGACGAACCAGAACTGCAAGCGGTTTCCGAGATCGTGCATTTTCGCGAAACCATTCATCCCGATGCCGATGGCCACGAACAAATGACCTTCGACTACCAAATGCGCCAGGGTGTTAGCCCGACAACCAACGCGCTGCGGTTGTTGGAAATTGTCGGCTTGTGAGGGCGACGAGAAGACGGTGACTGTGCGTGAAGTGGCACTGGCCCGAGGGGGCGTTGCCCGCTTGGCGTTCGGGCGAACGCCGTCACGCCACTGTGCCACGATACCCACTGCGCAGCCGCGTCAGTCTATTTGGCTAAAGGTTGCCTGTAATACTGGCACCGGATTGTCGGGAGAGCCAGAATTGCCAACGGAAACAGTGGGTGGACCCGTGACGTCCTCACCGCACTCAAAGTCGAACTCCCCGGGTTCAAAATCAATCGGGATCCGGCATCGAGCGGGTTCGATTCGGTTCAGTTTCCAGTCCAGTCGCCGCAGCCAGGACAGGGACCGCTCCCAGGCCTGGATCGTTTCGTAGATGCGGACTGTCACCGGCTGATCGGGTTCTCGCATTTCGGCCAATACAGTCAATGCACCACTCGGAGACCCATTCAAAAGCAATGCCATGGCAAAGTTGCGTTTGCACAGATTGCTGATATCAGATCGTTCGCTGATGTTTCCCGCCGCCAAAACAAACTGGCGGAAAACCACCAGTGCTTCGTCGTAGCGGCCAAGCCGCATCAAACAAACACCCAGTGTGTTGCGAATTGATGTTCCGTTGCCGGACGACTGCAGTAGTTTTGCCGCTGATTGGTAGTCGCCTTTTCTGATCAGGCTGGCGGACCGGGTCAGCGCTGCGGGCAGTGAGGGTGCCGTGGTGGTCGAGCGTTGTTTGGGAAACTTTGATGGAGCAGAGAGGGGATTTCTGGTGGCGTGGTTCTTGGCGCGCATAGACATCGGTTGACTCGTTTAGAAGGGAGCAATTGCAAGGTTGGAAACAGATCGAAATCGAAAACATCGATCTGTCTAAATCTGCAATCGCACCTGCATGTCCACGAGCGTGGTTGGCTCAACCGCTGTTGGCTTGACGCTGGCGAGCCTGTGACGGAAATGAAACCGAATGAGTTCCCGTCTGGAGACGAACGCAGCGTCGAAATCCGCTGGTGACAGTGGCTCGAAAGGGTTCTCAGCGATTCGGCTGCTTTGGCATACCGGACGGCATACGTTTAGCGTCGCGTTGTGGTCAGAGCTGACAGCCGACGTACCAAACGCAATTTCCCGGGTGTTGCTGAGAGCGGTGCCGGCGGACCAGGGTGGCAACTGGGCAATCGCAATGGCGAAAATCACCGGGATCAGCCACTGTCGACAGACAATACGGCACCCTCGCGGCAGGATCGCTGTGAGTGCAAGATCGCTAGGGAGTTTCCGGCGGGTCATCAGGTCAGTGACGATTCGTTTGCCAGTTGGGTGGCCAAAACGTGATGAGAATCAAATGCGATCGCGCAGGGTGTCAATCAACGATTCAATTATCGGATCAATCTGATCAGAGGCAAGAGTGACTTTTCTAAACCGGCGTCTGCCGCGCTCTGCTGCGCGATGGAGACTGGGGGGCGGAGATCGTGCCCACTGCGCTGGCATCGGAATCGGGCAGAACGCTTAACAATGATGCGACGCTCATCTGGTTGCGAATCGGTCCGGAGGAGTGTCGTGAAATAACGGCGTCTCGGCTGCCTCGGTCGTCATTGGAAGGGGGTTCTGCTAGCCGTTGGGTTAGCGGCACAGCTTTCGCGAAGTTGTGTGGCGGTCATGGAACGCCATGTGCTTTCGCTCTGATGCAGGCAGCCGACATTTATTCCCCCATCCGATCGCCAACGGCGGCGCAGGAGTTTTGATGAGTACTGTATTTGCAAGTCCGTCTGAAAATGGGCAGACCTCGGGTGCGACCGGAGGAGCCAGCACGAGTGCTGCTTCGACGCCTCGGCGGAGCGCCGTCGCCGCTGTCACCAATCGTTTGGCGAGTCCGCAAACGATCAATTTCGTCGATGTTCCCGCCCAGGAATACTATTCGACGAATGTGTTTACCAAGTCGGTGATGAAGGATCGGTTGCCCAAGAGTGTCTACAAATCGCTGGTGCGGACGATCGACTCGGGTGAGAAACTTGATCCGGAGATTGCTGACATCGTTGCGTCGGCAATTAAAGATTGGGCGATGGAAAAAGGTGCGACTCACTATGCCCACATCTTCTATCCGCTGACCGGTGCGACGGCTGAAAAACACGATAGTTTTCTGTCACCGACAGCTGATGGCAGTACGTTGTCGGAGTTTAGCGGCAAACAGCTTTGCCAAGGCGAACCCGACGGATCGAGTTTTCCCAGTGGCGGGATTCGCGTCACGTCCCAAGCCCGTGGTTACACCATTTGGGATGTGACCAGTCCGGCCTATATCTTGGAAAACCCCAATGGCACCACGCTCTGTATTCCCACTGCGTTTGTGTCGTGGACTGGTGAGGCGCTCGACAAGAAGACGCCTGTGCTGCGATCGATGCAAGCGCTCAACAAGCATGCGCAGCGCGTCTTGAAAGTATTTGGCCATACCGACGGCGCCTTTGTTGCTTCGACCGCTGGACCGGAGCAAGAGTATTTTTTGATCGATCGAAATTTCTATTACGCCCGCCCCGATCTATTGAATGCCGGTCGCACGTTGTTCGGTGCCAAACCGCCCAAGGGCCAGGAGTTCGACGACCACTACTTTGGCGCGATTCCCGAACGTGTTTTGGCGTTCATGTGCGAAGCCGAACGCGAGTTGTTCAAATTGGGAATCCCGGTCAAGACGCGACACAACGAAGTTGCACCGGGACAATTCGAAGTCGCCCCGGTGTTCGAATCGGCCAACGTTGCCGCCGATCACCAACAGCAAATGATGCTGACCCTGCGCAAGATTGCCGAAAAGTACGGAATGGCTTGTCTGCTGCATGAAAAGCCTTTCGCCGGAGTGAACGGTTCAGGGAAACATGTCAATTGGTCGCTGGGAAGTTCGTCACAGGGCAACTTGTTGGATCCCGGGGACACGCCGCACGACAATGCAAAATTCCTAGTGTTCTGTGCCGCTATCATTCGTGCGGTTTATAAACATCAGGATTTGATGCGGGCGGTCGTCGCCAGCGCCGGCAATGACCATCGACTGGGTGCCAATGAAGCTCCGCCGGCAATCATTTCGATTTTCTTGGGGGATCAACTGACCGATATCTTCGAGCAGATCAAAGGCGGTGGCGCCAACAGTTCCCTGCCTAGCGGGACGTTGGAGGTTGGTGTCGATGTGTTGCCTCCGCTGCCCAAGGATGCCGGCGATCGGAATCGAACCAGTCCGTTCGCGTTCACCGGAAATCGATTCGAATTCCGCGCGGTCGGTTCCAACCAATCAATTTCAGGACCGTTGGTGGCGATGAACACCATCATCGCCGAGTCGGTGGATTTCTGTGCCGGTCGTTTGGAGGATGCCTTGGCCAACGATCCCGATTCGCTCAATAGTGCGGTCCAGTCCTTGTTGAGCGAGATTGTGGGGGAATGTTCGGCAATCATTTTTAATGGCGACGGCTACTCGGAGGAATGGCATCGCGAGGCCGCTGAGCGTGGATTGTTGAACCTGAAAACGACGGCTGATGCACTGCCCCATTTGGCTTCGCCAGAAAACACGCAGATGTTCGCCAAGTACGGTGTACTGTCGGCGCGTGAGCTTCACAGTCGCTTGGAAACCTATCAAGAACAGTATTGCATGACGGTGGATGTCGAAGCCAACCTGGCCGTCAACATTGCCCGCACGATGATCTTTCCGGCGGCGATCCGCTATCAGAACGAATTGGCGTCGACCTGTGCCAATTTGAAAGTTGTCGGTTTCGAATTTGACACCGAAACATTGGACACAGTGACGGCGCTCGTTAAATCGTTGCAAGATGGAATTGCAACCTTGGAGTATGCAATCGCCGATGACAGTGCAGTCGCCCCGGAAGATGCCTGCCGTCATCGTTGTGATGCGGTGTTGCCGTCAATGTTGTCGCTGCGTGAAACGGTCGACAAATTGGAGCTGATCATCGCCGATGACATTTGGCCGCTGCCGACCTATCAAGAAATGCTGTTCATCAAGTGACTCGGACTGGTCGTCAAAGTAGCGTTTGATGCGTGCTGATGATTTCCGGCGCCGATCGAATTGGGTGCGAGCATGGCATGAACAGATCCCTGGGGAGTCGAAGTCGCAATCTAGCCGCACGCGGGCGCGCGCGGCTGATCTCTGGAAAGTCTACACCCAGAGCCCTTCCGGCCTCGCTGAACGCGTATGCCACAGGGGCTCGGTGGAAAGCAGTGGATTAAACGCTACCAACGCTGTTGAAAGATCAAATACAGCGTGT
Source organism: Stieleria tagensis (assembly GCF_024129865.1). Classification (GTDB taxonomy): domain Bacteria; phylum Planctomycetota; class Planctomycetia; order Pirellulales; family Pirellulaceae; genus Stieleria; species Stieleria tagensis. Next base: position 20,626 of record NZ_JAMYFE010000079.1, on the reverse strand, counting down.
CCGCATCGACGCTGCCGTTGGGACCTGCGGTCGCCGCTAAAAAATCGCCGCCGAACAATTTGTTGTAGCTGACCAAAACATCTGAATAGCGTGTCAGATGGAAGTTGATCACCAGATCAATTTCTTGACCGACGTCATTTCCGGCGGCACCTGTCGGATCGCGACGATAGGGAACACCACCGGCGTTGTAGAGTGCATCCTGGCTTTCATCTAGCCAGAACCGATGATACTGCATCCAAACCGTGGTCCATTTCGAAGGGTAAAGATACAGGTGTGCATTCAAATCATGAATGTTCTGGCGACCGACCAAATCCATCCAGCCCAGGTAATAGTGGCCAAAGGGAAACTGTTGGTTGAAGGTGTGAGAATCACTACTTGATCCGTCGTCACCGCTGGCGTAGTCGTAGTACATCCAGAAGGTAGGAGAGAGTGCGGCATTGTTGAATCGGTGTCCGATACCGGCAGTGCCCATTCCCGCGACCAGATCTTGATCGCCTTGGTTTCCGAATTGCATAGCGCCTTCAACGTCCCACAGCAGTCCGTCGCGATCTCCTGCCCAGCGGGTTCCGAACGTATGAGTCTGAAAGGGAGCACGCGTGATCCCTAGGCGATTTGCGGAGTTGTCGTTGTCGTATAGCAAGTAGTACAGGTCTCGCGCCTCGCCCTTTTTTGGACGCTGTGTCAGCCAGAGACCGGCGAAGGTCTGATTGTCATCGCTGGTGTCGAAATCGTTTGCCTGCGGTGGTACATATTTTGTCCAGAACGCATCGAAGTCCCAGCGTTCGCCTTGTCGAAAGATCTTCAGGCCATCGAATGAATGTCGTTTGTTGGCCCAGGGCAACGGCGTCACGAGTCGCTGCGATCCGTACAGAAGTTCCTGTCGGCCGCTCCGCAAATAGACTGGTTTTCCAGCGACTTCACCCAACTTCAGATCGAAAAATAAGTCCAGGATGTCACCGCGGTCCACATCGGGCGGGACTGGCGGTAAGTCTTCCCCGAAACTGTCTGCCCAGATGAATTCGCCGTAGATCCGCAATCGATCTTGGTACCACAGGTCTGCATATTGACGTACATGGCTGACCGTGAAATCGTTTTCCGATTGTGACAGCCGACTGTTGTTTTCGCTGGAGTAGCGGGCCCAGAATTCTCCTCCCGTGCTGAACATCCACTGGTTGTTCAGCTGGATTCGTTTCATGTCCTCGACGAGTGTTCGATCACGGGGGGCGATACCATCGACGAAACGCCAATCGGCATCAAAGAAGGGCCACGCATTAATGGCGAACGGCGCATAACCCGACTTGGGCGGTGCGGATCGACACCGACCTGTCAGTTGATCCCAAGCAGAAAAATAGCCTGGGCCTTTGGGCGGGATTGGGAAAATCCCTGGACGTGGCATCGGGTGAATGGTCGCCGGGTAAAGCGATGTGTCAGACGGCTGGCCGTCACACCCGCTGTCGCAACCCATCGGTGCCGCTTGCGCAACGGCTGATTCCGCAGGCCAAAACGGCAGCGGTTCTTGCGATGGTTGTTCAATCGCAACACCCACGGAAGCTGGATGCGGCAGTTCGGTCGCTCCCGTAGAACCGGCAACGATCATCGACGTTAAGCAAGACGCCAGCCAATATCCGGCCGGTTTGTGAAATCCCTTTCGCATTCGTACGCCTCCAAGCGCAAAACTCGTTGTGACAACAAAAGTTTTGCTCAACCCTTGTAAGTGCCGATCGTCACCCCGAGCGAGTGAACGAAAGCTGTTCGTGTACCCAAGGGTAAAAATGAATTTCAGCGGTCGGCCGAATCGTTGCAAACGTTAGGGATTCACAGCGGACAGGTTTGCGGTTTGGAGGCTGTTCTGCCGCTTCTTCCATGCCAATTCGGCGACCAAGGCGGTGGGACCGACCAAAAAGAGAGCGTAGTAGGGTGCGTGGATCACCTCTCCCAATCGAAGAAACATCTCCACGACCGCGATCGCGAACGCCACCAAGCATTGCCCGCGTTTGGTACTGACTGTGGTTCGAGGGTCGGTGATCATGAAGAACACAAACAACTGGTACATCGGACCGGTCAACGGAGCGACGTTTGCCAGGAACGGGCTGGCGGTGATCAAGCTGCGAGCGGCCGACAGTCCGATGAACGACAGCACATAGGTCAGACAAATATGGAATCGCTTCAAGCGGCTGATGATCAATGCTCCCAGCGTCCATACCACGACCATCGGCCAGATCGTATTGCCCCACTGGATGCTCAAGCTGGCGACTGCGGCCGGGTACAAGAACAGCATCGCACTGACGCCGAAATTCGATGGATTCCAAAGGTGTCGGTTTTGCCAGCGCAAGACGTATTTTGACATGATCGAAATCAGAGCACACAAAGCAAACGGCCACAGAAACGGCGATCGGATGAGGATGCCGACGCTGATGCCAGAAATGTAAGCGCTCGCCAAATGCGGGAACTTGCCGACAATCATCTTGCCCAGCACCAGTTCACAGATGATCGCGACAGTGATAGCCAACAGGGTCTGCCACCAGCTTTCCAAGAATCCGAAAGTCAGTTGTCCTACCAGCAGGATGCTGCTGATCAACATTGGCGCGAGGAAGCGGTTCTCAAGCGTCAACAATCGACGCCAATGCGACCGGTTCGACGAATCCGTTGCGGATGAATCAGCGGTATCTGTGACGAGTTCGGCGGCAGCCGAGGATGGCCTGGCGTCCAATTCGACGGGTTCGAGAGGGCTCATTCCGGTTCCTGGATCTGATGAGTTTGGTTGACGCTCGGGTTTTCGATCAGCTGTTTCTTGCCCGACGGCCAGCGGATCGAAACTCGTTCGACCCGGGAGGCGTCTCCCAGCCCGAAGTGCAGTCGCCGTTGGTTTTGAGCGGAGTATCCACTGGCGGCGACCAGTTCCTGAAGTTGTTGCTGGCCACCCCAGTCGACACGAATCTGGGCACCGATCGCACTGCGATTGCTGTGGGTTCCCTGCAGTTCAAATGCGATCCAGTGGCGCTGCGGTTGAACCTCGTTTTGATAGAGCAGCAGGGGACCGCGCTGGTTGGCGACGACCAGATCGAGATCACCTTGGTTGTTGAAATCGGCAAGGGCCACGGCACGCCCGTCCAGACGGTCTGTCGCGCCAACGAACTGGGCGACATCCTGGAACTGACCGGCACCGTCATTCAACCAGAGTCGTTTGGACTGATATCCCGCCAGACTGCGCCCCTTCATTTCGGGCCAATTCTGGGTATCCGAAATGATGTGCTGGTGACCGCCCGTGATTTGTGAAAAGTCATACCAATAACTTGTGCCACGATCTCCCGAGACGTAGCCGTTGGTGACGTACAAATCGATGAAACCGTCATTGTTCAGGTCTCCGAACTGAGCCCCGAAACTCCAGCCGGCCAGTTCAATGCCCATCACCGATGCCAAGTTGTCAAACCGCAGTGAATCACCTGCGGCGGGGAACCACAAATTGTTTCCCTGTAGCAGGACACCCTCTTCGGAGATATTGGATTCATAGATGGCAAGGCGTCCCCGGTTCAAGACATCGCCGACCGCTGCGTTCATGCCGCTTTTGGGCGCATGTCCGATTCCCGTTTGCTTTCCGATCTCGCTGAAACCGTTTCCATCCTGGTTGAGATAGAATTCGGAAACTCCGTAGTCGTTGGCGAGAAACAAATCGGGAAATGCGTCGTCATTGAAATCAGCAGCGATAACGGCCAGGGTCCATCGCGTGCTATCGATCCCAACGTCCGCCGTCACGTCATGGAAGGTTCCGTTGCCGTTATTGCGGAGCAGCCATTTTCTTCCGCCATTGTTGGCGTATTCGAAGCTTTCCGGCATGATGCGAGTGTGGTCCAGTTTTTCCAAGTGCACACTTTCTGGCCAGTAGCCCGCCAGGAACAGATCGATCAATCCGTCACGGTCGTAGTCCAGCCAAGTGGCGGAGCCGATGTTCGCCCAGTCCGGCAATCCCGCCGCTTCCGTGATTCGCTCAAACGTTTTGCCTTGCTGATTGCGAAACAGTTCGACGCGGCCCCATTTGTAGACCAACACGTCTTCGAATCCATCGTTGTTGATATCGGCCCAAACAGATCCCATGCAGGCACCTGTTCCGGATCGGTTCAGATCGGCCAGTCCCATTTCCGCCGCGACGTCTTGAAAGGTTCCGTTTTGCTGATTGCGATATAGGCGATTGGAACTGCCGGGCGCACTGTCTGTCAGATAGAAGTCCTGCCAGCCATCACGGTCGAAGTCGACCACCGCAACGCTGGCTCCCATGGCCGCGATTTGCGGCGCGATGTGGTCCAGGCGCGAGTCGATTTTCGGTGGGTGGTGGAGAAAGTCGATGCCAGCTTGGGCGGCCGATTCCTGGAGAACAAATCCGTATCGTTCGAACAGGTTTTCGCGTTCACCAGGGCTGGAATGGGCGTGCACATCGCTGTCTGCGTTCCAGCGAAAGTACGCGGCCGGCCCGATCAACAGCCCCAGGAACAAAACTGCCAAGATGATTTGTCTCGGATGCGTCATGGTTGGCTCTCTTGATTGAGGGTTGGCGAATGGTTCCGCCACAATTGCTGTTGAAGATGTTTTGGAGTGACAAAGCGTGTGTGATAGTGCCGCCAATCGTCAGCATGTTCTTTGAACACCGGATCATCTGGAAGGGATGTCAATGGACCGCCGTAGTCCGGATCTGCATGGGTCGGTAGCGGGTGAACGGTTTGTGAGAAGGCAGTATTGAAGTCACCATCTTTCACCCAGCCATCACCGACCAGCACAAAATCTCGTTGCCATCCGGCGGGCGGGTCGGCTATGGATTCGAATTCAAATTGCAGTTCGTCGCCTGCGTTCACGATGGCATAGCGATCATCCACTGAAGTCAACAGTTCATCGATGTCACCGAATCGTGTATGGAACCCTTCTAGATCGAGCCAGCGTTGTTGTCGGCCAATCACTTGATACAGCGGCGTGTCGGGCCGTCGTCGATCCACGGGTAATAGTTCAGAGTATCCGCGGTAACAGAGCTTCGCAGTCGCTGTTTTTAACTTGGTCACCTGTGGTTGGGTATCATCGATCCTGATGCACCATCGCAGCGAATCCCAGTAGACTTCCATATTGGTACGGAGACGGAATCGTCGCGACAATGCGAGTGCGTCGTCGGGCAATTCGATCAGCACGTCTTTGTTCTTTCCCGCCGGGAAACCCAAGTCGTTTTGCAGCGTCACCCAATGCCCGTCTGGATGTTGCTGCTCCAGCACCAGCCCAAACGGTCGCTCGGTCGATCCCTGATCTAACGCCACATTCAAGGAACTGTCGGTCGGATAGATCCAGGCGTGACCTACGATCAAAACCGAATCGTCTGCGGGAGCTTGATCCGGTAGTTCGAATTGCACCCAGTGTTCTTGGGCGACACCCTGGTACTGGCCCAATGTGAATTTGTCCGCGTAGCGACCATCATTGGACCGAAGAACATCGCCCAGCGGGTTTTCAAGCTCGTCGGACATCCCTGCCAAGGCCCGTGGAGTGGTCGTTATGACCGGTGCTTGAATTGGTTTTCCGCGTGGTAAAAACCGTTCGTCGACAAACATCGCTGTCTCGATCGGATGATCAATCGCCAACAGTGTGACATGATCAAAAAAGTGTGTTTCCCAAAGTTCCGCGGTGATTCGTATTTGGTATCGCCCGTCGATCGCTGTCAGCTGATCACCGGGAATCTTGATCCAGTCTTCGGTTTGGGTGACACCGGCGGTCGCCTGGGCGTTGATGCGCAATCCCAACGGGGACCGCCAAAGAAAGTCCTTGAGAAAGCGAAAGCCACTTCCGTCGTGAGTGAAGACCCACGGACAAGATCCTTTGAGTCGTTGGTTGGCTACGAAGCTCTGGCGACTTTCAAGATCAAATTCAGCTTGCACGGTTCCGTTGGGCCAAATGATTCGGGCGATTTCGGCTTGCTTGGCTTGTCCAAGTCCGAAATGGACACGAGGGGTGTCGATCGCGTTGGCCTGAACCAGATTTCCGGCTCGCACTTCGATCCGTCCGCCGATCCCGAACGAATTAATCCGTTTGTCTCCGGCGCCCGAATTGGCACGTGGTTCGATCGATTGCCATCCATAGCCCTTCTGGCTGGAGTTCAATGCGATCAGCGGACTCGTTTCGGATCGACCGACGAAATCAAGCAATCCGTCGCGATCAAAATCCAGGATCGATGCAATGTGCAGTTCGGGAGATTGTGGAAGCTTTGCCCAGGAAGCATCGGCGGTGCGAAGCCAGATGGCTGACCGGAATTGGCTGCTGGTGATCAGATCGACGCCGCCATTGTTGTCGATATCGGCAACCGCCAACATGACCTCACCGGGATGCAGCGATGATTCGTCCAGAGACCACTTTTCAAGAGGATTTTCGGACCAGCGATTGTTGCTCCAATCCGCAACGCTGATCGTGCCTGTGCTGTCGATTGAAACCAAATTGAAACGGCCATCGCGGTCGATATCTCCCACTGCTATCCCCGCACGAACGGTCGTTGTCGGGAAATCCGAAGTTACGAATTGACCGTTGCGGTTATTTTGCCAAGTGACCAGTCGCCCCGCCTGATCCAAAGTGACCAAGTCGATGTCACCGTCAAGATCAAAATCGAACTGACACAGCTCAACGACCGCTTCGATTTCGGGAAAGTCTTCGGGGGCATCAAAGGTGTCATCCCCGTTGTTGCGAATCCAGGTCAGCGAGGTTTGATGATCACTCAGTAGAAGGTCCAGGTCGCCATCGGCGTCGATGTCCACGGCCCATGCGGACAACCAGGAACGATTCAGATCTTCGAGTTCGATTGACAATTCGTTAAAATCTCCCTCGGCCGAGCCCGTGTAAATTCGACATCCCTGTGCGCCGACACTGACCAAATCCAGGTGAAAGTCGGAGTTTAAATCGGCGACGCAAAGGCTGGTGGAGACGGCATCGATCGACAATCCTGGAAAGGGCAGCGCGGCCGACTGATCGGCGTGGATTAAATTCTCAGAGAGCGACAAAAGGGTTGAGCGTCGCTCTCCAGAATGGTCCATCGCCATCACGAGGTCGGGCCGCGCTGCTTTTCCAAAAGGTTGCTGTAATTTGAATGTCATCTGCAGATCAGCGTTTGCCGCAGAGACATCGGGCAGTTCAAGTCGCTGCATGGAACGCAGCGGAGTTCCGACAGCGCCTAGCGAGAGCATGCCTAGCTGTGCCAGGCTTTGTTGGTATTCCGATTGTGGCTTGGCCAGGTTTTCAAAAAATGTGATCGACAGCGCGGCTTGGCGGAAATCGCCCTCCTCAGCGGCCTTGTCGGCCGCGGCCACCTGCTGACGCAATGGTTCAGGCCATTGATCCTGATCTCGACTCAGTTTGTCGATCACTGAAAGCAAGTCGCTCTGGTGTTCGCCAGCGGCCGACACGCGTGCCAACTCACACAATGCCCGCAGGTTGTTGGGCGATCGGCTGACTAATTCTTTCAGCAAGGTATGCCGTTCGGACTCTGCCGAATCGCTGCGGATTTGACCCAGTAGATTTGACAGCGAGAAAGTGACCGAGAGATTCTCAGGCCAGTCGTGGTGAAGTTTTCTCAACTGCTCAATAGCCGCTTCGATCTGCCCGTTGTACTCCAAAATTCGGGCGTTTAATAACCTCAACTCGCGTGAGTCAACGTTCAGATCCAGCGCGTGATGCAGGGATTGGCTTGCCTTGTCCGGTTCGTTCAATCGCAATTGTGCGATTGCCAGGTTTGCCCACAATGCCGGTTCACCTGTTTCCACAAGCACACGTTGTTCAAGGATCCGCGCGGCGCGTTCGTTTTCTTCGACATCCAATGCCGCCAAACTGCTGTAGAAATCAGCGACCGTTTCCTCACTCGTCGGTAGGGCGGTCGGTTCGGTCGGGGTTTCGTCATTCCTTGACCACCATATTGCCAGAACTGCGGCAAGGAGGATTAGGATGGCGACACTGGCGGGTCTCGCTAGCGAGCGTTCTGTTTTCGATTTCATTGGGCCGACTCCAAATGCATTTGGCCAGAGTCATTGGATGTTGCAAGGGGAGCAGTTCGCTGCCTGGACGCGCGCCGCCTGTTGATCAACGCGCAACCCCACATGCCACCAAAAAGCGCGAATGGAAACAGGTAGATGGCAAGATCCCAAGCGCCGAATCCGGGAGGCGTCGATTCCACCTCGATCGTGATCTCCTGAGTCTGTTGATCGGGCATCGACAGACGAACTGCAACGGTCCAGAGGTCGCGTTGGTCAAACGTTGGATGCGCTTCGAACTGCATGCGATTGCGAAGTGATTGACGCTTGGCAGGATATTCAACCGATTCCAAGCGATGGCTGGTCGGTTCGGTCCCTAGAGTGACGGTTGGCTCTTGCCGGGGGATGCCTCCGTCGGCTGTCTCCAAAACGATGAAAAACCTCGCTTGGCCGATGTCAGGGTCTGCCCAGATGGAAATGGTATGGTCGTTGATGGGTTCATCCAGCAGTACTGGAAAGGGTGGCCCCTCGTGGGCCACCGTCGACGGACAGTGCAGAAGAAAGGCAATAGCCGTCGCGATGGACAGACGTTGGAGAAATTGTCGTGCATTGATCATTTTCATTTCAGCCTCCTAAAAAGGTCCCCCGCATGTCCATGGGCTGATTCATGATCCAGACCGCAGCGATGAACATCGTCAGATGCAAGATGCCCCAAGGCACGAACCCTAGCATCGCACGTTGTGGTGAGACTTGAGTCGAGATCGCCCAGCTGACCAGCCATGAGCCGAGCAGGCCGAGACTCATGAATCCGATTTCCATCGGAAAGACAATCGACTCTGGCATTCCACCCAATTGCCACTGCGGCGTTCCCAGCCAAGCCGAACCGGACGAGCGAAGCGCCGCGTTTTGTGCCACGGGAATCACCGTTAGGAAACCGGTAAAGAAGTGAAAGCCGTAATGTGCTAACCAGACGCCAAATCCAAGCGGGATCAGCGACCGGGTGAATCGATTGACAATCGATAGCAGTGATCCGGTGGAGCGTGTCACGGCGCGAAAGGAAGCGGCAGCGCCAAACAACAAGATCGCGGGCTCCAGAACCAATCCCACTGCAAACAGGGACATCAAAATGGGCCACTCGATCTGCAACCCGGATTGGTCGGAGATCCATTGCTCCAAGGCATAGACGGGACTGATCATGGCGAATGCATTCAACAGCGCGCCGAAAGCGAACACGATGATCAGTGCCGTCAGGTCAAAACGCTGGTCGAGGTTACCCAGACCTGATCGAGTTCCAGTGACTGTCAGCTCTTCCGCAGGCAAGCGCGCGAAAAGCCCCACATTGTCGTGTGGACAGGCATAAACACAGTCCATGCAAAACGTGCAATCCAAGTTGCCGACCTTGCGGGGCAAGAACAACGCCAATTCACAGCCGCGTTGATAGACGGGCAACGCCAGCCGGTCAGTGGTGTCACGCGTTTTGCTGACGCGGTCGGCTGAAGCAGTTGCAGATGCAAACCCACCGCGGATGCAGTCTTTGGTTTGGCAATGGTCACATGTCGGTCGATCACGTACCGATATCTCCAACGGAGCCATGGTGGCGCTGAGGAAGTTGAATTGCCCGACCGGGCAGACATACTTACAGAACGATGCTCGACGAAAGAAGGAATCGACGAACAACGCGACAGCGAAGTAGCCCACAATTAGTCCGCCGGTCCACCACGGATCGGCGAACAAATCAAACAATTCGTACGCAAACAGAACCATTACGAAAAGCATGATCGCCGGCCACTTATTGCGAAATCGTTTGGGCCAGTCCCACTTGGGTAAATGCATGCGTCGGGCAATTTCCCGAGGCAACATGAACGGACACGCCATGCAGAATAGATTGCCGGCCAACAGAATGACCAACACGACCAACCCGCGAAAATGGACCCAGGTCAGCAGTGCGGCCAGGTTCTTGGGAGCCAATTGAGGTCCCCAAAACGCGTGAGCGATCATGATCAGGCTGAGCGCAAACATGGGTACCTGAAGCAGCGTTCGTGACCAACGCCAGCGCAAGAAACGGCCGAGTCCCGGAACACGAAGTAAATCGAATCCTGTGGTAGGTGACAGCGGTGGGGGATCCCCGGTACCGCGGTCCACAGGATCGAGTGACTTCTTTCGATCGTTTTGCGCCACAGCAATCACTGCACGCCCACCTCCGGCACATCGATCTTGCGCTCTATCGTGGCTCCAGACGATGTGGTCGCAGTGACGAGCAAGAACCAGTCACCGCCCATCGTAAAGTCGAGTGTTCCCTCATAGTGGCCGGGACCAACGGCCTGCATTTCAGCGAACGATGGTTTCATACCGGCGTGGTTCATATTGCCTTCGATCTGAAGATCCGAGACGGCAACCGGTTCACCGCTGGTGTCGGAAACCTGCAGGGTGACGCTTGAGTTGCCGACAACCGGTGGCGAGGGGGACAGCGTCACATCAACGCGAAGGTCATTGGTCGTCTCAGACGGCTGTGGGGCGCATCCGGCGACCAGAATCGCGGTCAACACCAGGCACAGCCCAATGACGATCGCAAACGATCGATCATGCCGCACATCGGGAAGATTGCTGAGTTTCACGGTGAATTACCTATTCGAAATGTGATTCATTGGAATGTCTCTACGATCAAGCCAGGTCGGCTCGATTCAACTGATCCGGTGATCCCACACCCGATTTGGCGCTCCAAAGCAACCACAAGCACCCCAGCGATGAGACGCCACACAGTGTCAGGACGACACGTGAACCCACCATTTTTGCTGAGGGTTGATCGCCTGCCCAAAACCATCCGGCGATGGAAACAAACAGTAGTGCAATCAGGAAAACGGAGATCAAAGATCGAATGAAGTTCATAGCGCACCTAAATCGATAGAGGTTGAATGAGAATTGAGTCACGCCCGTGTGGCACGCGTTTGCCAAGCGCAGGAGCAACCCTGATGCGCCTCTTCGCCGGGTAACGGAAACATGTGATAGAACATCGCGAGCACCATCGGGACAAAAACCACGGTGTTGTAGAAGAGGTGAAGTTCGACCCGTGGAATGACCAACTGAAGAATGCTGACGGGGACGGGTGATCCGAACAGGTTGTGCTGAAAAATGGCTTGTCCCTGCAGAAGCGCGTGTTCGATGTGATGCCAGAATTGAATCCAGAATGCGATCATCCACCACGTGTAAGACTGTCCGACAAAGCCTTTGCGGAGAATCCAGAACGCGATCAACATCACCAGTGCATAGCCGTAATGGAGTGCTTCCGAGGTGACCATCCAGGGGAACCACAGTCCGACGACGCCCCGTGATTCAGGGATCGGCCAGCCGAGCACATAAATCTGGATCGCTTGAGCCAAATGTTCGGACCAATGGGCGAGCACAATGGCCGTGTAAATCCACAGGGCTTGCTTGTGGTAGGGACCGTTAATCTTTTCCATCCAGCTCATTTGGCTGGACTGATCCGGGATCGCACAGGTAGCAGCTGACATAATAAATCTGCCTGGAATGGTGGGACAAAACGGAAGCAGGAATGAATTGCAGTGGCGGAATTTCACAGTGGTGAACCGCGCAGCAGAAAATCAAGGATGACAACGGTTCATCAATTATCCACGCCCCATCAGCTGGCAAACTGTGTTGTTTGCGTCGCGAAGGTGAAGCGGGAAGGAGGGCCCAATGCGCGATCGGTCATCGCGCAGCAAGCCGCGTCAGGCGTCGCATGTGAACCGGCGAATGAGCGCGCAGATCAAACGATCGGTGCAACGCCGGTCAGTGTTTTGCATTCAGTTTGCCCTTGCGAAACGTCGTCCAATGACAACGAATCAGGCGGGTCTCTGATTAGCAAAATCAAACATGCACAGGTCGGCTGGATAGAACCGTACGGGCGCAGATACATCTGCACTGCTGGTTCACCGGACCTGCCGCTTAGGACGTTGGAGGCCGATCAATTCGGCACAGGTGTCCTGGAAGAGCGTTCTGTTGTGGTAGAAGATTTGACCGTTCGGTCGATTCATCTCGAAGGGTTTCGGCAACCACCGTCAACGTGCCAACGACTTTCGAAGTAGGGGCACGATTCACTGCCAGCGGCGGCATTGTCACCGGTGATCCACTGTCGCAGTGAGGGCCTTGGCAGGGGGCTGGAATTGACAGATCGAACAAGCGGCTGATACCGGAGACAAGTTCGACTTTGGTGATCACCGAATCGCTGTTCGTTGTCGGGCCATGGGCCAGCCAATCTCCACAGCTGCCATAGGCCAACGTCGCCTGTCCCAGCAGCATCGGCAAGGCCAACAAAATTCCAAACGCATACGCCCGGTAACCCGACGCGTCAGTCCTCTGGGGGGAGGTTCGATTGGAAGAAAAAGTTGACATAACCGATTAGTTTACGTTATCGGTCTCGAGTGTCAATATAAAACACATTGCGGGTTTTATGGCTACAACCCGAGGTTCTTGATGGGCGCACGACCAGATAGGCGCTGGGCCGTCGGACACTGCGGAAACTGGCAGCCTAAGATTTCGGTTGACGCCCTCCCATCAGATGGAAATGTAAATGGGGGACTTCTTGGCCGCCTGCTTCGCCACAGTTGACGATCATGTTGTAGCCGTCGTGTAAACCTTCGGCGGCGGCGATCTTGGCGAGAGCCACCACGCAGTGGCCGACGATCGTTTCATCGTCATCGTTGAGGTCCGCTAGTGATGGGATTTCTTTTTTGGGGATCACCAGCACATGCACGGGGGCTTTCGGATTGATGTCTCGAAAGGCCAGACAGAGGTCGTCTTCGTAAACGATGTCGGCAGGGATTTCGCGGTCGATGATTTTTTTAAAAATGGACGACATGTCGATGGTTGTTAGGGAGGGAAACCGTGTTGAAAGGCTATCGCATAGTTAGACCAGCCAGTCGCGAACGTCAGAAGCCTCCGGCAGATCGGGCTGGCGAAATTTGCTGATTTTGCCGGCCGGTTCGTCATACAACAACATCGTCGCAGCGGACAGGTCGCTGGCGACCGGTGAATCGATCAAAAGAGAGGAATCCGAGGCATTGAGTCGCCCCAGCACGCGCAGTTCGACATCGTGCTGAGATTGTCGCGGTAACCAGCGGCTGACAATTTCCGCGCCGCCACACACCAAGATGCAAAACACATTGGCCGGCGGACCGTCTTTGAGAACCTCACGCATCGCTTGCCCCCCATTCATCCCACCGGGCGCCGCATCGAGCGAGAAACTAAAGGTGTCTTCATGGCGAAAATCACGAAATCGATCCAGTGGGTCGATCACGATCACGATCGGTGAAACGTCGACGGCTTCGTCGCCGCGCTCTTTGACCAGTTCCACCAAGCGGTTCATTTCGGCCGCGCTGTCACGCGGTTTGATTTCACTGGCGTTGATCCCCACCGACTGTAGCCAGGGATACAGCGACTGGGTTTCATTGTCGCGATTGCCGTTGAAATAGATCACTTCAAGGTCCGGGTGAGATTTCGCGAACCCGGACAAGGTGGATCCCAGTAAACCCGGTCGCGCGTCGGCCGGCGGGATCATCAAGACATTGCGGCCGGCGTTTCGCGACAACTGCAGCGCAACGGGCGGTCCAATTTCAACGGCCTCTCCCAGTAAGCCATGCAGCTGGTCGGCGGATTGCGTTTGATCACCGATCGCCGCCGAGGCCAGTTGTGGCGACCATTTGCAGGGCCGGTTGCCCTCGAAAATAACCGGCGGTGCCAGGTCATCAGTGATGGCATGGTCGCGCTGGGTGATGGTCGCCAGCAATTCATCGTGTTTGTCAGAACCGAGCCATGCGACTTGGAACGGTTGATTGCCTTCGACTAATCCGCCGGCGTCATTGTAGATCGCTTCGCCGGGGCGCGAGATCAGGCGGGCGGCAGTGTTGTCGTCGGCCAAAATCAAGGCGGCGTCTGATTCGCTGCACTGCATGGCAATTCGCACCGCCATTTGACCCAGTGTCGCGCGTGGCAGCGAATGGGCACCGGCCAATGACTGGCTGCTTAGGACCACATGGATTCCGAATGAGCGGCCCTGGCGGACCAAGCGGTCCAACAACATCCCGCACTCGGCAGCGACACGGTCGTCACGCACAAACAATTCTTGGAATTCATCGATCACCAGCATGATCCGTGGCATCGATTGGCCACTCTTGACGCGGTAATCCGAAAGTTCCTGCGCCGACTGGGATCGGAATAATTCACCACGCTGTTGCAGTTCGTCGTCGAGTCGTTGCAGGACGCTGCGGCCGAATTCTCGTTCGCTTTCGATCCCGATCACGCGCGCGTGCGGCAAACCGCTATCGGCGTACGATTTGAACTCCACTCCCTTCTTGAAATCCAACAGGTAGAACTGCAGTTGATCGGGTGAGTACAGATAGGCACCCGAGGTGATGATCGAGTGCAGGAGCGTGCTTTTACCGCTACCGGTCTTGCCGGCGATCAGGACATGTTGGCGGACCCCTTCGCCTAATTCCAACGCCAACGTGCGGTGTCCGCCTTGGCTGCCGATCGTGATTTTGATTCCATCGTCGGTGGATCCTTGTCCGCCGTTGGTCGGCAGAATCGAGGCCAGCGGGATTTCGACACGTGCCGCCATCGTCGCCGCGGTTCCGATCTTTTCAACCAGTTGGCCACGCAGTTCTGCGGGAACATCGGCGGCCGGCGTGAATTTCAGATCGTCCAGCCCGTCGTGAATCAGTTTCCAATTGCCTTGCGAGTCGATCGACATCTCCAGCAGGCGTGGATCACTTGGCTGTGGCATATCATTGGGCCAAGCGGCATCTTTTCGGCAGACTAACAGCACGAACACGCCGCAGCGCAGGCCACTTTCGATCAACGCCCGTAGGTGTTTGTAACCGCCCCGCGTCAATCCTTCGGGCAGCCCGATCGCCGCCACCGCTTGATAGGGTTCGGCCATCGAACCGGCCAACTGATTGTAATCCTCGATGCGCTGGAATTGGTCTCGCAGGCTCGCTTGTAACACGTCTTCGGCGTGCTGTGCGATTTCGCCCAGTCGCGTTTCAATTTGGTTTTCGGTGGTCCAGATCCGATGGCTGACCAGTGACGGATCGTGATCCGCCAACGACATGAACGCGGTGAAATTTTGGCCGCGGCCGACCGGATCAATCAGGGTCAATTTGCTGCGTCCGCCGGAAGTGCCCGAGAGCATTCGCCAAAGCACTTGATGCACAAGTTGCGTGGCTTGGTTCATCTGGTCGGCGGCGGCGTGAATCAGCAATCCGCTGTGCAGGCGGCGATGCAGTGCAATCGGCAATTCGCTGGGGATCTCGTGACTGCGAAACATCGGTGTCAAATCGATTGATTCCTCAGCCGTACCATCAGCCGTTGGCCCGGCAACGGTGGTCAGCGTGCGTCCAAGCGATTCGCGGATGCTGATGTTTCCCAGCGGAACAAAATCTAAGTTCGCTGACTGGGATTGCGGCTCGGCGGCGACTGTGTCCCAAGTCGGGAACCGCTGTGCGGCGGTTTGTTTGGCGGCAGAAATACGGTCCAGTCCGACGCGTACCCCGTCACGCATTCGGTCGGTTACCCGCTGCAATTCATGCTGGCGTCGATTGGCGTTGGTTTCTCGTTGCAGGTGCAGGGCTTGATCGGTTTCGGTTAGTTGCTGCGTGATCGTCGTTGCGACCTGTTCGGCGCGATGATGCATTTCACGCTCCAGATCACTGCTTTGTGAACGAAACTGATCACTCAGTTGAATCAGCTTTTGTTCCAGGTCGCGTTTGGCGGCCGATTCGTCGCGGTGCAGGTCGACGGTTAACTGTTCGAGTTGCTCTTGTTTCCAATGGGCAGCGGATTCCAAATGGCTGTCACGCCGTTCTTGTAGTTCGCGTAGCGCTTGTTCGGATTGGTCGGCGGAAATCTTTCGACCCGCCGCCGCAACGTCTTCGGCGGAGTGGCCGATCCGTTCGATCAGCGGATACAGTCGCCGCGTCTGGCGACGCAGCGGAATCAATAGGGCAGCGTAGATGCCAAATCCGATCAGTCCGGCGACGACGACACCGGACACCATGTAAACCCAAAATGCTTGTGGGCGGATCAAGGCAATGGCGGTGCACCACAGCACGACGGCGACCGCGACGCCGCCAGGCAAATAAAATGAATCGACAAATTTAGCGGCCGCACCGGTTTGCAATTCGCTGACATATTCTTGGCAGGTTTGCGACAATCGTCCGATCGTATCAATGGTTTGTGGAACCGATTCCGGTTCCGGTTGACTCATGTCTTGATCAGCTGATTCAGCCGGCGGAACTGTCGGCAGGCCGTCTAAACGACGCAGAGTTAAATCTCGCGCCCAGGTCAGGTTCTCGCCCAACGGTAGCAAGGCGGCGTTGATTTGATCGAACTCTTTCTTACTCTGTTGACCCGGATGGTGCTTCCTGGCATCGAATTGTTGCTCAACGGCCTCGCGACGGGCTTCTGATTTTCGCTCGATGGCATCGATTCCATCCTTTCGTTTCTTGCGAAAAATGGCCGCCAAACGATTCAATTCGTTCCGGGTCTGAACCGTTTCTTCTTCGTATTGGGCAAACACCTTTTCCTCGGCGGCATCCCATTGCCCAAGAGTGACGCGTCGCTGGCGGCGACAGTCGGTGGTGACCGCATTACGGTCCGCCAACAATTGATGTTCTTCCTGGTCGCGTTCTTCGGCGTGTTGCCGGTTCAGTTGTTGTCGTTGCTGTTGACAGACATCAAACCGAGCGGCCAGAGATTCGATCAGTCGACGCTGTCTTTCGGGCGAGAACAACCCAGCAGGTGCAACCGAAGAGTCTTTCATGGTGCGGTACAGAGGAGACGAGAAGGGCTGAGTGCAAGGGGGACGATTCAACGAAAGCGGCACAGCAAGCGTGACCACCGAGCCGGTTTCGCCCCTTTTTCATCTCAGTATAGCTCGCGGGAGTTCTGTCCGGTGTCCGCGACGGCGGCCTGCGACTTGCGCAGTAATTCCGTCAATTCGGCCAATGCCGTGGCGAAGCGGCTAAGGCTTGGACCGAGCGACGCCAGGTGCTGTTGTTCAAACCGCCGCGCACGATCGTCGCGCCAGTCCTGTTTGGTGTCCTGCCACAGTCGCGCAAAATCATTGAACTCATGTCGAATACGGCCTTGGGCATCGACCAGCGGCGACAGGTTCAGTGGGTCGAGGGGCATCGGTTAACCCAGCTCCCGCCGGGCGTGGCGTGCCAGCGTTTCCTGGTATTTCTTTTTGCCCTCTTCGACGCTCTTGCGAATTGCTTTGGTGCTCTCCTCGCTCTCCTTGCGGAGTTCGGTGATCAATTCCAGCGACTCGATCTGAAATCCGCTGATGGCATCCACTAGTTTTTGTACCGATTCCGGATCGATGGTGCTGCCATAGCCTGCCTTGAGTGCCGCACGCTCGAGTTCGCGACCTAAGTTGGCGACGTCTTCGAGTCCCTTATTGACGCCATCCTTCATCGCTTCGGTGGCCTGGGTGACTTCGTGCAATCCATGTTGGCTTTGGTAAACGGTGCCCAGGATGGTGAAGACGTGTTCGTTGGTGGTGAAGAAGGTGACCGCCCGTCGGAACACACGTTCTTTGACGTCATGAGTTTGTTTCAGTTTGGTGATCAACGTTTCTCCGACGTCGTAACCGATCTGCAAATTTTCGGCGATGTCTTTGAGCAGTTGGTAGGTCTCGTCTTCCTGTTCGTAGGTGTGTCGCGATTCGTCGCGGGCCAGTTCCAGTTGGCTTTTTCCGCCTTCATCGGTCCCGGTGTAATTGTCCAGTGCTTCCTGGGCGGTGGCCAAGCCTTGCCGGGCGGCGTCCAGTGTGGGGGCATGTTCGTCCAGCAATTCACGCGACAGGATTTCGGCTTCTTTGAGTGCAAAGCGAAAATCGATGTAGGCGTCCATGATCAATTCTTCGCTTTTGAGCGCTTCCTTGGTGTCTTTAGCGACGTCACCGTAGATTTCGATGATTTTTTCGAAGCGGTCATTCGGGGTGCCGCGGCGCATCTTCATCCACCAATTGGAGATTTTTTCCGTGCCGCTGATTTTGCCATCGTCGAGTTGGCTGATCAGACGTTTGCTGTCCTCGCGAACGGAATCGAATTCCTGGGTGATCTGCATGTAGCGATTGCCGATTTGGATGCTTTCGACGTTTTCTCGCACCAGCGCATTGAAGGCACCCATGTGTTGGATCACGTCGGCAATTGCCAGCACTTTGGCTTCGTCAACGTGTTTGACGCTTTCGAGCAAGGTGATCAGTTCTTGGGGGGCGGAATTCTTGCTGTCGACGCCGAATTTTTTCAGCACCTGCATCGCGTCATCCAGGTACTTTCGCATTTTGCTGGTGTCGCGCGTCTGAGCTTGCGTTTTCGTTTTGGCTTGGCTTGGCTGCGGTGCGCTGGCTTGAGCTTGGTCGGACATGGGCTTCAAAATCCTTCGGCGGATAGTGTTTTGCGAAAGAACAGGATTTCTAATGACAAGAACGGGCACGAAACGCATCATGCATGTTTCCCCAAGTTAGCGCGCCGGTGCCTGGGACGCAATCGAGCCACCAGATTGTCGCGTCAGGGACCGTTATCGCACTGTGCCGCGTAGGTTATGTTGTACGCGGCGGATTGAACGCTGCCCACTGACATCCGTACGAAATTGTCACCCGGTCCATTGCCATGAGCCAAGCACAAGCGACTCAGCCCAAGCCCTCGTCAAAGATCGAATTGCCCGGTCAAAATCTGTCGCTTGAGGAGACACTGCGGGTGATGGATGTTGCCCGTGAGATGCGTGACCAACGCGAACAGGCCGAGGAGATGTTTCGTCGCGATGACATTCGTTTGGCGCTGCGAGAAAAATTGATGCGGACCGCGCGTCTTTCTGGCGACAATGTGACCGAAGCGGAGATGGACGCGGCGATCGATCAGTACATGGACAATCTGCACACCTATGCGGATCCGAAATCGGGGTGGAATAATTTTGTCGCTCACTGCTGGATCTGGCGTGACCGGATTTTATATTCCATGGCGGGTCTGGCCACCGCCGGCGCTGGGCTTTGGTATTTCTTTGGTTAGTGCAGGATCTTACACGCGATGACGACCTCCGGCCCGGAAATGCACCGTCAATTGATGGACGGTTACAAAGACGTTCAGCAACGTATCGAACAGATGCGGTCCCAGATCGCTGGAATCGATACGCAACGTGGCGAGCTACACCATGATCGCAGCGATTCGCTGTTGAACCTGGCTGAATACTATTTGCCCGAATTGACACGCGATGCGATCGAATCCTCTTGGGTCGAAGTTCGTAGCAGCATGTCGCAGGTGTTGATGCGCAAGGAAGATCAGCATCGCCAACTGTCCGACACCCTTTCGGAAGTCAACGACAAACGCTATTTGCAAGAAGACCGCTTGTTGGAAATCAATACTTCGCTGGATGAAGCGAACGTCCAGCAGAGCGAACTGGCAGAGAAGGTAAAGAACGAGCTAGCGGCGGATCAACAGTTTAGCTCGTTGTCCACGCAAGCGGCCGTTGCCGAAGCCGCTTTGGAACGCGCCGAATCAAACTTGGAACAAATCGAACAGGAAGCGACTCGCAAATTGCCGGCGTACGAAGAGAGTTCGCTGTTTAACTATTTGCGAGATCAGAAATTCGGGACCGAAGACTACACCAAACGTGGATTCACTCGGCGAATGGATCGCTGGTTGGCCAAGTACATCGATTACAACAAAGCCAATCAGGGCTATGAATTTTTGGTCAACACTCCCGATCAAATGCGGCGCATCATTGCCGACGATCGGAAATCACTTGACACGGTGATGAAGGAGTTGGAATCGCAGCGTGATCGGGTGGCGAAACGGTTGGGTTTGAACGCCGCGGTCACCAAAGTGGATCAGTTACAACAGCGCCGCGAAGGTGTGCTGGCCGAACTGGATCAAATCCGCGAGCAAACCGATGCGTTGGAAAAACAACTCACGGATCTGGAGGACACGCGCGGTTCGTATTACCACGAAGCGGTGACGCAGTTTCGTGACATGCTGGCAAAGATCGACACGCATGACTTGGCCTCGCGGGCGCGGCGGACGCCCTCGTTGACCGATGACCAAATTGTTGCCAGCATCAAAGGTGTGGATCAGAAACTGGATGATTTGGATGACCACACACGCAGCTACCAAGATGATTTGCGAGAAATGCAACGCTGTGTCGATGCGGTCGGTCGCTTGATGCAGCGGTTTCGTGCCGCCAAGTTTGATGCCGCCCGTTCACAATTCCAGTCGTCGGTCGACGTGATCGGCGATCTGCACCGGGCGACCAGCGACGACGACGTGGAACAGCTTTGGGATCGGATCCGCCGCGGACAGCGTTGGGGGCCCTCGCTGGGGGAGCAATTGACTAGCGTTGCCACGCACCCGGTGACGCAAGTCTTAGTCAGCGCAATGGCGCAAGCAGCGGGTGCAGCGATGAGCGGTCATGCACGGCGGGCCGGTCATCGCCGGTATCAAAACTCAGGACGCCGGTATCAAAATCGCCTGATCGACAGCGGTGATAGTAGCGATGACGGCAGCAGCGATCGACGTGACAGACGTCGCTAGCCCGATCAAGAGAACCCACACACGCGTTTTGAAGTTGCATTGTTCTGGTAACCCGACGCGTCAGTT
>NZ_JAMYFE010000078.1 GCF_024129865.1 Stieleria tagensis | reverse complement strand
ACTCTCCCGCAAGGAAGTCGTGCAGCTTGGCGTGCCACCCATTGGGAGAGTCGCATGCACTCAATCGCATCTCTACGCCAACGGCGTTCAATAGCTTAGCCCGGGGTCACTGTCGAACCTGCTGGAGGCAGGTTCGGCAGGAACCCCGGGTAAACTGACCCTAGGCTAGGTGTGTCTAGCGCCGTGGGCGTAACGAGACTGCAACCAGAGAGTCCAAATCTTCGCCACATGGTTTTCCACGGTTGTGTGAGGTGGCCTGGGCGATGGGGGCTCATCTCCTTCAGTATCCGGCGTCTGACGCCGCCGGCAGTCATTTTGTCGCTCGCTGGACTTAAGAAAGCGCTGGCTCCAAAACTCGCGCATCGGGTTAAGAAAAACCATAGCGTTTACGGTCATGACAACGCGAAGATGTCGTGGGGTTCGCGGGGCTGGAATCCAACTCGCTTGATAGCACGCTGGGCGATTGGGTGCTGCATGAATGCTTGCCAGACACTGCCGCGAAGTGCATTTTCGGCCATTAGCAGGCTGATCCCGGTGTCAATGCCGATCACATCGGGACCGATCCATCCGGAAGCCGGATTGAATGCGTTGGTGAATCCGAACGGTCCCCAAATTTGGTCGCCGTAGTTTTCTTGTTGGTAGAGCAATGTGTTGATGGCCTGATCTGGAACGATCGCCAACGCCCCTGCCGCTGCGCTAGGAACAATTGTGCCGTCGATTCCTCGCTCCGGTTCGCTGACATGGTCACGATACGGCCCTCCCCAATCACGATATCCACTCTCACTGTCGCTGCTGGTGATTCCCCACAGCTTCTCGCTGTAGTGTCCGAATCGTTTTGGATAGCGTTTGGCCAATCTCTGTAAAAACTCGCTGTGGGCCTGATGGGCCGTAACGGCGTTTTGCCAGGCATCAAAATCGCCCGGTAAATACCACGATCGGAAATCAAAAAAGGCGTGCGAGTATTGATGCACAAAAAGAGGTGGATAGGTGACAAAGGGGACACCGTTGTGGTGCAACACGTCTCGACGCTCCCAGGCGTACCAACAGTCCGGTGGGATGGCGTGGTGGCGCGATCCGATTGCGATCAACACCATCACCATCAGCTCGCTGTAGCGGTCCCAACGGCTAGGTAAAAACTCCGTCTCGGGTTTCCAGCCCATTGAAAGCGTGTCACCGCCGGCGAGCATCCATTGCCAATCAATGCGGTTTAAAAACTTCTCAGCCAGTTCCGCCATCTCCCCACCGAACTCGGTTGCGGCAACCATCGCACCGCAGGCTGCTAGGGCGGTGTCGATTGACGAGACCTCGCAAGCAAACATCCGCTTACCGCTACGGACATCCACAAAGTGGTACAGAAATCCGCGTTGGTGCTCCACTAAGTACAGCATTGAATGCAGTAGTCGTTCACACGCCCGCTGGCTTGGTCCGCGCTGGAGCCACTGGTTTCGACCAGCCATTGCATAGCTTGCCAATGCAAATCCGCAGGCGGCACTGCTGCACGCACGGTACCTATCCGGTCCCCCTCGGTCGGCCTGCAAGGAGGGTTTTGCGTCGAACGGGGCCCGATCGGGGATCAAGCCGGTGACCGGATCCGCAGCGACGCAAAAAAAGTTCAGGCAACGTCTGCACAGTGTTTCCAGAAACTCAAGCTCGCGTGAATTGAACATTTTCCGGGCAACCTGCTTTCGAATTGAACGTTGTTGGACGCCTGCGCACCAGCGTCCGAATCAGCCGTTGGCGACGAATGGGGGTGTCTGTGAAAATCATCATCAGAAACAAACACTCTTTACGGCGGATTCCGAACCAACGTCTGCAATATTCTTGCCAGTTCGTAGCCACTAGGCATTTGGTGGACAGATGATGCGTCGACATTGTGGCGATGAACTCTATGGTTGCATGCGGATGGCACGCCACGTGCCTCTGTCCTCTCGCAGGAAAACATCTCGTCGATGTTCGTTTGGTCTCTTATCAGACATTTCTCGTCACCTTAACCACACGAAATCAAGCTCATGATGATGCAAAGCGTTACCGAAAACCGTCCCACGATGGGCAAATCGGACATCCATTCGACAACACAAGACTTTGCGAAAGCGCCACCTCGGAGTGCCCCGCCGATCGTACCAGTGACCATGGGAGCCCCCATGCGGTTGCGGTTGGTTGGCCCACTGCGTTCGGACTGGTATGCCAGTTTGTTCACTGGATGGACCGAAACGTTTGCCGCTGTCGCCAATGGTCTGTGGCGCAGCACCTATGCGGCACAGCGTGGTCCCCGCGAGTGAATCCGATATGACAGTTGTGCGCAGCCGGACGTGATACATGAATTATCGGCGGCGTGAGTCGCCGGTCGATTGAGGGGATTTTGCCTCTAACCGGGAGCGTTGGCAGATGGTCACACGCAGCGATGCTTCCATGTTTCGCGCTCCCAGGCTTTTGGGGCCATCCGCTTCATTATCCGGCGATTTACGTCTGACTGGTTCCACGCGCCGTGCGCTGAAAACGCCCGCCTGGAATCGTTGAAATTTGCTTTTCATCTGATCCCCTACGCTCCATTTCACTAAAATATTCTGATGCGAACTGAACGAGCCTTTGTCGCTGCGTTTACTCTGTTACTGACGTTTTCGGCGCTCTTGCTGTACCACTGTGTCATGCAAGCCGACGGCGAAATCACGGTGATGGAATGGATTGCCGCTTCTTTCTACGCCGTTCTTGCAGCCTGGCTTTCGTTTTCACTCAGCTTGGCAACACTGGGCTTCGCTGTCCTGTTGCGCGATCGAATTGCTCGCTGGCGAACCAAGCGTTTGGTCAACTCGCGCCCCCTGGACGCGTCCAAGCGAAC
Source organism: Stieleria tagensis (assembly GCF_024129865.1). Classification (GTDB taxonomy): domain Bacteria; phylum Planctomycetota; class Planctomycetia; order Pirellulales; family Pirellulaceae; genus Stieleria; species Stieleria tagensis. The sequence goes on along the minus strand of NZ_JAMYFE010000078.1, from coordinate 19,417 downwards.
CGCCGTTCTGATTCCGATTTACAACGAATCTCCGACGAACGTTTTTGCCGGGGCGGAAGCCATGTACCGATCCTTGGCGGCGACCGGTCAGGCATCGCTGTTTGATTTTTTTGTACTCAGTGACACGACCGATGTTCCAACCTGGCTAGCCGAAGAAGCTTTTTGGGAACGTTTGGCCAATCAGATCAGCGATGAATTCCCCGACAGCCAATGTCGCGTGCACTATCGTCATCGCGGAAAAAATGTGGCGCGAAAGGCGGGGAACATTGCCGAATTTTGCACCAAGTGGGGCTCACACTACGACTACATGATCATCTTGGATGCCGACAGCTTGGTGGAAGGCGACACGATGGTCGAAATGGTTCGTCGAATGGATGCCGACGATCGCTTGGGCATCTATCAGGTCCCACCGGTTCCGATCGGACGCCAATCGCTGTTTGCCCGGATTCAACAATTCTCGAGTGACGTTTACGGCCCGATTTTTAACGCCGGGTTTTCGCGATTCGCCGGCAGCGATGCCAACTATTTTGGACACAACGCGATCCTTCGTGTCGAACCCTTTATCCGCCACTGCGATCTACCGCATCTGGGCGGCGCGGCTCCGTTGGGCGGCGAGATTCTCAGTCATGACTTTGTCGAAGCGGCGTTGATGTTGCGAGCCGGATACAAAGTCGAAATCGCTGACCACCTAGGCGGCAGCTACGAAGAGTGCCCGACGACGATCGCAGACTTTGCCAAACGGGATCAACGTTGGTGCCAAGGCAATTTGCAACACGCCCGTCTAATCGCTTCGGAAGGATTTCATCCGTTCAGCCGTCTGCACTTTTTGACGGGGGTGCTCAGCTACTGTTCATCTCCGCTGTGGATGCTGTTCTTAGCCGGAACGTTGTTGACGGCCATCGGTGCGGAAACCAACGTGAAAGACTGGCCGGCCTACGGATTGATTTTGTTCGCCGCGACCATGTTTGCGTTGTTGTTGCCCAAAATCATGGCAGTGATCATTAGCATGATGGGACCGCAGCGAGCAAAACGCCGCGGCGGAGTTGTGTTCACCCTGTTGAGTGCGATCGTGGAAACCGTCGCATCGGTGCTGATCTCGCCCGTGATGGCACTGCATCACACGCGATTCGTGCTTTCCAATTTGGCGGGATTCAATGTCCGTTGGACAGCACAACAGCGGGATGACTGCGGCGTTTCCTGGCGACAAGCCGCTGCCGATAATTGGCCGGCAACACGTCTGGCGCTGTTCGTGACATTGGCCCTGTATGCCGTAGCACCGCAACTATTGATCTGGTTTTCGCCCATCCTTTTGGGACTTTGGCTGGCCATTCCCGTCGCGGTGTTGATGGGCAGCAGCCGTGTCGGACTTGCATTGGCACGGTGGAATCTGCTGTCGACTCAGTTCGAAACCCAGCCCCCCGCGATCAAACGCCTGTGTGACGAAGTCTTGGATACGATTCAACAAGATCGAGAATTGGCCAACCAACTGTCACCCAGTTTCGAAACCGCGCTGCGAGATCCGCAGTGGATCGAGCGTCACGCGCGCCTGTTGTTTGAAACGGAAACCTCGGTGCCGGCCGACGAGAAAGCCAAACGGGCGGCGCAAGCGATCAAAGTATTTGGGTCGATCGACGACATTCCGCCTTCGGTACAGTTTCAAATGTTAGCCGACCGCGATCTCGTTTTGTCGCTGCAATAGTTCGACTCGGCATCCGACCATCGCGGTCCTCGCGGACTCAGTTTGGCAAGCAGATCGTGACCAGAACAGAACTGTCCTGGTGAGCCTGCAGCGCGTGGGGTTCGCCGGCAGCAAGAAACAGCATGTCGCCGGCAGCAAGCGCATGCGTCTGCCCCATGGTTGTGAAATCAATTTGCCCTTCCAAACACTGAACGGTGATTTCGCCGGGCGCCTTGTGCTCGGCGATCGTCTTTCCAGCTGGCATCACCAACCGCAGGACTTCGATTCGGTCGGTTTTGAACAGGGCGCGTGTTTTGGTATCCGAAAGTGCCTCGCCCAATGGCCGGACATCGATCACTTCGCCGGGTTTTGCATGGTGAATTGACATGCTGCCTTTCTCGATAAAATTGAAACCGATCACATTGGAGCTGTGAATCGGCAAAGGTCCGCGACGCGTGGATTGCGTCAAACGAATGCAAATGTAATGGATTAGCGAGGCGCTTGTTTTGAAGCCAGCGCGATCCAAGCGTTTGAACTCAAATTCCGCAGAATCGCTAGGATTGGCACCCTCTGGCAGGCCGGCTGGGGATTGTATCGATGCTGGTTAAAATGAATCGGACACGCCCCTTGTACAAACACAGACTGTCGCAGGGAAAAGTCGACACCCATCTCACGCGCTTTCGAGTGACACAGGCTGACGTGAAGAACAACTATTTGCTGATCGATCTGGAGAACATCCAGCCGGAAGATTTGAGGGAATTGAAGCCCCATGGATACAAGGTGCTTGTGTTTGTGGGAAAGAATCAGCCCACGATCAAAACAGATTTCGCGGTCTCGATGCAAGATTTGGGCGGCGATGCTCAATACATTCAAGTCAGCGGCAGCGGCAAAGATGCATTGGATTTCCACATCGCATTCTATATCGGTCGGCTGTCTCAGCAGTTTCCGGAAAGTCGATTTCGAATCCTCAGCAAGGACAAAGGTTTTGATCCGCTGATCGATCACCTGAAACAGACCGGAATCAATACCCGACGACTGGAGTCGATCAAACAGATCACCAGGTTTTCGGCGACTGCACCGCTCGCCGAACAGATGCATTGGATCAACGTGTTTCTGCGATCACTCGGTCGAGCCAGGCCAAAGTCCCGATCGGCATTGCAGAACATGCTCTGCTCACGATTTCATGAGGCATTCACCGCGGAGAAAGCAGAGCAATTCGTTGACCAAATGTTGCGCCGCAAGATCATCGCCGTCGATGAGACTGATGCAGTGCAGTACTTGGATGCCGGAAGGAACTCCGATAGCGATCAACTGCGTCTGTTTTCTTGATTCAGCTTGCACGCGACGTTGGCATGCTAGGTCAACACCCCATCAGCCCACAGGCTGGGGTCTTCGGTGACAGGGTACTCTGGGCCGACACCCAAGGTTTGCCAACCGAGTTCGCGATCGATCACCGCGTAGTAAAATGCGATCCGTGATTGCTCGACGGGATCAAACCCGGTCAACGCAGACGCTGGGATGATTCCACCAATCTCATAGCCGTCGTGGCGTGGAAAGGCTTTGATGCTCAACGCGTCAGCGGCAATCGTCTTGGGATTTCCGCGGGCCCGGTTGATTTCAATCAGGGACGACACCGGGCGTTCACGTTGCGGTCCACCACCGGCCGGCATGAACAAGAACCGATGGCAATACTGCGTTGCGCGGTGAATGTTCGGACTGCAGCGGGTGTCGATCCACAAATGAAATCCATCGCTTTCGTCTAACCGGGTCTCACGACACCAAGGCAATTGCCGCTTGCCGTTGACCAACACTTGCAACCCGATGCCCTGTTCGGACCACCCGATCCGCACGTCGGCAAATACACTGCGGCCTCCCAAGGCGCCAAAGGAGGGCAAGCGACAGGTTTCCGGTAACTTCAGACCTTTGGACGTCCATTCCAATTCCGCACGTTTGATTTCGACTTCGAAACGAAACAAAAACGTCGGATCGATCAACTGCGACGGTTTGGTTTTGGGGTTAGCCAGGGGACGTGCCATGGGATGAAGGGGGAACAGGCAGCGGTTTGAAGATGCGCCAGGTTGCACCTGGCCTACTGGGCGCCAGGTTGCACCTAGCCTACTGGGCGCCAGGTTGCACCTGGCCTACTGGGCGCCAGGTTGCACCTGGCCTACTGGAGGGTGGTGGTGATGGCGTTGAGGGCGAGGCGAAGTGACTTGGCGGCCATTACAAAATTGGTGTGGCCGCTGACCTCGGGTTGAATCTCTTCGTACAGCTCGGTGGCTTTGCGCAACTTTGAAAGTTTTTTCTTGGCCAGCTTGACGTACACCCTCGGGTCATCCACGGCATCGAGCGGGCCGACGGCCAGAATGAAATCGTAGATGTCACGCACCACACTCCGCAGTTCTTCGTCATCTTCGGCTTCGTCGGCGTGCTTCAAAAAAGTCCGCACCATCCACAGATGTGCGACTTGTTGGTCAATGGCGACCATCAAGTCGCGCGAATCGGTCGCGTCGTCACTCATCTCAGCTGGTTTCTGTTACAGGCTCGCTGGCATCAGCGACATCCGAGGCGGTCGCTGAACTTTCGACCGATTGCGAGACGTCGGCGGCTGGTTTGGCCGGCGCGGCATGACCGTGCGGCGTGTTCATTGCCACCAAGACGACTCCCACCACCGTCAGCACCATTCCGACCCACAGCATCGGGCTGATCTCCAGCGGCCCATGCCCGCGCAATTTGATGATCGACACGATCGCCGTCACCGACACCGCACCGCCGAAAACGATTGGCATCACCAGCAGGGCGTTGCCGCGACTGGTCATCATGGCAGTGGTCAAACACAGCGCTCCGAATGCACCAAGACTGCCGGCAAGGAAGCCCCATTTGACGGTCAGGAAGTGTGTCATGCCATCGACTTCGGGCACGGGTTTGAAAAAGTCGAAGCTGTCGCCTTTGACTTTCATCATTGCCAAACCGCCGGCCACCGCGATCACCAGGTAGGCGATGCCGATGAACACGTAGGGCTTAAACGGGGACCAGCCATCTGGCGGCAGCAGGGGTCTGCCACCGACACGGGGTGCTTGAGCATTTCCGATGGTCGGACCGTAACAGCCCCAAAACAGGGCTGTACCGAGAGCGAAAAGAATAGGAATCAACATCTTGTTCATGAAATCCTCTGCGGACGTGCGCTGCACGCGACCGAATGGCGATGGGCGAAATTAAATTTTGTGAAGGAAGTGACAGATATCACCGTCTTTGACGACATACTCTTTTCCCTCCACCCGTAGTTTACCGGCTTGGCGAATCTCTTTTTCGCTGCCATACGCTTCCAGGTCCTCCAGATTGTAGACCTCGCAGCGAATGAAGCCTTTTTCAAAGTCGCTATGGATCACGCCGGCAGCCTGCGGTGCGGTGGCTCCGGCCGGAATCGTCCACGCTCGGACCTCTTGCTCACCGGCAGTGAAATAACTTTCCAAGCCCAACGTGTTGTAGGCCGCTTTGGCAATTGTGCTCAGTGCGGGGGCGTCCAAACCAACATCGGCTAGCATTTCGGCCCGATCGTCTTCATCGAGGTCGGCGAGTTCCGATTCCAGCTTGGCACTGACACAGACCACGTTGGCGCCGGCCGCATCGGCATAGGCCCGGACTTTATCGACCAGGGGATCCTTGCCCTCCAAATCCGACTCGTCGACGTTGGCGACGTACAGGATCGGTTTGGCCGTCATCAACCCAAAGCTGTGAATCGATTTGGCTTCCGCTTCGCTCAGCTTCAACGTTCTCAGCGGTTGTTCCGATTCCAGGTGCGCGTTGCACTTTTCAATGGCCGTCACGCGGATCTTTGCTTCTTTGTCGCCACCGCGCGCCGAACGCTGCGCCTTGGACATCGCGTTTTCTAACGTTTGCAAATCAGCCAAAACCAACTCGGTCTCAATGGTGTCGATATCGGCGATCGGATCGACGTTTCCAGACACGTGGATCACATCGGGGTCTTCGAAACAGCGAACGACTTGGACGATCGCATCGACCTGTCGAATATGGCTTAGGAACTTGTTCCCCAGCCCTTCGCCGTCACTGGCTCCTTTGACGATCCCGGCAATGTCGACCAGTTTGAGCGCAGCGGGAATGATCTTTTTCGGAACGATGTATTTCGTGATCCGCTGCAACCGATCATCAGGCACATTGACGATCCCTTCGTTGGGTTCGATCGTGCAGAACGGATAATTTTCGCTTTGGGCGGAGTGCGAACAGGTCAACGCGTTAAATAGCGTGCTCTTGCCGACATTTGGCAACCCGACAATCCCGGCTTCCATGATTTCGTCTAAACAAAGTGCGGTGTGTGTGAAGCGGCAAAGCGTATCATCCGCTCCCCGGTTTTCGTAGGCCACAATCCAGGCGCCGGTGGCATGGCCGGCACGGGGGAGGACCGCAACGGCGGTTGAGGACGATTCGGCCCGCACCTGGAAAAGTCCAGCTAGTCGACATAAGTGGCCGGCCGGCAAGGTTTTGGGGCAGACGACTGGAAATCGCCTGATGCCGCCAGGACGCCTTTGCCGAAGAAGCTGACACGCATGATGCGGATCCAGCTTCACGGACGAAATCCGGCCCCCGATTGAGGGTGCCGGCCACTCGTCCGGACTCAGTGAAAACCGTACGAGTGGGATTGCTCCCGTTTCTACTCGTTCTCCCCAGGTTTTCTCGTGCGACCTCTCACTCTCGGAGCCCTCATTCTCGGCGGCGGGACGCTGCTCGCGCTGCCGTTTCGACGCCCTGCGAATCCAGATGCCTCCGATGGGAACCGGGCCGGTGCTGTCGTTGAAACCGACTTTCGCAACAACGATTCTTTGGAGATGCTGGTTCGCGAAGTCACCGAGGATGTCAAAGCACCGGTGGTCTACCATCCCCACACCGACTACTCGCCGGCGGAGAAATTCCCAGCGACCCGGCGGATGCCGCTGACCTACGAAGATCTGGCAGTGCCGGTCGATCGCGATCCGTTCTACGAAAAACGATTCAGTGCCACCGCCGACGTTGCGGCACGTGATTCGGCACAACAGCAACCCGAACAGATCGCAGCACTGGCGCGAGCTTTCGCTGAAGCGGAATTCGTGGATGGAACAAACGGCGCCTCCCCCAGCAGCGGACCACTTCTGGGCACCACACAGCTCGGCAGCGGTACCCCGGCATTCAATTCGGTCCCCGTGGGCGACCCGATCCGTCAACCAACCGGCCAACCACTTTCGACCGGTGCGCAATTCGCTAGCGCTGCATCCTCGGGTGGGGCCAATCCGGACAGCCGAAAATCGAAACAGTCTGATCCTGGCCAAACAAAAAGCATCCTGGAAGCGCTGCCCGCGCCGGATCCGTCTGGCAATCCAGCCTCGCCGGCGGCAGAGCGACATTGGATTCGCCAACCCGATTGATCGCCCCGCCCGATTGGTCGACCCGCCCGATTGGTCGACCCGCCCGACTGGTCGACCAGGCGCGCGGATGCGAATGATCGTTGATCGGACAGCCACTTTCCTGAATGCACCACTGCATTCATACTGGCTGCTTCCCGCTGACCGACCGGCACGGCGCTCACGATCCTCGCATTTCCGTTGATGACACGTTGGATTATCGATCAATCATGAGCGGCCGTCGCAAAGACCCCGTCGCCATGTTGATGCGCTGCGGATTGTCAATCGCCAGTCTGCCCTACGGCGCCGCGGTGGCACTGCGAAACCGACGCTTCGATCAGGGGAAAAATCCTGCAATCGACTGTGACGCTGTGGTGATCAGCGTCGGTAACCTGACCACCGGCGGAACCGGCAAGACACCGATTGTTGCCCGACTGGCAAAATGGTTTCGTGAGCACGGAATCCGAGTCGCCATCGTCAGCCGTGGTTACGGCCGCGGTGATGCCGACCAAAACGATGAAGCCGCGGAACTGCATCAACGCTTGCCCGATGTACCGCATGTTCAAGACGCCGATCGCGTCAATGCGGCGCGGATTGCGGTGGAAGAACTTGAGTCGCAGCTGATCCTGATGGACGATGGATTCCAACATCGACGTCTGGCGCGACAATTGGACCTGGTGCTGATCGACATGACCTGTCCGTTCGGATTCGGTCACCTGTTGCCACGGGGCCTGTTACGCGAACCCGTCTCCAGCCTACGGCGAGCCGATGCCGTCGTTTTGACCCGCTGTGACCAAGTCGACCCGGCGCAGATCGATGACGTCACCACGGCCATCCAATCGGCGCATCCCGGCATCGTGATCGTTCACTGCAACCATCGGCCCAGCGGATTGCTACGACACCCGCACGAAATCGTCGACGTCGACGAACTGCGAGGAAAACGGGTGGCGTTGGTCTGTGGCATCGGTAACCCCGATGCGTTTCGCCGCACCGTGCAGGACGTCGGTGCAACCGTGGTTGCGATCAAATCGCTGGCCGATCATGCGATTTACGACCGTGAAACGATGAACGCGATTCGGGAATGGATCGGCGGTTGCGATCCGGTCGATGTAATCGTCTGCACGCAAAAGGATCTGGTCAAATTGCAAACCGATCGGATCGCCGGAAAGCCCTTGGTCGCGTTGACCATTGATGCCGAGATTTCGGATTTTGATCGCTTGCTGCCGATGTTGCAGCAAGCCGCTGATGAATCCAGAAAGTAACCGGCTATTCACACAGTGGCGTGATCGGGCTGGTCGATTCCACCAAGTCTTTGATCGTCACCCCGGCAAAGGCTGCCTCGGTCGCCGCATATGCCTTGTCGAGTTCGGCATGCAACGGGCAGAGTTTGTGGTGCGACTTCAATCCCAGTGGGCAGTCGCGAATTCGCTGGATCGGCGCGACCGTATTGACCACGTCTAGAATCGTCACTTTGTCTGTCGACTGACACAATTCATAGCCACCGCCCGGCCCGGGCCGCGAACGGACCAAGCCGGCTGCCGCCAAATCTTGCAGGACACGCGTCAGATAGCGCCGCGGAACCTTGGTTTGCTCTGCCAGCGAATCCGCCGATACCGAATGGTCCGGCTGGCTACCCAGACAGGCCACCGCGCGGAGGGCATACTCGGCAGTCTTGGAAAGCATGAATGTCAGCCACTTTTGAATGAATCAACAAATCTGCACCTTGACATGCAGATATGAAATCTATACGATTGAGTGCACGTTAAAACTTTAGCAGAACGATGGCTTTTCGTCACGTCTGAAAAAACAGGGAGCGACACACCGATGCGTTTTACCGCCGTGATTCGTTGGCCGACCCCGATGTTGCTGCTGCTGGTTCTCTGCTCGATCGCCGCGGCCCAGCCGGGCAATTTCGAACGGCCTCCGATCGACTACTACAACACCCCGGTTCACGATCCGATCGCAAAACTTGCCGAGCGTGTCGAGGCCGGTGAAGCGGACCTGTCTTACGACCCACAATTCGGCTATTTGAAATCGGTGTTGGACGCGCTGGACGTCCCCCAGAGTTCGCAGACGCTGGTGTTTTCAAAAACCAGTTTGCAACTGAACCGGATCTCGCCCCACCGGCCGCGGGCGTTGTATTTTAACGACGATGTTTACGTCGGTTACTGCCAAGACGGTGACGTGTTGGAATTTGCGGCAACCGATGCCAAGCAAGGCGCCATGTTTTACACGCTCAGCCAAGACCAGCAGCGCAAACCTGAATTCATACGTGATCGCGGCAATTGTTTGTCCTGCCACGCCTCCAGCCGGACTCAGAATGTTCCCGGTTATTTAGTGCGCAGTGTGTTCGCCGACGCTTCGGGCCGCCCCAAGCTTGGCAGCGGCACTTTCCTGACCGACCAAACCAGTCCTTTCAAAGACCGCTGGGGAGGCTGGTATGTGACCGGACAACACGGTTCGATGCGACACATGGGCAATACGATTTGCACCGGCGACGAGTTCACGTTTGATCGGGACCTGGGCGCGAACAAACAGAGCCTGGAGGACTACATTCGCACCGATGCCTACTTGCAACCCGGTAGCGACATCGTGGCATTGATGGTGTTGGAACATCAGACTCAGATGCACAATGCAATCGCAGCGGCTAACTATGAAACCCGTGAAGCCTTGCATCAGTCGTTCCAGATGAACGAACTGTTGGAACGCCCCGAAGGCCACATCAGTGACAGTGCTCGGCGGCGGATCACAGCCGTTGCCGACAGCGTGTTGGAACACTTGCTGATGTGTGACGAGTTCCGACTGACCGATCCGGTGACCGGATCCTCTGAATTTGCGGCTGACTTTGCGGCCAATGGAATTGCCGACTCCCGTGGCCGCTCGCTTCGCGATTTGGATTTAAAAACGCGATTGTTCAAATACCCCTGCAGCTATCTGATCCATTCGCCCGCCTTTGCTGCGATGCCAGACCCGGTCCGCGAGCAAGTGATCACCAGGTTGGTCGCCATTTTAGAGGGCCGCGACACATCTGATCGCTACGCCCACCTGACACCAAAACTTCGCCGCGAAATCGTCGAGATTCTGAAAGCAACCCAGCCTGAATTCCGTAGCGCAGTCGGCCAACAAGAACGAAGTTAACGCGACAGCAGATGTTTGAACGAAGCCGTGAACGTCATTGCGCTTTGCTGTGCTGCTATCGTGGTGAAATCGTTTTTAACAGTCGAAAACGATTGCAAGCGCCGCAGCCTAGCTGGGCACATACTCGACGACGTGTCCGATTTTCACGACGAACGGAAACGAGCGGTGTTGCTGAAACAGCCCGCCGACCACGACGCCCTCTGGATGCTCCATCAATTTGACGATGTTGAAGTAGGGAACGTGATAGGTGATGCCGTCTTCGTCTGACTTGACGGTGAAATATTGGTCTTCCACCGCAATCAACTCGGCTTCATCGATCCGATAGGCACGGTTCGCATTGATACCGATCTTGGAATTCAAATGCGACAGCAGTAGATCTTTCATAGCCCAGTGTTTGATCAGCAAAGGAGAATAGCGCAGGATGCGCGAAGTCGAGCGCAACGATTCGCATCCAACATGACGATCACTCGCTGTCAATGGTTTGTTGCCAAGACCACGGAAACGGGCATAGTCCAAATGCTCATTCGGTTTTCACGCTCAATTTCAAAGCCGGCGGATTTCATGGCAGCGACGGCATCGATCGGTCGACAGTCGACGATGTGGGGGAAATGCCGATGCGACCATTGATAGGTCTTCTCTAACAGACTCTCCTTTTCCCCTTCGGCAACGGTCGCCATTGAAACACTGGCCAATCGGCCGGAAGGTTTCAACACACGTTGCAATTGCTGCAAGACGCGGTGGATGTCTTCGTCACGAAATAACTCCAGCGTAAAACTCATGAATGCGGCGTCGAACCAATCGTTCGGCCAATCCAGTGCGACCGCATCCCCGACCTTGGCATCGATGCGGTCAGCCAATCCGGCCTGCTGCACTTTTTTTAATGTCACCTCACGCATTCCGGGCGATACATCCAGCCCACACACATGACCTTTCGGGCCGACTTGGTGCGCGAACGCAATCAGGCTGTTTCCGGTTCCGTAGCCGATTTCAAGAACGCGTTCACCGGGCTGAATCGCCAACAGCGTTTCGCCGGCCTGTCGCGCGACGTGTTCATTTGCATCGGCGATCGAATCGTACGCGTGACTGATACGATCGTAGAAACCTTGATTGGTTTGGTGCGCGGCTTGTGTTTGACTCATCTATCATTGCTCCTGTGTTGCCATTGGATCGCCAGCGATTGTATCGGAGTTTATCGCCGCTGCGGTGTACGTAACGTTCCGGGGGAGCATTCCGTCAGATCGGTCACACTATTTTGCACCGCCCAGGGACTCGCTGCCCCCGACGGATTCGATCGAAGTTAAACTGTTGGCGAAACCGGTTTGAGTCGTCTTTGCGATTCGTGACTTCCCCCCGCAGTTCTTTCCCAATGTCTGCCATGAAAACGTGCTTTCCACTTGCCCTTCTGGTGCTGCTGACTTGCGGCCGAGTCCAGGCCGAAAAGCAACCAAACATCGTGTTTTTCTTTGCCGATGACCAAACCACCAGCACCCTCGGTTGTTACGGCAACCCGGTGGTGCAAACGCCCAACATCGATGCGTTGGCGGCCCGGGGCACACGATTCGAGAACGCGTTTGTCAGCCATTCGATTTGTTGGGTCAGTCGCACGACGATCCTGACCGGGTTGACCGGTCGCAGTTTTGGAACGTCGGCAAACCCCGATACGGCCCGACCCGATGCGGTCGAAACCTTGTATTCCGACCTGCTACGAAACAGCGGGTATCGCACCGGGTACTACGGCAAATGGCATGCAAAGATGCCCAAGGAATTCCGCCGCGAAGACCATTTTGACGAATTTGAAGCGATCGGACGCAACCCGTATTACAAAAAACAAGCCGATGGGAGCCTGCGTCACGAAACGGAATTGATCGTTGACCGCGGCATTGAATTCATAAAGTCACAACCACAGGACAAGCCATTCGCGTTGAATCTATGGTTCAATGCCTGTCACGCCGAAGACAGTGACCGGCGGCCAGGCATCGGCCATTTCCCTTGGCCACAAGCGGTCGACGGAATGTATGACGATATCGACATCGCGCCGCCGCGGTTGAATGATCCCGCGATCTTTGACGCATTGCCGGACTATTTGAAAACAACCATCAATCGTGAACGCTTTTTTTGGCGTTGGAACACTGACAAGAAATACCAGACCAACATCCGTTCCTACTACCGAATGGTCAGTGGGATCGATGGAGCAATCGGTCGATTCATGCAGGCGTTGGAAGCGGCCGGTTTGGCGGACAACACAATCATCGTGTATTCGGCCGACAACGGCTATCACATGGGCAACCGAGGTTTGGCGGGGAAGTGGTCACATTTCGAAGAATCACTTCGTGTTCCGTTGATCGTTTACGATCCCCGTGTTCCCGAAGCTCAGCAAGGCAAGGTTACCGATGCGATCGCGTTGAACTTGGATTTGCCCGCCACATTTTTGAATTGGGCCGGCGCCGAGATCCCGCAGCGATACCAAGGCCGCAGTTTGCAGCCGATTGTTGACGACAGCGTTCCGGCCGACTGGCGTAGCGAGTCGTTCCACGAACACTTTGCGGTACGAAACCGAATCCCCGCTTTCGAAGGTCTGCGAAACGATCACTTTAAATACGTCTGCTACTTCGACGAAGACAACTCGGAATTTTTGCATGATTTGAAAAGCGATCCCGACGAACTGGTCAATTTGGCTGGCGATCCCAAATATGCCCAGCAGCTGCAAGCGATGCGCAAACGCACTGCCGAGCGGGTCGCGCAGTTGGGTGGCCCACTGGACCCATTAAGCGGCAGTTTCAATGCCTCGACGGCGCCACACCCCGAAGCTTCTGCGTTGGTTTCCAACCCGGCGGGCAGCGATGGGTTTGTGCGTTTGATCAATGGCAAAAATCTGAATGGATGGTCGGGAGATTCGCAGTACTGGTCCATCAAAGACGGCGCGTTGACTGGCGTCACCGATGGTTCGCTAAAAATGAATCGATTCATCACTTGGAAAGGATCGACGATCCGCAATTTTGATTTGCGTGCCAAAATCAAGGTTTCAGCGGGTGGAAATAGCGGGCTGCAATATCGTGGAACCTCGCGTCCCGATCTGGGGTTGGATGTTGTGACCGGTTACCAGTGTGACGTCGTCGCCGACAATCCGAATTACAACGGCATGCTGTACGAAGAAAAAGGCCGACGGATCCTTTCGCACACCGGCGAGAAAGTGGTCATCGATACCAAGGGACAGCCTTGGGTGGTTGGCAAAATGCCGGTGCAATCTTTTGAACCCGGCCAATGGCATGACTACCGGGTGTTGGTTCGTGGCAACCACCACCAGCATTGGATCGATGGCCAAATGACGGCCGATCTGATCGACTTGGATGAAAACGGGCGTTCTCTCGAAGGCGTGCTGGCCGTTCAAGTTCACGTCGGGCCGAAAATGGAGATCCAGTACAAAGATTTCCGCATCAAGCACTTGTCCGATGATCTGCCGCTGACAACAGCAGACCAAGTTCAGATTCCCAACGATGCCGTGGGTATCCGCCCACAAGGCAAACTGCCCAAGGATTGGAAACCACCGGTCTACGGCGATCAGTGAGTTTCGACGTCAAAGTCCACCGCCTCGCCGTCGTCACATTTGACGCAGTTCAGTAGCACTCCCAACCGTGACCGCCGGCCCGCTTCGGTGATCACCCAGGGACGACTGATCCAGGGCGGATCGTGGCGGACGTGCTGACAATGCCCACAAGCCAATTGAGCCACCCAGTGGTTGTCCTGGTCGGTGTGGAATCCGATGATCGGTTGGTCCATTTTGTGCGGCCAGAGTTTTGCCGCACCGCTGATTTCACCGTGCGGGCAAGCGAGAATCGGGCGTCACGCGCAGCCCAGTGGGCGTCCCGCCAGGATTTGCGCCACGTGCATGACTTCGATTGGATTTTTTTCCCGGCGAATCAGTCCCTGCAAATGCATCAAACAGCTCATGTCGGCTGACGCCAGCACTTCGCTTTTTTTGTCGCAGTGATCGGCGATTCGAGCCCGCCCCATTTCCGCTGACACGTCGGCTTCGTTGACGGCAAACGTGCCGCCAAATCCACAACAATCATCGGGACGATCGGGTTCCACCCACTCGATTCCCTCCACCAATTCCAACAGCTTACGAACTTTGTTTTCCCGCGGTGTCATCGACTCGCTCGATTGCCCCAATCGCAACTCTCGCAACCCGTGGCAGCTTTGATGCAGCGAGACGCGATGCGGGAAATGCACGTCGAGATGCTGGACTTGGACCACATCATGCAAGTACTCGCACAACTCATAGGTCTTTGTGCTGACGTGCTGAAACGCTGGGTCGTCGGGGGCAAAATAGTCCGCGTAGTGATTGCGAACCATCGAGACACAGGATCCCGAGGGACAAACGATCGCGTCGTAGTCGGCAAAGAGGGCCACAGTTCGTCGAGCAATCGGTGCGGTGTCGTCTTGGCAGCCCGTGTTGGCCATCGGCTGGCCACAGCAGGTCTGCCCCTCGGGATAAACCACATCCACGCCCAATCGTTCGAGCAATTCAAGCGATGCGATTGCGACGTCGGGATACAGTTGATCAACGTAACAGGGAACAAACAGGGCGACGGACATCAAGAATCGGGTGCAGGGGGGGAGGACAAGTGTTGGGCGACCATTTCAATTCATGTCGGATCAGTATAGTAGCGGAAACGAGTCGAAATTCAGCCCTTCCCCCCAATTCACGGCCACTGAGTGCACTTCAGGGGGCGGTTTGCCATCTTCTTTGCGTTCCTGACGGCGAACCCCTGGGATCCGACGCGTTTCTGTTCGACAATAGAGTGTGAATATCCGTTTTTTCTCCGCCGACACAATGGTTTGGCAATATGAGTGACACCGCCAGCATCAACGATTCGCAACAACCCGATGAAGTCCCTACGGATGCCGCCAATGCCGCGTCGGCTCAAACCGGCCAGGCCGCCGCGTTGGTCGGTCAAGGAGATTTCGCAGCTGGCCAAGACGACTCGCCAAATATTGACGCCCCCGCGATCGATCCGCTGACGACCGATCCGGTTCCCGCACCCTTCGAAGTCAAATTCGCTGCCCGCGTCGATCGACTGCCGCCCTACATGTTCGGTCGGATCAATAACTCCCTATATCAAAAACGACGCGCCGGTGACGACGTGATCGATTTAGGGATGGGAAATCCGTCGGATCCGCCCGATCCCGTCGTGATCCAAAAACTGCAAGACGCAGCGGCCGATCCCGGCAATCATGGCTACAGCAAATCCAACGGGATTGTGAATTTGCGGCGTGAAGTCGCCAGTAAATACAATCGCAAGTATGGCGTGCGACTGGACCCGGAAACGGAGATCATTTCTTGTTTGGGAAGCAAGGAAGGATTTTCGCACATGTGTTTGGCCCTGATGGGCCCCGGTGACACCGCGATGATCCCGTCGCCGTATTTCCCCGTGCACATGTATGGTGTGATTTTGGCGTCCGGAAACGTGGTCGCGTTGGACGTTGCGGATCCTGACAAATTCCTGCGCAATGTCGCATACACCTGCGAAAATTTGACGCCGACACCCAAAGTCCTGATCGTCAACTATCCGCACAATCCCAGTTCTGCAGTGATCGAGCCGGACTTCTTCGTCGAAGTCGTTCGGCTGGCAAAGAAGTACGGCTTCCTAGTGATTCACGACTTTGCCTACGCCGACGTCGCCTTCGACGGCTACCAGCCACCGAGCTTTTTAACCGCTCCAGGTGCCAAGGACGTGGGGGTGGAGTTCACGACGATGAGCAAGGGATACAACATGGCCGGCTGGCGCGTGGGATTCTGCGCTGGCAACGCCGACATGGTTCGCGGCTTGGGCACCATCAAAGGCTATTACGACTACGGCATGTTCCAAGCCATTCAGATTGCGGCCATCGTGGCCTTGCGCGAAACCGAAGCCAACGTGGAAAAACAGTCCGAGATCTATCAAGGTCGGCGCGACGTGCTGGTCAACGGTCTACGACGCTTGGGATGGAAAATGGAATCGCCCAAAGCCGGGATGTTTGTCTGGGCGGAAGTCCCCGAACCCTGGCGCAGTTCGATGAGCACGATGGATTTTGCGATGAAGTTGCTCGAAGAAGGCAACGTAGCGGTCAGTCCGGGCAGCGGATTTGGCGCTGCCGGGGAAGGATTCTTGCGAATGTCTTTGGTCGAAAACGAACATCGACTCCGACAAGCCGTCCGTCAAATCGCAAAGTGCCTGTCCTAATCGTGATGTACCTGTCCTAATCGGACAGCAGAGTTGATCGTCTACTGGTTCTGATTCAGCGAACTGACCCACAGGATGCGTGTTGAGGTTTGCTGTTTCAGATCGTTGATTTGCGGTATCAGTTCCAGTGCGGCCGCATACCGGTGTTGGCGGATGAGGGGCTGGCACAGCCATTGCCGAATCCCGTCGCGGTCCGACTGGTCCGCCTCTGGCAGATACTGCCAGAGCGCTTTCATCAACAGCGCATCTGCCACTTGTTGGGCGCGCGGATCGCCAACACGATTTCTGAGCCACTGGATCGCGTCACCGGCATCGGAGGGTGCCGGTAACCAGCCGATGTTGCCATCGGGTTTGCCGTTGCGACCGCGATCAGGCGGCAAGCAATCAAACATCA
Organism: Stieleria tagensis; assembly: GCF_024129865.1. Classification (GTDB taxonomy): domain Bacteria; phylum Planctomycetota; class Planctomycetia; order Pirellulales; family Pirellulaceae; genus Stieleria; species Stieleria tagensis. Next base: position 2,590 of record NZ_JAMYFE010000078.1, on the reverse strand, counting down.
CCCGAATCGACCACGCCAAATCGATTGAAGCTGCTTGCTGTGCAACTTCCGCCCGTTGCCGCGTCTCGCCTTGGGCAACAGCGATCCGCTCGATGCGTTTGTAAAACTTCAGTCGCTGTGAGGCTGATAATCCGGACGCAGAAATTCGTCGCAGCAGGGAACGAAAGCTGTCGGTTCGCTCAGTGACGTCCACGCCGCGAAACTGTTCGATCCGATCGTTCAACCAATCGATACGCTGGGTTTCACTGCCAAGCAAAAACAGCTGTGGACCTTGATCCTGTTGCCAATCAAACGACGGAAAATCGATCCGTTCTCGCAAGAGACCTTGCGCGGCGACAGTCAAACGCGATGGAACCTCTTGCCCTAACCGGCGCAATTCTTCGTTTAATTCCGCCAGCGTCGCCAGCCGTAGACCTGGGTCATGAACCTGCATTGCCAGATCACACAACCGATCCCTACTAGCCGGTGGCAACGGTTCCGCGTCCGAAAAGTGCACCGATAAATACTCTGTGATTTCAAAGACACATTGATCACGGACGTCACGCCGCCAATCGCGGCGTGATTGCGCGTCATCAGCCACGGGCAACACCAATAAATCGTTGTCTATTTCTAACTGGTCATATCCGCGTTCAAGCCAATCCAACACCACCGTCGGTCGAACTGAAAACGCCCGTTCGATCACCGATGGGAAAGTCCCATCAAAGGAACGCAACGGCAGCATGCAACTTTGCATTGTGCGGTCGACCAACAGGGCCATGTCAAATCGCGCCAGATCGCTCAGCGGATCAATGCCCGTTTGTCCCCGCCGAAGCGCCGGTAGGATGTATTGATCAAACCGCTCGACCCAGGTTTCGCGTTCGGCCGGCGGAATCTCTCGACGTAATAACATCGAAGCAGCATCCTGCGGCTCTGGCAGTTTGCTGACACATTCCCAAGCCGCATCGATGTATTGCTGGGCGGCAGCTTGGCCGCCGTCTGCTTGGGCAGCGGCTGATGCAAAATAGGTGTAGATCGGGACCGCATCCGATTCGGAAACATGCTTCCGAATCAGCTGACAAATCGGCTCGGGCGATGTCGCTGCATCGGGACCCAATTCGTAGATCGAACTAAAACGATATGAGCTATTTGGCGCCGGAATCGAATACGCTTGCTCCAGAAACGACAGACGCTGTGAAAGATCATTGGACTGACGCGCCAGAGTCTCAAGCGCAAGACGCCGCAGCGTTGCTGTCTGGATTTGATCCATCAATCGGACCGCTGATCGGTGATCCCGTGAGTTCCGAATCAGCTGTAGACGTGCCGAGTCCCCACGTCCCTCGCGCCCAGCAATTTCCAGTAGTTTCGGTTGCAACGCAGGGTAGTGTGTGATCGTCGACGCAAAGGAAACACTGGCGTCGGGCGAGATTTCATCCAATGTCCGGGCAACGAGTTGCCGCAGGCCGTCTCGCTCAAGTTGCGCCGGCGGCATTCCCAGGGTCAACCCATTCAACCAAGCGACTCGCTGTTGAAGATCGGCGGTTTGGCCGATCTGCTGGATCGCCAACGTCAACTGTTGATCGAGATCAATCAGCAGCTTCTCTGGTGTTGCCACCTTGTGATCTTGTGCCGATACCCGAGCACCTAAAAAAAACACCGCCGCGACACCGCAGGCCGCCATCAACCATCGCCAGCGAATCATGATCCCCCAGTCCGTTGACGGCTCTACAGCCCGATTGGCGTCGTGCGAACTCAAATCGTTGACCCCGCCTGAAGGGTGGCGTACAATCCCTTCTGTGGGCGATCTGTGAAATTCGTTCGTCCATTTGATTTTTAGTCGCTCAACAGGCGCTCTCATGATGATATTTCGTGATCAAAAGCTGGAATATCCGCTGCCGTGCAAAGTAGAGCCATCAATGGCGGAATTGTTTTCAGCTTCATTGTACGCAACGGATACCGACAGCGATGTTTGGGATTTTGCTGTCTCGATCGGCCGGTTGAAGGAGCTGGGGGCCAGCGAAACAGATCTGCGTTGGCTGGTCAAAAAAGGTTATGTCCAGCATGGCAGAGAGATCACACTTGAGGGCGACGATGGTCGCCAGTTTCGCCCCACCGGCAACTTAAATTTCTCGCATCATACCTGTTTTGTCATCTCATCCATTGGTCTTCAAATCGCTCGGTCGGTCGACCTGTCCTGTCCCAGTGAGATTTCATCCGTACGAGGTCGCCATCCCTTGGTGACCGAAGCGGCAGGACCGATGGGGCCGCACCATGATGGCCGACCGGATTGGAATTCCGAACTGCGAAAATTGTGGCTCAACGGCCAATTGATCAAACGATTCAAGTGGCCCGCGGTTAACCAAGAAGCGGTCTTGTGCGCGTTTCAAGAAGAGAATTGGCCGGAGCGGATTGATGATCCACTCACGCCTCAGCCCGAACAAGATCCCAAACGACGTCTAGCAGACACCATTAAATGTCTGAACCGAAAACAGTCACTACGCCTCGTGCATTTTCGAGGTGACGGAACCGGCGAAGGCGTGATTTGGGAACGTGTCTAAACACACAACCCGATGTGTGAGTATTGACGTTGCGTTTTTATGGTAACCCGACGCGT
>NZ_JAMYFE010000077.1 GCF_024129865.1 Stieleria tagensis | reverse complement strand
GATCTGGCACATTCGACTGGCCACACGAGGTCCACCGTCACCATGACCGGGTTACCCCCAATCCACCGAGCCTGCGAAACTGCCGCCCGTCGGCATCACGCAACCGGTCTGCGCCGACACCGGTCGATCAGCCAGAAACGGACTTCCAAGGGTCAGTCACCTCGCTTCGAAACGCCACCAACCCTTCCCACATGCCTGGGTTCACTCAAGCGAGTTCCTGCAGATCCAGTCACACGCGGCACAAAAGGTCGCCCTCCGCACTACAGCATCGGGTGCAAATCCCAATGGGGCGTCGCCGACTCCGGCCTTCTTGAACAGAGAATTTGAGCATCGGCTCGTCCGCTCAAATAGCCAGCCCCTCTTCAGGATCGATAGAGAACCAATGCCAACACCGCCGTGCTTTCACGCGATGTCAAATTCTTATTGGTTTTATGCAGCTCATGACCGACGTGTTTCTACACGCATCACTGTCCACGCGCCGCAAAAAATTATCACAGGAGCGATCAGCAGTGCCGGAATAAACCTCGACCATATTACGGTCGCTGTTTTATCTTGAACTAAAATGGCAGTCGCAAAGGAACTCATAAAACCCCAAGTGATACCAGCCGTAGCCACCAGCAGTTGAGGAGTCGTCAAAGAATAGCGTCCAGCAGCGAACGATCCCACCAGCAAGCCAGCGAGTGCGAGATTAAATTCAGATGTACTCTTTATAGCGGGGAACAACAAAGTTAAGAGCGAAAACGTACCTCCGCAAATTGCAGCGAATCCAAAATGAATGATGAACCGCTTGGTCAAAGCGTGAAAGCCTCGGGCGGGCGCGATCGGCTGCCGATTGGCCGGAGCGACATACGGATCGGGGTCAATCATTGCGTTACCGGGCATTAATTGGGATATCTGCTTTGCTGCATAACGATATTGTATGGGCGGTCCGACTGCGGCGTACTTTGGGTAGTTATCGGCAGTCGGACTGCTATTAATGGGGACCACCCAAAGTACGGGGGTTTTGTGGGGCGGTCAATTATATTCGGTCACAGGGGCGACCAGCTCACGATTGCAACAGTGCCGTTTTGGATTCGTCTCATTTTCGTCAACTGCTTCAGTCTCCACTCTCCATCAACAGTCTGTGTCGCCCGCTGGGCTTTTGGAAAGCTGGGCTCGTTTCCGTGGCCTGACGGCCACGGCAGTGGCTGTGTCAGCCTCCGGCTTGGGGCAGATTGGGACGCGTGGTCGCCTGAAGAAGCTGATTCGCTCGTTTCCGTGGCCTGACGGCCACGGCCGTGCCTGTGTCAGCCTCAGTCGTGATTTGGTGCACCCACCATTCCAGGTCGTGATTTGCTGGCATTTGCATCGGCAGAGAATCATCTGGACCGCGCCAGTGGTATTTCGCTACTGTCGCTGCCCGAGAGAGAATGGATGACCTCCCCATTTGCGTAAAAAGGCCAGGAAGTGCCCCCGATTCAACGATTCCGTGCGTGGCTCTTGCCAGTCGGTGTGATGGCCAGTTTGGTCGTTATTCTGATGCCGCTGCCGCCGGTGATCATGGATCTGTTGCTGGCCGGCAATCTCGCCCTCGCAGTGGTGATCTTGCTGACCACCATCCACATCGCCACACCGTTGGAGTTCAGTGTCTTTCCAACGCTGTTGCTAGCAACCACACTGACGCGACTGGTGTTGAATATCGCCACCACGCGATTGATTTTGACCGGTGCTCCGACGCTGGGTGAACAGGCAGCCGGCAGCGTGGTGCAAACCTTTGGCCAATTTGTGGCTGGCAATCAGGTCGAAGTCGGATTGATCCTGTTCCTGATTCTGATCGTGGTGCAATTCGTGGTGATCACCAAGGGGGCCACCCGCATCAGTGAAGTCGCCGCGCGATTCGCCTTGGACGGCATGCCTGGGCGTCAGTCGGCGATCGACGCCGATCTAAACGCCGGCAACATCGACAACCAGACCGCATCAGCCAAACGCGACGCCCTGAGCGCGGAAGCAGATTTTTACTCGGCCATGGACGGAGCCGGAAAATTCGTCCGCGGGGATGCCATCGCCGGGTTGGTGATCACTGCGATCAATATCGTCGGCGGCCTGTATTTGGGCGTTGTGGTTTCAGGGATGGGCATCGCAGATGCTGCATCGGTTTTCACCAAACTGACCATTGGCGACGGATTGGTCAGCCAGATTCCGTCGTTGTTGATTTCGCTATCCGCCGGAATCCTAGTCACCCGGGGCACACGAAAATCAAATTTGCCCGAGGACTTTGTCACACAACTGTTGGGCAATTCGAAAGCGTTGTTCATCGCCGGCGGATTCTTGCTGGTGCTAATGATCACGGGGCTGCCACTGATCCCGCTGCTTTTGTTGGGCGGTGGCTGTTTCTTGATCGCAACGACACTAATGCGCAACGACAAGAATCGTGAGAATGCAGCCGAGGAAGCTCGGGTCAAAGAATCGGAGGCGGCTGCGCATGCCACCACACAAAAACGTGTCGAAGACTTCTTGACCGTCGACCCGCTCGAGGTCGCGATCGGGCTTGGCTTGTTGCCGCTGGCCGATCCCAGCCGCGGCGGTGATTTGATGCAGCGGATCGCCAGTCTACGAAACCAGATGGCTGCGGAAATTGGGATCGTGCTTCCCAAAGTCCGGGTTCGTGATGACGCCACGCTCGGTCAACAGGAATATGAAATCCGCTTGTTCGGAGACTTTGTGGCTCGTGGTCAACTGCGAATCGACAAATTATTGGCCTGCGGCGATTCCCGAACCACGGGCACACCGGTGGGTGAACAGGTGCTCGATCCGGCCAGCCGAAGGGAGGCGATTTGGATCGACCCGGTCGATCGTGAACAAGCGATGATCTATGGATACAAGACACGCACCGCACCGGGCGTGTTGGCGCATCATCTGGAGCAAATCGCTCGATCTCACGCCGACGAATTATTGTCACGCGACGCAACCAAACACTTATTAGATGAACTTCGCCAAGTCGCGCCGGCAATGGTCGACGAACTGGTGCCACGGCAAAGCGATTCGCAACCACCACGTGGCGGTCGAATGTCCGTGTCGGATGTTCAGAAAGTGCTGCAAGGCTTGCTACGCGAAGCCATTCCGATCCGGCAGTTGGGAATCATTTTAGAAGCTCTCAGTGATGCGTCGGAAAAGACCAACGACACTGAACGACAAATTGAACACGTCCGGCAACGTTTGGCACGAACCCTGTGCGCCGGATTATGTGATAGCCATCGCGTGATGCGAGCCGTGCACATCGACGAAGCCACACTGGCCGGGCTGCAAGGCAATCCGGTAACGACGCCCGCAGATGCGTTTGAGGTACATGGGGCGAGTTCACTGGGGACCGATCTGAACGGGGCAGGGCAGGGCGGTCGCGGGAAAACGGGTCGCCATCAAAATCAATTTGTGACGGAAGTTGACAAAACACAAGACGTCACTTGCGACGCGATTCGTCAAGCCGTTAAGAACTTAACCGACAAGGGTTATCCGCCGGTCATTTTGGTCGGCGATGGTCCTGAACTGGGTACCGGAGCACGGCGTCGCGTGAAACAGATCATGGACGAGGCCGGAATCTGGGCGAACGTTTTGTCGACCAACGAAATCACGTCCGACACACAATTGGAACTCTACCGTACCGCTGCCGTCGAACGTGCAGCAACAGCCGCCTGACATTGACGCTTTCTGACGAACCATTTCCACAGTCCATTTGATGCAAGTCAAAATATTCCGAGCCGCCAACCTTCAAGCTGCTCTCGAAGAAATTCGAGAACAACTCGGTCCGAATGCATCTGTGCTACGCACGCGCCAATGCCGCGACGGCTGGATGGGTTGGCTGGGTCGCAGCTATGTCGAAGTCACGGCGAGTGCTGACGCGGACCATGATGGCAGTTCACCGACGGTTTACAGCAGCCGCATCAACATCACCGAGCCCGATGAAGGCTCCGGCGTCTACGCCTCCCCCGCACGGCAGGCATCCGGCAGTCCTGGCGTCGACACCGCGCCGCTTGAATCACGGTCCACACTCCCGATTTCCGGTTACAATCGCCCTGCTGCTGCCGGCACGAACAGAGATCCTGCCGCGTCATCGCCGCAGGCCGAATATCGCACACGACTGATCTCGTTGGGTGTTGTTCCCGCCGCGGCGGATCGCTGGATTCGTTCGACCAATGGATTCGTCGCCAATTTGGGTGATCGTTTCGAACAACCCTGGCAAGAACAAACCTGGTTCGATCAACTCCAGCGCAGCGTGGCTCGCGAGATTCGATTGAGCGGCCAAATCCAGATCAACCCGGGCGAACGCCGCGTGGTTGCCTTGATCGGCCCGACGGGCGTAGGCAAAACCACGACGATCGCCAAACTGGCCGCGGGATTTCGAATCCAATCCAAGCGGCGTGTCGGCCTGTTGACCATCGACACCTTCCGAATTGCTGCCGTCCAACAACTCCAGGCATACGCGCAGATCATGGACCTGCCGATGAGTGTGGTCGAATCGGCGGACCAGATGCGTGGCGCGATCGATCGATTGGGCGACGTGGATTTGATCTTGATCGACACAGCCGGGCGGAGCCCCCGTGGCGACATGAAAATCGAAGGCCTGGCGGACCTGTTGCGGTCGGCCCAGCCCGATGAGACACATTTAGTGATCAGTGCAACCAGCACAGCGGCCGTGATCCAGTCAGCGCTCGAAGGATTCGCAGCTGCTCGCCCGACCTCCGCGATCCTGACCAAACTTGATGAAGCGCCCTACACAGCCGGTGTGCTGTCGGCGCTCACGTCCTCACACGACTTCATGGGCGTGCCGGTCAGTTATATGACCAACGGCCAACATGTGCCCGAAGACATCACGATCGCTAGCGCCGATCAGTTGGTTTCACGATTGCTGCCCGCGCCGATCGTGATGCCGCAAATCGAAGCCGCTTAATTCAATAAAACAACTCAACCTCAACCAGACAAACAACCGATAGAGAATAAGTCGAAGGCTGGGTACTCCTAAAAGGACTTGAGATCTTTTTTGGAGAGTCTACCTTCGGCGACTGGGTCGACCCCGGCATCCGTTGCAATTAAACCTGGACATGGAAGTCCGCCGGTTCAATCAGCAACTCGCCGGGAACCGTTGACCTCGTGTGATGTCGGCGAATACCGAACGCAAGGATGTGATTCGGTTCGTCGACGACACCTACAATTTAACATTGCCGCGACGGCATGATGCTGTCGATGGAATTTTGAAGTTCACGGAGGATTGGATGCCAGCCGCAGTTTCAACGGACGAAGAAATCCTAGAGGTTTGGAAGCAATTCAAACTGACCGAAAAGGATGCGGACAATTACGAACCTCTGCGTAACCGCTTAGTCGAGCGTTACATGCCACTGGTTCGCTATAACGGCGAACGAATTTGGCAACGCTTGCCGGATGGTGTCGAACTGGATGATTTGATCAGCGCCGGAATCTTCGGATTGATGGACGCGATCGATGCCTACGACATGGAGCGTGGAGTCAAGTTCGAAACCTATTGTGTGCCTCGGATTCGTGGCGCCATGTTGGACGAACTTCGCACCATGGACTGGGTTCCACGACTGGTTCGCAGCAAAGCCAGTAAGTTGGCCGTTGCGAAAAAGCAGCTCGAAACAAAACACGGACGACCAGCAACCGTTCGCGAACTGTCCGAGCACATGGAACTGTCGGTCGCCGAAGTCGAAAAGATGGAATCGGATGCCAATGCCGTCGGCGTCGTCTCACTGAACAAAAAGTGGTACGAAACCGACAGCTACAAAGACGTTCGTGAAATCGACATCTTGGAAGACAAGAAAGGCGAAGACCCGACACGACGAGTGCAAAAGAATGACCTGATGCGTCTGGTCACCAAAGGTCTCAATCGCAACGAACGCCTGATCATCATTCTTTATTACTACGAAGAATTGACGATGAAGGAAATCGGTGCCACGCTGGACCTTTCGGAATCACGCGTCAGCCAGATGCACACGTCGATCGTCAATCGGTTGCAAACGCAACTGGGACTTCGTCGTATCGAATTCGGCACTGCTTAGTGACTCATGCGAATCGCCCATATCATCACCCGTATGATCATCGGCGGCGCGCAGGAAAACACGCTACTGAATTGCTTGGACCTGATCGAACATTACGGCGATGACGTGATGTTGATCACCGGACCGGCGCTGGGACCGGAAGGCGATCTATTACAGCGATCTGGGTTCGAGACGTCGGCGGCAAACGACCCGGGCAGAAATGACCGGGGCAGGGCAGGGGAGTTGAACATTCAACTGCTGCCATCCCTGCGCCGCAACATCCAACCGGCCACCGACTGGAACGCCGCGCGAGCGATTCGCCGAACGCTACGGCAGTTTCGCCCCGATGTGGTGCATACCCACAGCGCCAAAGCGGGCCTGATCGGCCGCAAGGTCGCCTGGTCGCTCGGCGTACCGGCGGTATTGCACTCGGTCCACGGCGCTCCCTTTCACGCGTTTCAATCGCCACTGGCGCGCGAGACGTTTCGTCGCTGCGAACGCTATGCCGCCCAGCGCTGCCACCACATGATCTCGGTCGCCGATGCGATGACCGACCTGATGGTGGATGCCGGAGTCGCACCGCGAGACAAATTCACCACCGTATATAGCGGGATGGATGTCGAACCGTTCCTAGCGGCTGATCAGCACCGAGAACGCATTCGGGCCAGGTACAACATCGCTGCGGATCGCGTCGTGATTGGCAAGATTGCGCGTCTATTCCATCTGAAAGGGCATGACGATCTGATCGACGTGGCCGCGCAAGTGGTCCGCGAATGTCCCCAGGTCCTTTTTCTATTGGTCGGTGATGGCATCCTGCGCGAGCCATTGAAACAGCGGATCGAGTCGCTGGGGCTGTCCGACCATTTCGTTTTCACCGGTTTGGTTTCACCCACCGAGGTCCCGGCACTGATCGGTGCGATGGACGCTTTGGTTCACACCTCGCTCCGCGAAGGGCTCGCTCGGGCCCTGCCACAAGCCTTGATCGCGGGAAAACCGGCGATCAGCTACGACGTCGACGGGGCTCGCGAGGTCGTGATCAATGATCAGACGGGTTTTCTGGTTGCCCCGCGCGACCGCTCGGGATTGGCCGAGGCGTTGATTCGGGTGGCCGAAAACCAACCACTGCGAGCAAAGCTGGGTGGAGAAGGGCGGTTGCGATTCACCGACCAGTTCCGTCACCAAACGATGACCCGCAGAATTCGGCAGATTTACGAGACAATCGCAAGTCGCTAAAGCCCGCCTCTATTCATGCCTTTCCCGGTGGGGGCAAATTCAACTATCATGCCGGATCGTCTGGTTAGCTAAAAACGACTGACCACCCCCCACACAGCTGAGTTCAACCAACCACGTGCTCTCTGCGCCGCTTCCATTTCGTCCGACCGGTGACTGATGACCAAGACCCGAGATTTTTACGGACCCTACCGACTGACCCGCCTGATCAGGGCCGGATCGACCGCCGAAGTATGGGAAGCGATTGAGGAAAACGAGCAAGAACGCTACGCGTTGAAGATCTTGAAGAGCTCGATTGCCAAGGACAAAGCCGAGATCGCGCTGCTGAAACACGAATTCAACGTGGGCCAGGATCTGCAAAACAGCCCACGGATCATCAAAATCCTGGACTACCAAGTTGCCAACGATCGACCGTTTTTGGTGCTGCAACTGTTCAGTGAATTGAACATCAAACAGGCGCTCCGTCGCGGCCCCGATTCGCTGGCATTCATGCTGCCCAAGATCATCGAACAGGCCGGCGAAGGGTTGTATTACATGCACACCCGCAACTGGATCCATTTGGATGTCAAACCAGACAACTTTTTGGTCAGCCGCGATGGTGAAACCAAACTGATTGACTTTACGATCTCGGAAAAGAAAAAGACCGGGCTGGGCAAACTCTTTCACCGCCAAAGTCTCGCCCAAGGCACTCGCAGCTACATGGCGCCGGAACAGATTCGTTGCAAAGTCTGTGACGAACGAACCGACATCTACTCCTTCGGTTGTGTGCTGTTCGAACTGGCCACCGGCAAACCGCCGTACACCGGCGACACACCGAACGACTTGCTGAACAAGCACCTGACCGCATTCATCCCCAGCCCGATCGCGTTCAACAACAACGTGACCAAAGAGTTTGCGGATCTGATCAAACGGATGATGGCCAAACGACCGGCCGATCGACCGCAGTCCATGTGGGATTTTTTGAAAGAGATTCGTTCGATCGAACTGTGGAATAAACGCCCACGCAAACCCGAGATCAGCGTGTTTGACAACATGCCCGGAATCCGTGGTGCGGATGACATGATCCGAAAACCTTCGCGACAAGACCTCGAAGACGAGACAGAGGAATAACCATCGATGGCCGGACCCGGACTCGATTTCGAAATTGAAATTGCGGAACTCGAAAGCCGCATCAGCGCGCTACAACGACAAACCGAACGCAGCGATGCGTCCGAAGACGAATTGCGATCGCTGCGCACCGAACTCGCCAAACAATTGCGCGATGTCTACTCGTCGCTCGACCCTTGGCAAACCGTTCAAATTGCGCGCCACAAGAACCGACCTTACACCAAAGACTATTTGAACTTGGCGTTCGATGACTTCGTCGAACTGCACGGCGACAAACACTTTGGCGACGACCGCGCGATGCTGGCCGGATTTGCCAAACTGGATCGCTTCAAAGTGATGGTGCTGGGGCATCAGAAAGGCCGCACATTCAAAGAACGCGCCGCCTGTCACTTCGGATGCGCCCACCCCGAAGGCTATCGCAAAGCGATGGTCAAAATGCGACTGGCGGAAAAGTACAAGCTGCCGCTGATTTGCTTCATCGACACCCCCGGTGCCTATCCCGGAATCGGTGCCGAGGAGCGCGGCCAGGCTCAAGTGATCGCCGAAAGCATGTTCATGATGAGCCAGCTGAAAACGCCAATCATTTGTATCGTGATCGGCGAAGGCGGATCGGGTGGCGCACTCGGAATCGGTGTCGGTGACCGAATCGCGGTCATGCAACACGCCTACTACAGCGTGATCAGTCCGGAGGGTTGTGCGGGTATTTTGTGGAAAAGCCACGAACACGCGCCCAAGGCCGCCGCTGCACTGAAATTCACCAGCAAACACCTGAAACAGCTCGGCGTCGTCGATGACGTCTTGGAAGAACCACTCGGAGGTGCCCATCGGGACCATCACCAAATGGCATCGCGGCTGAAGACCTATCTGTCACGGACGCTGACCGAACTGGAAACCAAGACCACCGACGAACTGCTGGATTCACGCTACGACAAATTCCGTCGCATCGGAGTCTTTCTCGAAGACGCCTCGTAGCACCCGCGGTTCAGACTTTTGAAGTTGCGCTTTTATCGCAACCCGACGCGTCAGTTTTGAAGTTGCGCTTTTAGCCGGTCGCTAGTTGGTGTGGAGGATTTATCCGACCGGCCTGATTCTTCGCAGAAAACCCTCACCCGAGTCGGATAAATCCTCCACACCAGCGCCGTTGAAGTGACGCATCGGGTTATGAAAAAACCGTGCCTCACGCAAAAGCGCAACTTCAAAAGTTCAGGCGGCGGTTGCTTGGTTGTCGACAACCAAGCGCCGCGCGGAATTCATCGGTTGTCGACAACCAAACGCGGCGGCTGGGGACGGACGAAAGACCACCACGCGCGCGACTGCGAGAGCGACTGGAATCTGGAGCAGGGCGGCACCGGAAAGCCTGGCCGACCGACTGGCTGCGACAACCCATCAACCAGACCGACCGAACGTTAAACATCGGGGCCTGGTGGGCGAAAAGGGAGAATCAAGCGGTGATTTAGCCGCCCCATCAACGTCCGATAATCACTCTTATGTTGTATTGGGACTGCAAAATTCCCCGTGTTTGAGCAAATACAGCCATGCGGCTACTGCCGCCACCCTGCTGTGCGCGCCGGCACTGGGATGCCCGGCGACTGCAGTGGCGATGCTGGCGAACTCTCCCATTGTGAACCGGCAATCCCGGTCGCTGCTGCGGCCGGTCGCGACGACGTATCGTCACCACTGAACTCCGTTTCAAAGCGATCCAAATAGGGCTTTAGAAAGTGATGGATCTCGGGCGGGATCACCGACTGGCTGCGGTCCAGGTTGCGGGCGATGAAGCGGCCGCTCTTGCTGTCGACGACTTTGTCACGCACCGCGTCGCCGAGCAGCGTGACAGCGAACAGCGTGATCAAGATGCAATACAACGATCCTTTGAGCAGCCCAAACAGGGCTCCGATTTGACGGTCAAATTCCTTTAATCGCATCCGGTCGATCGTGCGGCGAACCATGTTGAATCCGACCCAGATGATCAGCGACGTGCCGACGAACAGGATCAGCATGGCCAGAAACTGATTCCACGGCGGCTGGGCGACGATCGACTGACTAAGCGGCTGGCGAAACCGATAGGCAACGAAGTAGCTGACCGCAATCGAAGCGATCGAGGCCAATTGCCAGGCAAATCCCTTGAACGCCCCGAACAACCCTGCGGCCGCCAGTACGACCAGCATCACAATGTCATAGGTCTCCACGATTCCGCATCCTTACCGCGTGGAATGAATGAAAGCAAAATCCCGTGCCCTCCAGCGATGGCGACGGATTCCAGCTGGTTTATAGGAAGTCCGCCGCCCGCGCTGCGCCCCCAAATCAGAATCCTGTCTTGGCAGAGAGCAGGGGAACTCGGTATGTAGCAATGTCTCGGTTTCCAAAGCCCCCTGCCCTGCCCTCACTTTTACGGACACATTTGCTAGCGTGGCCGGTTTTAAAACGCACATCAGCACGAGCACGGTCGTTGGGATCGCGTACGGATATTGGGGCGTCACGTCTCAATCGATGTCGTTGGAAAACGGCATGCTGGCCGGTGGCTTGTGCTCGGTCAGCGGCATGCTGCCAGACTTGGACAGCGACGGCGGGATCCCGCTGCGTGAGATCAGCTTGTTTGCCGCAGCCGTCGTCCCCATTTTGATGCTGAACCGGTTTCGTGACTACGACCTATCGCACGAGTCGATGGCATTGGCGGCGATGTTGATCTATGTCGTGATTCGATTTGGTGCATTCGAATTTTTCAAACGGTTCACGGTACACCGTGGCATGTGGCACAGCCTTCCCGCGGCAGCGTCGGCCGGACTGATCGCCTATCTGGCGATGCCATGCCAAAGCAATGCCGAACGGGCGTTCAAGTCAGTCGCCGTCGTTGTGGGATTCATGGTCCATTTAATCTTGGACGAAATCTGGGCGGTTGAAGTCGGCGGAGTAGGGCTGCGCACCAAGAAATCGTTCGGCACGGCGCTCAAATTTTTTGGCACCAACCCAATGGCCAATGTGGTCGTCTACGCAATGCTATTCGCATTGACCTACACGGCGTACAGCGACAACGAGATCGCGGCGCGACTGCGAACGCGCGACCAATCCGTTTCGAACCCGGGCGGTATCGATCCACCACGGTCGCTGTGGTCGGGTCCACAACTGCCGAAACCACAATGGCCAAAACCGCAGTGGCAATCACCTGAAACACCTCAGCAAGCCGACGCCGGCAACACGCTTTGGAAATAGGCCGTTTTAACGATCGGTCCCGGTCACCTCGCGCTGCAAGATCATGGTCACCGGTCCATCATTGGTCAAAGAGACCTTCATGTCGGCGGCGAAGATCCCGGTTTCAACATGGATTCCCAACGCGCGCAGCCGGTCGACATAGTGCCCGTAAAGTTGCTGAGCGATTTCCGGCAGTGCCGCATCGGTGAATGCAGGTCGGCGACCTTTGCGACAATCCGCGTACAGCGTGAACTGGCTGACCGCCAACACGCTGCCGCCGAGATCGACGATCGAGCGATTCATTTTTCCGGCGTCGTCTTCGAACACCCGCAGCACAGCGGTCTTGTCGGCCACCCAATTCACGACGTCCGTGTTGTCACCGTGACCGATGCCGACCAGCGCCAAATAGCCATGGTCAATTTTGCCGACCACATTGCCGTCCACCGAAACTGAGGCCTCGCTGACCCGTTGTAGCACCACCTTCAAGTTATCGTCCTCTAGAATGGGAATTGACCCCGTGGGCGGCGCACTGAGCGTCGACATTTCCGCGAAACCACATCACGTTTATGCCTTATCTGTTTACCTGTCCCCATTGCCAGGCGAAAACCCGAGTCGAAGACCGCTACAGCGGCACTTCGGGCGAGTGTTTTTCCTGTGGGTCGCCGATTGATTTACCAAAGTTTGCCGCCCGCCCGGCGGCAAACACAACTGCAACCAAAGGCAAACGATCGATCGGCGTGTTCATCGCCGCCGGAATCGTCCTGACCCTTTTGCTGTGCCTCGTGTTTGCCGTGATTCGCTTCGGCGGCAGCGGCGTCGCTCGGCTGGCCGAAGCCCGATTGCAGAGCGCATCGATCAAAAACCTAGAACTGATTGCCGCCGCATTGAATGCCTACGCGGCGGACCACGGCAAATACCCACCGGCAATACTGCGCGACAGCCAAGGCCGCGCGCTGCATTCCTGGCGTGTGTTGATTCTGCCGTACCTGGGGCAACAAGAAACCTACGACCTGTTCGATCTTAGCAAACCATGGGACCACGAACTGAATCTACAGGCCAGCTACATGATGCCCGATGTGTATGCGCACCCGGCCGATGTAAATCAGATGGGCGGGCAATCCGGTTACTACTTGATCACCGGCCCAGGGACACTGTTTCCGCCGACCGGCCCGTTGTCACCCAATACGATTTCCGACAACCCTTCACAAACGATTCTGGTGATCGCGGGAATGCCGCCCATCAACAACACAATCGGCGGCTGGGCCAAACCGATCGACTTGGATTTTTCGCGCATGAACGGCGTGATCAATGGCACCGCCGGAATCGAAGCGGGCGGGCACCTGAAAAACGGTGCCACCATGGCGACCGTCGACGGCCGCGGTCACTATTTGAGCAACGATTTGCCACCGACGACGTTCAATGCGTTGGTCACACCCAACGGCAACGAGCCGTTGGCCGATGACACGCTTGATTGAGCCTTAATACTTGCGAGGTGTCACGGTGCCTTGCACGCGACTAGGCAACCCTTGGATCCGCAAGAATCCTTCGGCGTCATCTTGGTTGTATGACCCGCCGCCTTCCATCGTCGCGATTTCGGCGTCGTACAAACTGTTGGGGCTGTGGCGGGAATCAACCGTCACGTTGCCCTTGTACAGTTTCAATGTGACTTCGCCAGTCACCGGGCGCTGAGCTTCTTTGATGAACGACAGCAACGCATCAAACTTGGGCACGTACCAGAACCCGTAGTAAACCATTTCAGCGACTTCCGGTGCCAACCGATCACGCAGGTGCATCAGGTCGCGATCCATTGTCAGTTGCTCGACGTACATCAACGCGTCGTACAAGACAGTCATCCCGGGTGATTCATACACACCGCGGCTTTTCATTCCCACGAAACGGTTCTCGACCATGTCGATGCGACCGACACCGTTTCGTCCACCGATATCATTCAATCGCTCGACCATCTCAAGCGCGTTGACCGATTGACCGTTCAGCGTGGTCGGGACACCCGATTCGAACCCGATCGTGACGGACTCACTTTCATCGGGAGCTTCCTGGGGACTGACGCCCATGCCGAAATCGACCAATTCGACGCCATTGATGTCCAATTCTTCCAGATCACCGGCTTCGTAACTGATGTGCAGCACGTTTTCGTCGCTGCTGTATGGTTTAGCCGTCGACGCTTTGACCGGAATGTTTTTCTCTTTGCAATAGGCGATCAACTCGGTGCGCCCCGGGAATGCTTCGCGGAACTCCTTGATTCGCCACGGGGCGATGATTTCGACTTTGGGATCGAGTGCTTCGGCCGCCAACTGGAATCGGCACTGATCGTTGCCTTTGCCGGTGGCACCGTGTGCGTAGGCGACCGCGCCGACTTCGCGAGCGACCTGCAAACAGACCTTGCTGATCAAGGGGCGTGCGATCGAAGTGCCCAGCAGATAGATCTGTTCGTACTTGGCTTGCCAGGCCAGCACGGGAAATGCAAAGTCACGGCACAATTCCTCGCGGACATCGATCAACCGCGCCGAAGCGGCTCCACCATCGCGGGCCTTTTTCATGATCGCTTCACGATCTTCGCAGGGCTGGCCCAAATCGACATAGACCGCGTGGACCTCGTATCCCTGGTCCTGCAACCAGCCCAGAATGACCGAGGTATCTAGACCTCCCGAATAAGCCAAAACGCACTTTTTGGTCGACATAGAAAAATGCCTTGTTGATACTGTTGAAAGAAGAAAGTTATAGCGACAGGACAGGTGCTCGTTCGTTAATATTGAACCAGCCCACATCCAAATTGCGAACCCCGCTTAACCTGCACTGCCGATCCTTGCCACCACATCCGCCACCTAAAACCGCCCCCCGTGACTTGGCCCAATGGTTGACCGATGTGGCGACCGGCCGCTGTTCGGTCGCCGAGGCGATGGCAAATCTAGCCAATCCGGTCCCGCAATCGTTGGCGGATCCCAGCGATCCGGCCGGTCCCACTGCCGATCGACCGCTTGAGACCACCGCCCATGTAACGTTGGACCTGGACCGACAACGGCGATGTGGGTTCCCTGAAGTCATCTATGGGGATGGTAAACCGCCCGAAATGATGATCGAAATCATCCGCCGTCAGCAGCATGCCGGGCAACCCTCGTTCGCGACCCGCGTGGCACCGCAAGCGGCAGACAGCATTTTGACAGCGATTCCCCAAGCCAGGTTCAACCCGCTCTCACGCACCCTTACCGCCGGCATCCCCGGCCAGCCCCAACCGTTGGCGGCCAGTGGGCCGGATCCAACCGCGCAAAAATTTCCGCACCACGTGGCTGTGATCACCGCCGGCAGCACCGATGCGCCGGTCGCCGAGGAAGCGATCGAGACACTGCATTGGATGAAAATTCCGTTTCGCAGCTTTGACGATATCGGCGTCGCCGGACCAGCCCGCCTGATCGCGGCCGTCCCGGCGCTGCGTCAAGCCTCGGCCGTGATCGTGATCGCGGGCATGGAAGGAGCGTTGCCGGCTGCGGTCGGCGGTCACCTGTGTGTGCCCGTGTTCGCTGTGCCCACCAGCGTCGGTTACGGCGCCACCCTGGGTGGACTGACACCGCTGATGGGAATGCTCAGCAGTTGCGCGTCGAACGTCGCCGTGGTCAACATTGACGCCGGATTCAAAGCCGCTTACCTCGCCGGACTGGTCGCCCGCCCCATCGACGAGCGCTGAAATCTCGCCCCTGCATTCGCATTCCTGATCGCAACCGATGCCCGAATCCGCCGCTCCCCTGCCCTTCCCCGCGCGTCGACCCGATTCCCACAAAGGCGACTTCGGACGCGTGCTGTTGGTGGGCGGGTCCCGTGGCATGGCCGGCTCGATCGCATTGTCATCCATCGCGGCGCTGAAGTCCGGGTCCGGGCTGGTGTCGGTTGCGATTCCAGATCGTTGCTTGGAAACGGTTGCCGGATTCCACGCCGGCATCATGACGATCCCACTGGCCGATACCGACGACGGCCAGTTTGACTTGAGTGCCGAACTGCCGAAATCGTCTCGCTACGATGCCTATGGATGTGGGCCCGGCATGCAGACCGGTGCGGGAGCCGTGCGTTTGGTCGAAGCCCTGTTACAACGCCGC
Organism: Stieleria tagensis; assembly: GCF_024129865.1. Taxonomy (GTDB): domain Bacteria; phylum Planctomycetota; class Planctomycetia; order Pirellulales; family Pirellulaceae; genus Stieleria; species Stieleria tagensis. Next base: position 12,490 of record NZ_JAMYFE010000077.1, on the reverse strand, counting down.
GACACGCCACGGGTGATGGATGCTGATGCAATCAACATCCTCGCAGCACAGCAAATGCTTGACCGCCCTGCCCTGCCCCGCCGCCAGCCCAACCTCGTCCTGACACCTCATCCGGGTGAACTGGCCCGACTGACCGGTGTCCCCGCCAATGATCGAGACGCACAGATCGACGCTGCTGCTGAATTGGCGGCGACACACGACGTCACGATCGTTGTCAAAGGCGGTCCGACCGTGGTGGTTGGCAAGCCGGTTGCCGGGCAAACCGTCGAACGGTTCGTCAACACGACCGGTAATCCGGGGATGGCGACCGCCGGCAGCGGCGATGTGCTGACCGGAATCATCACCTCGCTGCTGGGGCAACAATTGACGGCCTGGGATGCCGCTCGACTGGGTGTGTTCCTGCATGGCTTGGCCGGTGACCTGGCAGCGGACAAGTATTCTCAAGCGGCCATGACATGCTGGGAACTAATTGATTCGCTTCCGGCTGCGATCCGTTCGGTGTGAATGGGCTGAATCACACCAAACCGCCCACCGATTAACCTGCCACACTCAATGGCGCTGGCCACGATCCGTTATCATTGCGGTTTCTGATCCCCACTTCTCTCGCATCGAATTGCTCATGAAACGTGCCGCCAATTGCCTGTTGTTGTTCACGTCCGCCATGCTGGCTGCGACCCTGCTATCAGGCTGCAAACCATCGTCAACTAGTCACACCGGAAGTGACACCGTTCGTCTAGCGGTGATCCCCAAGGGCACCAGTCACGAATTTTGGAAATCGGTTCACTTCGGTGCTCAAAAAGCAGCGACGGAAATTGGCGATGTCGAAATCATCTGGCGCGGCCCGGTGGTTGAAAGCGACACCGGCAGCCAGATCGAAGTGGTCAAGGACATGATCACAATGGGAGTCGACGGCATCGTGCTGGCCCCCAACCAGAAAGGCGGATTGGTCGATGCGGTCGACGAAGCGATCGGTGAAGACATTCCCGTGGTCATCTTTGACAGCGGATTGGACGACGGCCCGAAAATCGTCAGCTACGTCGCCACCAACAACTTCAAAGGCGGACAGATGGCCGGCGACGCCATGGCCAAAGCCATCGGCGAAAAAGGAAACGTCATCTTGCTGCGATACCTAGCCGGCAGCGAAAGCACCGAACAACGCGAAGAGGGATTCTTGGACGCGATCGCCAAATACCCCGATATCACCGTGGTGTCATCCGACGAATATGCCGGCGACAACGCGACCAAAGCGAAAGAAAAAGCCGACCAATTGATTCAACTGCACGGCGAAACGCTTGATGGAATGTTTGCCGTCTGTGAACCCAACGCCAACGGCACACTCGAAGCGATCAAGAACGCCGGGATGGCTGGCAAAATCAAATTGATCGCGTTTGATCCCAGCGATGCGCTGATCAAAGCACTTCGCGACGGCCACTGCCATGGCATCGTGCTGCAGGACCCGGTGCAAATGGGTTACCTGTCCGTGATCTCGCTGGTCGATTCGATCAACGGAAAATCGATTCCCGAATTCCAAAGCACTGGCGAATACCTGGCGACCCAGGACAACATGGACGGGGAACCGATCAAGCAATTGCTCAAGCCCGAACTGATGGAATGAACGCATTGCTTGAAGTCAGCCGAATCAGCAAACGATTTGGGCCTACGATCGCACTGGACAACGTCAGCATGACCGCCCAGGCCGGACGTGTCCTGGCCTTGATCGGCGAAAATGGTGCCGGAAAAAGCACCCTGCTGAAAACGCTCAGCGGCGCCCATCGCCCCGACCACGGCACGATGTCGATCGACGGCCAATCCTATCGCCCGGCGGGTCCGATTGATGCCCGATCGCGAGGTGTCGCGATCGTCTATCAAGAACTGACACTGGCTCCTGATTTGAGCATCGAAGACAACATCATGCTCGGTCGCAGCGGAACCGTTGCCGGAACACTACTGCGATCCCGACAACGCCAACGGGTCCAAAAAGCGATGGACCAAGTCGGATTGAGTTCGATTTCCCCCAAGGCGCGGACCGGTGACCAGAGCGTTGCAACACAACAATTGATCGAGGTCGCTCGGGCGCTGGTCAGTGACGCAAAAATCATTTTATTTGATGAACCCACCAGTTCGCTGCCGGCGGCCGATGTCGATCGTTTGTTCCAAATCGTCGACACGCTACGCAGCCGCGGATTGGCGATCATTTACATTAGTCACTTCTTGGAAGAGGTGCGTCGCATCGCCGATGACTACGCCGTGCTTCGCGACGGTCACTCCGTCGGTGCCGGCCAGTTGTCGCAGATCAGTGACGATCAAATCATTTCGTTGATGGTCGGCCGCGACGTCGATGACCTGTTCCCCGCGGTGCCACACGAGATCGGATCGGCGCGATTGGACATCGACCGACTGACCGCCGCGCCGGTTCCGCACAACGTTTCGCTGTCGCTGCGCCGGGGTGAAATCTTCGGCGTCGCCGGACTGGTCGGCGCCGGACGCACCGAATTGCTGCGCTGTCTGTTTGCGATGCAACCGACACGCAGCGGAACGGTTCGGCTGGATGGACGACCGTTGCCACAGCGGATCAATGCGCGGCGGCGGGCGGGACTCGGACTGCTAAGCGAAGATCGAAAAACTGAAGGCCTGGCGCAAAACCTGTCGATCACCGAAAACCTGTCGATGGGCAACCACCAGCGCTACAGTACCCTGGGTTGTTTGAACCTCAATGCCCGCAGCGAAGACGCCAAGCGCTGGATCGAAAAAGTCGAGATCAAAGCGCAGCATCCCAATCAATGTGTTGCCGAACTCTCGGGTGGCAACCAACAAAAAGTCGCGTTGGCGCGCCTGTTGGCCCAAGACGCCGAGATCTACTTGCTGGACGAACCGACCAAGGGTATCGATGTCGGTACCAAGGCGGAGATCTACCGGATCATGGGACAATTGGCTGCCCAAGGAAAAACCGTGGTGTTTGTCAGTTCTTATCTGCCAGAATTACTGGCGGTCTGTGATCGAGTCGGTGTGATGTCACGCGGTCGAATGACTGAAGTTCGCGTTACCAAAGATTGGAACGAAGAGGAGTTAATGCTTGCGGCGCTTGCTGCAACGGAAGACGAATGAGCGATCGCCCCACCCCCAACCACCGTGCACGCTGGAGCGTGCTGCTACGACACGGCCCGTCGTTAGCCCTCCTATTCATCATCGCCCTGTTCGCCTTGCTGGACTGGCAATTCGGCAGCGGACGTTTCTTTTCGTCACGCAACGCCGGCGTGATTGTCAACTCCGCCGCCTTGGTCGCCGTGCCCGCGCTCGGGATGACCATGATCATCATCGCCGGAGGGATCGATTTGTCAGCCGGCACGGCGCTAACATTGTGCGGAACTGTGATGGCAATCGCCTTTCGTGATTACACGATTCCGGCGGATCAAGCCGGCGCGGCGACCTGGATCGCGCTGGCCCTGGCGCTTGGCTTGGGCGTCGGCATCCTGTGCGGTCTGATCAACGGGCTGATCATCAGCTTGTCTGAAATGGTCCCCTTTATCGTCACGCTGGGCACAATGACGATTTTCCTGGGGGTGGGCCAAGTGTTGGCGGAAGAATCCACCGTCTATCCCCAAAACACTCACCTGCCAGATTGGCTGCGCTACCTGTGCTACACCGGCAGCAACACGGATTATTACTGGTTTTCATTCCTACCCATCCCGTCAAGCGCGCTGATCGCAATTGTGTTGGGGATCGCGGTCGCACTGCTGATGCACTTCACGGTGTTTGGACGCAACATTGTCGCGATCGGTTCGAATCCATTGACCGCTCGGTTGTGTGGGATTCGTGTCGGGCTGACGACCACCTGGGTTTACGCCCTGGCCGGTGTCTTCGTCGGGCTCGGTGCATTGCTGTATTTTGCCAACGTCAAAAACGGGAACCCGTCTGACGGAACCGGCAAAGAACTGGAAATCATCGCTGCGGTGGTGCTCGGCGGCGGCAGCCTAAGCGGTGGACGGGGGTCGATTCTGGGGACGATTGTGGGAGCGTTGATCATCAAAACGATCAGCAGCGGCTGCACCATGCTGTCGATCCCCAACACCTACACGCACATCATCATCGGCGTGATTATCATCATTGCCGTGTTGATCGACGGGCTGAGAAACGGGAAACCGAAATGGCTGTTCGCGCGGCTTGCCAGCGGTTGATTGCCGTCACTTCCCCGCCGGGCCGTTTTCGACCAAACTAGCAATCCTATGTTTTGCGTTTGACGCATCACTTGCGCAGTCCAACGGCCCGCTCCCCTGCTCTTTGACCCTCGTGACCGAAATCGTCTCGCTACCCGATGTTTCCATTGCCAGCTTGGGTGCTGCGCCGCACGAGGGCCTACATGGCGGGGTCGCCAGCATCGGCAATTTTGATGGCGTTCATCGGGGGCACACGAGCCTGTTGAAGCAAACGCGTCGGCTGGCCGACAAACTTTCCGGACCGGCGATCGCGTGCTTGTTCGATCCTCATCCGATCGCCATCCTGCGTCCGGACGCCGCCCCCAAACGGCTGACATCGGTGGCCGAACGGGCGCGGCGAATGAAGCCCTTTGGAATCGACTATTTGGTCGTCTGCCGGACCAGTCGCGACCTGTTGGGTTTATCGGCCCATGAGTTTTTCGACGCTTTGATACGCGACAATTTGAAATGTCGTGGTATGGTCGAAGGCGAAAATTTTTGTTTCGGCAAAGGACGCGGCGGTGACGTCCAACTCCTGCGGACACTGTGCGCTGAGCATCAGATCGAATTCGAAATCGCGGAAATGGCATCGGCCGCTGGCCAGTCGATCAGCAGCACACGCATTCGAGATCTGCTGGCCGCTGGTGAGGTTGCCGCAGCGGCCCAGATGATGGCGACGCCCCATCGGATTTCCGGCGTGGTCGTGCATGGCGATGCACGTGGTCGCACGATCGGGTTTCCGACCGCCAATTTGGAACAGATCGATGTGGTCATTCCCGGTGCCGGCGTCTATGCCGGCCACGCGATCATCAAGGAACAATCGTATCAGGCGGCGATTCACATCGGCAAAAGCCCGACCTTTCAATCCGGGCTCGCCAACAAAGTGGAAGTCCATTTATTGGATTTTTCCGCTGATCTGTACGGGCAAACCCTGACCGTCGAATTCATCGACCAGATTCGCGGCATCATCCGCTTTGAATCCGCCGATGCATTGACCACACAACTTCACAAAGACCTTCAATCCGTCCGGCAACTGCTGGACCAAGAACCCAAGACGTGACTGCTATGAGTGTCAATTGGAAACGCTTTGTCGATCAAATCGGCCACTACCAATCATTTGTCTTGGTCAGCCACATCCGCCCGGACTGTGACGCGCTGGGCAGTGAGTTGGGGATGGCCTATGTGCTGCGTCAGATCGGCAAGGACGTCCGCATCATCAACGCCCATCGTGTGCCACCGGCTCTGCAGTTTCTGGATCCCGCCGGAAACATCGAAGTCCTGGGCGACGACGTCGAAGCAGAAGACATCTCGGCCGATTGCATCATGATCCTGGACACCAGCGCCTGGGCACAACTCGGTGACATGGGGGATGTGATCCGCAGCGCATCATGCGACAAGATGGTTCTGGACCATCACATCGGCGAAGACGATCTGGGCGCGACGATGTACAAGGACTACCAGGCCGAAGCCGCTGGGACACTGGTCGTGCAAGCCGCCGACGCGCTGGGGGTGCCGCTGGTGAGGCAGATGGCCGCCCCCCTTTTCGCGGCGATCGCCACCGATACCGGCTGGTTTCGTTTTGGCAGTGTCACTTCCGACACCTATCGCGTGATCGCTCGACTGGTCGATGCCGGAGTCGTCCCCGCAGAGGTCTACAGTGACCTGTATGAACGCGACACACTGGCCAAGCTCAAATTACGCGGACTGATTCTCTCGCGCACTCAAAGCGAGCTTGACGGTGCTCTGATGCACACCTACGTCGAGACGCAAGATTTTGAAAGATTGGGGGCGGTGCCCAGCGATACCGAAGACAGCATCAACCTGACCTTGGCGGTGCAAAACACCAAAGCCGCGGTGATTTTTGTCGGCCAGGCGCGAGGCGGATTCAAAATCTCGTTCCGCAGTCGCTGTGCACTTGATTGCAATGAAATCGCCCGCCAATTCAATGGCGGCGGTCACAAAGCCGCCGCGGGTGCGTTCCAAGAGGGCACCCTGGCCGACGTGCAAGCCAAAGTCCTGCCGGTGATTCTAGAAGCACTACAAAAGGTGCTCTGATCGGATCCAGCGGAACATTCCCGTAGCAGGGCCCGCCAGGGTTCAGACCGACGGCAGCCCAAGCATGTCGAACCGATGCGTTCTACTCGGCCAACAGGAAACCGGTCATCGACCAGCCACTGTCAGTCTTTTTCCAAAACGCGCCGGCCCCTTTCAGATAGCTTTGAATCTTTTCGAAAGGCGGTAGCTTGCTGGCCTGAATCGGATCGGGCTCTCCCTCTCCATCCGCTTCGACGACCCGCCGCAGCAGATTCGTGATCACCGAATCACTCTCTTGCAGCCTGCCTTCACGCAGCAATTCGTAACGTGCTCGCAGTGACAAACTGGGATGAATGACGCCGTCGAAGGTGACTTCCTGGGCGCCCAGACTGTCCATCGCTGCGGTGATCTTTTGAGTGGCCGCTGTCGCTGCCAATCCGTCTTTTGCACCCGCGCTGATGCGGTCGCCGATCTTGGTCAACAATTCCGAATGGCTGGAAAAGATCAGATAGCTGGGGTCACCGGATGTCTTGCCATCGACGACTGCGATCGCCCAGTGGTTCAACAGAGGCGCCACATCTTCGGTCTCAAACTCTTCTTCGAACCCTAGCAACGCCAATTCTTCATCGATATCCGAGTCGCCTTCGCCACGCTCGACCCGCCACACATCGTATTCCGGAACATCCAATTTGGTCGCATCCGGTTCCACCTCCATCGCCTTGCGAATCACGTCTTTGACAACGTCTGAATTTTTGATTCGCAGTGCGACCAACATCCGATCCGATTCCGGACCGGCGGGCATCGTGTTGTCGGTCACCAAGATCACTTCATTTTCCAGATTCGGCAAAAAGTCTTTGGCCAGATCGATCTGTGGGCCTTCGGGGTCATCACGAATCCCTTCAATCATCGGCCGAAACAGGTCTTCGCCGAGCGCATCATTGATCAACGACTCAGCCGCCCAGAATGAATCTTCGATTTCCCAATTGATCCGATAAAACCCACCGGCGTCATCACTTGGCCATCCGGGAATGGCGACACGCGGTGCGTTGATCGCTTGTAACATACGCGCGGCTTTGACCAATTTGCCGGGTGCCAATACGCTGCCGCGGTGCAACACATCAAATCGATCACCGGAAACCACAGCGACCCCGCCCAACGCTTCGATCACTTTGAATCCCTGGCGTTCGAGCAATTGCAGAATATCCAAATCGTCACGGCGATCGTATTCGAATACCTCACGCAAGATCCGCACCATTGCAAACGGTTCGGCAAACCATTCCCAACAGACGGTCCCGCTTTTTTCGCCGGCCGAATCAATCGCAGCGTAGGAATCTTGCTGGATTTTTTGGTAAGACGGACGACTGGAAAATGCTTTGCTGGGCGTCTTGCCGGACGCCACGTCCAGCAAATCGATCACCGCCACGTCGCGGTCGGCGGCGATGAAACGCTGATCGTTCCAACTGATCGCAATTTCTTCGACCTTCAATTGGCCGGGTTTGGGCTTGGTGGTGTAAATGCGAATCGTTTCAGCGCCATGTTTGACATCGCGACGTGTCGCGCCGCCGGCCTTCAACTCCGCATCGATTTTTTCCCCTGCATCGTCCGCATGAGGCTTCATCCCACGGATGTCGGCAATCACACACAACGAATACGGGCGCCGTTTGTCTTCGGCGAATGACAACCAAGCCGCCACGACTTCACCCGAAGCGATTTCGTACAGGTCTTCCGGACGCAAACCAATCTTGCGATCCAGGGAATCGAGATAGCTCGATGCTCGCTCGCGTTGCTCGTCCAAAAACGGCTGCATCTCCGGCGACGACAACAGTTTGCCGATTTGGGTTTGTTGCCAAGCGTTGCAGAAATCCGGCACGCTGGGAATTCGCATGACGCCGGCCGCGGTGACCGGCAACAGATCGACGCCACTGATAAAATCATCCGCAGCAGCCGCACCGCCCGCAGCAGCAGCAGCAGCAGCATTGTCCGCCGCAGCAGCCTCCGTGCTGGACGTTTGCAATGGTCCCTCGGCTCGACAACAAACGCTGCCGATCAACAAGGTCCATCCGAACAACAGAGCCGCCAATGATCGATTCATTCCCAAACCAGATTTCATATCGTTAACTTTCGGCAGGGACCGACTCCCAGTCGCTCGATTGTGGTGAAAAAAACAGTTGTTGCAGAAAAGTTGTAGGAAGCTGAAAAGCATGTCTCGTCTCAACGGCTATGGGAATCTCGGGGGAAGCGAGATCTGCGGGTGCTGCGTCACACGTTCACTGGAGGGCGAAAAAGCACTCGTTCGGGTGGTCATCACGAACGACGAATTGTCACCGCGATTCAGCCCAGTATGTTATCGCACTCCATATAACCACGAAACGCCGCAAAATCCGACGCCTCAAATTTGCTGAAATGACTCAATCTTCGCCAAATCCCGCAGAATCCACGTACCAAAACCCGCTGATCGAGCGATACGCGTCGCGAGAAATGGCAGTTCTTTGGGGTCCCAACCGCCGTTTTCAAACCTGGCGCAGCCTGTGGATCGCTCTGGCCGAGAGCGAACAAGAGCTCGGATTGGATATTTCGGACGCCCAGCTCGACCAGCTCCGCAAGTTTCGGACCGAATTGAACCTGGATGTGGCAAATGAGTACGAACGGATTCGTCGCCACGACGTGATGGCCCATGTCGAGGCCTACGGGGACCAGTGCCCCGACGCCAAACCGATCATCCATTTGGGTGCCACCAGCTGTTTTATCACCGACAATGCCGACGTCATTCTGATTCGCGATGCCCTCCAATTGGTGGCGCGACGATTGGCCGCGACGATCGACGCGATGGGCACCTTCGCCGCCCAGCACCGTGCCCTGCCCTGCCTGGGGTTCACCCACCTGCAACCGGCCCAGCCGACCACGGTCGGTAAACGCTGCTGTCTATGGGCCTACGATCTGGTACTGGACCTGCATGAGATCCAGCATCGCCTGGACACCCTGTGCGCCCGCAGCGCCAAAGGCACCACCGGGACCCAAGCCAGCTTTCTACAACTGTTCGGCGGTGACCACGACAAAGTCCGCCAATTGGAATCCAAAGTCGCTGAAAAAATCGGTTTCGACAAGACTTATTCTGTCACCGGTCAAACGTATCCTCGCAAAGTCGACGCGCAACTGCTGGATGCACTCAGTGGGATCGCGCAAAGCTTGCACAAGACGGCCACCGACATTCGCCTGTTGGCCAACCGCAAAGAGATCGAAGAACCGATCGAAAAACATCAAATCGGTTCCTCGGCAATGCCCTACAAACGAAACCCGATGCGCAGCGAACGGATCTGTGCGCTGACACGATTCGTGATGAGTTTGCAAAGCAGTCCTGCGATGACCGCCGCAACGCAGTGGATGGAGCGAACGCTGGATGACAGCGCCAACCGACGCCTGGTCATCCCCCAAGCCTTTTTGGCGATCGACGCCTCATTGGTCCTGATGCAGAACATCGCCAGCGGCTTTGTCGTTTATCCAAAAACCATCGAACATAATTTGGCTAAAGAACTGCCGTACATGGAGACCGAGAACATCATGATGAAAGCGGTCAAAGCCGGTGGCGACCGCCAAGAATTGCATGAGCGGATTCGCGTCCACAGCCGCGAAGTCGCTCAACGGGTCAACGCCGAAGGCAAACCCAATGACATGATCGAACGGTTAAAGTCAGACCCCGCATTCGCCACGGTTGAATTCGATACCGAAATCAACCCGCTGGATTTCGTCGGCCGCGCCCCCGAGCAGGTCGACGAATTCATCGAACAACAGGTCACTCCGATCCGCAATCGGTACGCCAGCGACGAAACGCTTAGCGTGGAAGTCACGGTCTGATCCGTGGCGTTTAGCTGCTGGCGCTGAGAGGACGGAACGTCGCGCGGCGGCTGAGTTCGGCCTTTTTCCAGTCTTGCACGACTCGATCATAGAGCACCCGCTGGGAACGATAGGGCGAATCGTCACCCGGCTGCGCTTGTCGATACTCGCCGTCGGGTTGCATCTGCCAGGCGCTGACGTTGTCTTTGAAATACGTCTCCAAGACTTTTTTCAAATGATCCCCACACTCGTCATCGTTGACCGGCACCAACAATTCGATCCGACGGTCTAAGTTCCTCGGCATCCAGTCGGCACTACTGATCAATAGTTTTTCATCGCCACCGTGGCGAAAGTAAAAAATCCGTGCGTGTTCCAAGAAGCGATCGACAATCGAAACCACTTCGATGGTCTCACTCAGCCCCTTGACCCCGGGTTTCAAACAACACTGACCACGGACGTTCAAACGCACGCGCACCCCGGCCTGGCTGGCACGATACAGCGCGTCGATCACTTCGGTATCAACCAACGCATTGAGCTTGGCTGTGATCTGGCCTTTGCCGCCTTGCAAACTGCGTTGAGTTTCACCCTCGATCAGATCCAAGATCGTACGACGCATGGTTGTCGGTGCAGCTGCCAGTTCTTCCATTCCACGCGGCTGACTTGCGCCAGTGATGGCATTGAAAAATGTGGTGGCATCGCGCCCGAGCACCTCGTCACAGGTCAGCAGCGAGATGTCGCCGTAGAGTTTCGCAGTGGCTTCGTTGTAGTTTCCGGTACCAAAATGCAAGTAGCGGACGATGCCTTGTGGTTCACGGCGGACGATCACGCAAACTTTCGCGTGTGTCTTTAGCCCGTGAATACCGTAGATCACCTGAACTCCAGCGCGCTCCATCTCTCGCGCCCATTCGATATTCCGGGCTTCGTCAAACCGCGCCTTCAGTTCCACAATCGCTGTCACGTATTTCCCCCGCTCGGCGGCACGCTCGAGCGCCGCAACGACCGGACTGTTTCGGCTGGTCCGATACAACACCTGTTTGATCGCCAACACGTCCGGGTCCGATGCCGCTTCCTCGATCAAACGCACGACCGAATCGAAACGCTCGTAGGGATGAACCATCAACAAGTCGCCGGCTGCGATCGTTGAGAACATCGATTCGCCAGAATCGATTCGAGGATGTGGCTTTGCCGGCCAAACCTCGTCACGCAAATGATCAAATCCCTCTTCGCCATGCAGCGTCAACAGAAACGAAAGATCAATCGGCCCGTCGATCGGATACAAGTCTTCATCATGCAACTGCAATGCACCACGCAAAAATTCAACCGTCTGATCACTGGCCGATGCGCCGTATTCGAGTCGCACGGCGCGCGAGTATCGGCGGCTTTCCAAAACCTCTTCCATCCCGCCCAACAGGTCACCGGCTTCGTCCTCTCGCAACTCGATGTCAGCATTCCGCGTCAACCGGAACGGCACGCATTCTTCGACCGTTCGCCCCGGAAAGAATTTGTCGACGAAGTGAGCGACCAGACTCTCCAGCAATACGTAGCCGTGACGTTTGTCCCCCGAGAGCGGAAAGACACGCGGCAAGGTGCGGCCCATCGGAATCAACGCGAACTCGGACACGACTTCTCCGTCCCCTTCGACGGGGCTGCCGGGCGCAGTGCCCAATCGCGTTTCCGGATCACAGACCAGTCGCACCAACAGATGCACTCCCAATCCGCGCAGCAAGGGGAATCGATCTGGCGAAACCGCTTGCGGCGAAAGCACCGGGAAGACGTCGTCATTCAAACGTGACTTGGCGGCCGACAGTTCAACATCGGTCGCCTGTGTCAAATCGATCTGTTCGATGCCGGCGGCTTCCAATTGTGGCTGAACGTCATCCCGCCAAACTTGGTATTGTCGAGCAACGATTTCATGCCCCTTCTTTGCCACCGCCTGCAATTGCTCCGACGCAATCATTCCCGCCGGATCGCGCAACGTCGGATTTCGCTTGTGCAGAATCTTCAGGCCCCCGACGCGGACCATCATGAACTCGTCTAAGTTCGAGCTGGTGATGGCCAAAAATTTACCCCGTTCCAAAATCGGCAGACTGGCGTTGGCGGCCTGGGCCAAGACCCGCTCGTTGAACGCAAGCCAGGTGAGTTCACGATTCAAAAACCGGTCCGCTGGCAGCGGCTTTTTCAACCGTTTCGCAGCGGTTTCAGCCTTGGTCGAATGACGGCTCTTTTTACTGGTATTGGGCACTCAAACACCTGATTCGAGAGAGGAATGTCGCTTCAGGCTATCATGAAGTCTGGCTGCCAAGGGCGATACCCGGGTTCTCACATTTGAAGTCGCGTTTTTATGGCAACCCGACGCGTGAGTTTTGAAGTTGCGCTTTCGCGTCATACATTGGTTTTTGGTAACCCGACGCGTCAGTTTTGAAGTTGCGCTT
>NZ_JAMYFE010000076.1:32226-105951 GCF_024129865.1 Stieleria tagensis | reverse complement strand
GAGGCGGACATGGCCGATAGCTTGTCGATGGTCGCGGGCGGCGAAGCCGCCCTAGATGGCACCGGAAACCCTGGCCGCCAAAGTACAACTCACCAACGCAAAATCATTTACACCGCTGCGGTCGATTTGTTGGTCAAGGACTTTGTCGCATTTGAAGCTGAAATCGCCGCCGTGATTGCCACTCACGCCGGATTCATCGCCGAACAGCGGACCGATCGCAATCATCGCGACCACCAAGGCGGTTCCTGGGTGATCCGCGTGCCGGTCGATCGTTACGACGATTTGCTGAAGGGGGTTTCCGCGCTGGGCTTTGCCCGCTCGCTGACCCAAACCAGTGACGACGTGACGGAGGCCTACGGAAAATGCCAGGGGGACAGAGCACTCTCGCCGACGAATCGATGCGTGGGGAATGCAAGCATTGACTGTTGCTGCTATTCGTAGTGCTATGTCCCCGATGGAACATCCCTTGCAGCGTTGACCAGCGATGTTGGTTTGCGGCTGAATCGAGTAGGAGTACGAGTACTGGCTGGCGCCTGAGTGCGAGTCGCGAACGATCGCGATAACGGAGTTGCGGCTGATCATCTTGAGTTCAGCAATCAACCGCGCCCGTGATTTCCGTTCACCGCATCATCCCGCATTTTCTTGGCCAGATAAATGCCATCGACCAATCGCGATCGTATTCGATTTGAACTGCGAGCGGCACTCTTTCATCCAAGTCTTCAACCTCTGTGCCTCTGTGAGAGACCACCGAGCAATCGATCTCACGGAGGCACTAAGGCACGGAGATTCAATACGCCCGCCGATTCGGTCGGATAATTCCTCCACACCAACGACGGCAAACAGGCGTCCAAAATGCCAGGGGGACAGAGCACTCTCGACGACGAATCGATGCGTGGGGAATGCAAGCATTGACTGTTGCTGCTACTCACAATGCAATGTCCCCGACGGAACACGTAATGCTATGTCCCCGACGGAACATCCCCGGTCGGATAAATCCTCCACACCAACGACGGCAAACAGGCGTCCAAAATGCCAGGGGGACAGAGCACTCTCGCCGACGAATCGATGCGTGGGGAATGCAAGCATTGACTGTTGCTGCTATTCGTAGTGCTATGTCCCCGACGGACCATCCGTAGTGCTATGTCCCCGATGGAACATTCAGTTTTGAAAACACCCTCGAGCGACTGTTCTCGCGGTCGCCGTTCAAACATTTTGTGGATTGCGGTCGATCGGTCGCGGTGGCAAGAATCGGGCTCGGCGAGGGTTTTTCTATCTAGGCCATCATCACTGCCCTGTTCCGCCTCAATTACCTTCCGGAGACCCGTATGCTGCGAAACTTGGTTGGAACCGTCGGAGCATGGGTTATCTACACACTCATCTTTCTCTTTGGTCGACGCTACTCGGCCGATCAGATCTCGTGGCTGATCGGTCCACTGGGAGGGAAATCGATCGGCGATCGGCCCTACGAAGAGACTGCAGTGGCCGAGGGATTGACGCTGATTCGTGAGGCCAAAGAAGGCGGATTGATTCCGCGCTTTGATGTGTTGCGGAGCGAGACATTTGCCCCCGAGCGAGTGGAGCCAAAGATTCGGGATTTCTACGAGAACACACACCGCTATGCGCTGGATACTTGGGCAACCACCTACTTCCCGGCCCGGATCGCGCTGTGGCTTCTCGTCGCAACGATCAGTCGTCGGGTCAATCAACTGAACTTCCCTCTCAACGGTCTCGATACCGCCTATGGAATGACCAGCGAGATTATTTTGCTACGCCAGCCGGATGGCGAGATTTGTTACACGGGTTGGTTTCGCAAACTCGCGCGGGGTGACCAGGTGATTTACACAGGTTTTTACATGACTCAGGACGTGCCGCGAGTGAATGGTGCTTGTGTGAAAGTGGTTTTTCCGATGCCCAATGGCAATGCCACGGTCATCCTGCGACCGGAAAATGACGCTGCCGACGGATTGCGACTCGTTTCGGCCGGAAGTGGCTTCGGAGATGCTGGTTTTTATCGCGTGCAGAAATCGGGCTCTGACCACCTTAGAGTCTGGCGTGTGATGACCCTTCATGAGCGATTCGAGTTGTTTGTTGATCAGGAGCAAACCGTTCGTTGTGAACATGCGGTGCGATTTCTCGGGCTACCCGTACTGACACTTCACTATCGAATAAGGGAGAAACAATCCGCCGATGCTGCACCCTTCCACTAACCGATCCTTCATTCGTTTCCCCGTTGGAATCGACCGACTTTGTCGCCCGTTGGGCGGCCTGAAAATGTCACGCCAGGGAACTCGCTCGGCATCATCGGGACGGTTTTGAGATGAGATGTCGGATTTCGCGCTCTCCACGGCATTGCACAGGCACTCTGCTAATTGAGCCCCTTCCTGTTCCAGCCCCTTCTGTATTTATGCGAATTTTATTATCTGTCGCGCTGGCTGCTTTGCTGGTGTTTCAAATCCATCACAATGCGGGGCAGTCTGTCGGCGACGACGCAGTGATTCAAGCGAGCAACACGGTGGAGGGACAAGACGTGCCCCAAGATCAGAACTTTAATTTGCCACTGAAAACCACCGAATTGGCACAGATTTGGACCGATCACCTGTGGCGTGATGGCAATAAAGTCCAACAGAACGCGTTGACGGGACACTGGCGGTTGATCGATGCCAATAACTACCGTCATGCCTGGGGCAGCAAGCCGCAGTGCATCGCAGCGCTCGACGAGCGTTGTCCTGCGGTTGAATCCGGCTCGGCCAAGCATCGGGTGATTCTGTTGCATGGATTGATGCGGACCAGCAGCTGCATGAAGTCGCTGGAGACGCGACTGGCGGCCGACGGGTTCCCCCATGCGGTGCGATTTTCCTATGCCAGCACACGCGCCTCGATCGGCGACCATGCCGCGGCACTGCGTGAGGTGTTGGAGAATCTGCCGGAAAATGACACGTTCAGTTTCGTCGGTCACAGCATGGGCAACATCGTCGTCCGCCATTTGATCGGTGATCTGCAGGCCGATGGAGACCCCCAGCAAATCCTGTCCCGCTGTGAGTCGATGGTGATGTTGGGGCCGCCCAATCAGGGCGCGATGATCGCCGAGCGGTTGGCGCCCACACGCGTGTTCGGTTGGGTGACGGGCGAAGGTGGAATGGAATTGGGTGCGAAGTGGAAAACACTGGCACCAAAACTAGCGACGCCGCCGTTTCCATTTCACATCATCGCCGGCGACGTGATCACGCCAGTCGCCAACCCGCTGGTCGACGGCGACGGTGACTTTGTTGTCAGTTTGGATGAGGCCAGGTTGGAAGGAGCGGCTAGTTTTACGACGGTGCCGGTGTTGCACAGTTTTCTGATGGACAACGAGGCGGTGATGGAGAAGACCGTTGCGTTGCTCGACGATTGTGAGCGATCGAGTCGGTTTGCTGATCGACCGGCGGTCCAAGAGTAAATTTCGCCATCATTGGGCGGCTCGGCGTCCCAAACTTTGACGATCAAGTCACCGTCACCAAATTCTTGGATGATCGAATCGACATCATCGAATGTTTTTGTCACCGCAGTCACTTGATAACAGGGATCGAAAAGCTCATCACATGAGCCACTGATCCCTCAGGTTGCCCAGAGCGCGCGTTTGCCTTGGGTTGTCATGGCATCTTTCTAGACAGCTTCCTGTAGAGATCGTCGGCTAGCGATCCGATACAAAACGGGAGTCTATGAACGTACAAGCTAGGGAGACGGGCAGTGTATTGTGCCTCTCACGTCGTACCGAGGCACCTCGTTCGAAGGCCCATTCAATTAGTCGTTCCGAATGCCATTGTCTTGCGTGCCATTGGCACAAGGGCATGCAAGGCGTCGTTATCGTAGAAATCAAGACCTGCTAGCTAAGAGAGAGAGAATGCCTACGATCAAGGTTCCCACGCTGAAACAGTTCAAATCCTTGACTGGGCGGTCGGGTATTGGAAAAGTGTTTAAGACGAAAAATGACTTAGACCAAATTTTCGCCGCGCTCAAAATCCACGATGCGGCCGGTCAAGGGATGCACGATGGAGCGATCGCTGCACTGCGTCGAATTCGCCGTGAATGTATTGCCTGGCTGCTGAACCACACCAATCAACGTGCCAGTCATGCAGCGGTTCAACAGTTATTGGAAAGTTCCAATCTGCGTTTCCTGGCCGTGATGGAGTTCAAGCATTTCGGAGAACAGCAGAGCACCAATGCGCCAGCACCTGCGATCAAGCCTGTTCCGAATTTGCCATTCGGTCGAGAGTTGACGGGGAACGATGTCAAACGCGTCGGCAACTCGATGGGCCAAAATCTCGCGAACGAGACCGGACCACGTCACTGGGGTCCAAACGTGGATAACCGGATGAGGCAATGGTACGGAAACTATGTTGCTGCCGGCGGCACACTTAGCATCGGCGCCTGGGCTGACTACATTCTGCCTGCTAACGCGGAAGATGATCCCAGTGGCATGTTTCTTGGCGGCACAGCTCTACCAAATTTGCCGTCGATTCGTGAGCGTGCCGAAGGTGTCAAGTACTGTACGCCTTCGGAACGAGCGGCATATAAGATCTCGATCCAAGGAGGGAAATTGTTTGATGCCAATGGGACGTTGTATGATACGAGTGGTCGAGAAACTCATTTTTCTAAATACGGCTGGGCAATTTTCGTATTGGGATTCGACAATATTCTCTATTCAAATTCGCACCTGGTGAATCTTTTTCACCACTCTAGTTTCTTCGCCAGCGATCCGGTTCAGTGTGCCGGAGAAATCTGCTGTATTGGCGGCAAGGTTCGTTTTTTGACACCTAAAACCGGGCATTACAGATCCAGCAAAGCCAACTTCTATCGCTTGCTGTCCTTTCTGAGTTACCACGAAGTCACTTTGGCAAACGTACTTGCCTGTCCCGCTCCGCATCAGCATCCGAATTATTGGTTGGGCACAGAAGTGTTTGCAGCCAATGGCGACGAACCGACATCAGCTCCCGTACTTACGAATCATCCCCCTCAGTTGACGGCTCCTGGTATTCCCAGTTGGCCGATCCCACCGATGACCATTTAGTGTTTCGGTGGAAACAATGTGAATAGGACGGAATAAAAAAACGCCGCTTGTGTTTGACACAGGCGGCGTTTTTGATTGGATCAGTCAGGTTTGGCTGTTGGGGATCAGTCGCGGGGACGACGTCCGCCACCACCACCGCCGCTGCCACCACGACGACGTCCGCTGCCGCCGCTTCCACCGCCACCGCTGCGTGGGCGACGTGGGCGATCGCCATCGTCGCCGCCGTCGCGGTCACCGCCACGGTCGTCGCCTTGTTCGGCAACCAGTGCAGCGATCTCGTCTTCTTCGCCCAGTTCTTCCAGGGCTTGGCGACGGCTGAGTTTGACGCGGTCGTGTTCATCGACGTCGATCACCAGGACTTTCATCGCATCGCCGACACGGACAACCTTGTCGATGCTGCTGATGTAGCCGCTGCTGAGTTCGCTGATGTGGCACAATCCGTCACGACCCGGCAGGATTTCGACGAACGCACCAAAGTCTTTGATGCTGCTGACGATCCCGTCATAGATCTTGCCGATCTGAACGGTCGCGGTGCAGGCTTCGACTTGCTTCATGGCTTCGGCGGCCGATTCTTTGTCGCTGCCGGCGACCAGGACGGTGCCGTCGTCGTCGACTTCGATCACACAACCGGTGGCTTCTTGAATGCCACGGATGTTTTTGCCACCGGGTCCGATCAAAGCACCGATCTTGTCGGACGCGATGCGAGTGCGCAACAAACGCGGTGCGGTGGGTGCGGTTTCGCGTCGTGGACGCGGGATCGTAGTCAGCATCTTGCGGAGGATTTCGATTCGAGCTTCACGCGATTGTTTCAGCGTGGCACGAATGATTTCTTCGCTGATCCCGTTGACCTTCAGGTCCAACTGGATCCCGGTGATGCCGTTTTGCGTCCCAGCGATCTTGAAGTCCATGTCACCGAAGTGATCTTCGCTGCCCAGGATATCGGTCAGCAGGACGAACTCGTCGTTGGCGTTGCGAACCAAGCCGACGGAGATACCGGCAACCGGGTTGCTGATCGGTACGCCCGAAGCCATCAGGGCCAAGGTGGCACCACAAACCGAAGCCATCGAGCTGCTGCCGTTGGATTCGGTGATGTCGCTGATCACGCGAACGGTGTAGGGGAAATCTTCGGCGGCCGGCAGAACCGGTGCGACGCTGCGTTCGGCCAAGCAGCCGTGACCGATTTCCCGACGTCCAGGGCCTCGGATCGGGCGGCATTCGCCGACCGAGAACGAGGGGAAGTTGTAATCCAGCATGAACTTCTTGCTGAATTCATCGTGCAAGCCGTCGACACGCTGCTCGTCACGGGCGGTGCCCAGGGTGACGGTGATCACGGCTTGGGTTTCGCCACGTTGGAACAATGCCGAACCGTGAACGCGTGGCAGCAGGTCGGTTTCACAGTGGATGTGACGCAGGCTGGTGTTGTCGCGTCCATCGGGGCGGGTGCCGGCGACGATCAGGTCACGGGCAACCACTTTTTCCAGATCGTGCCAAACCGATTTGAAGCGTTTGGTACAGATTGCGCCTTCGGCATTGGGATCCGGAATCATGTCCGCCATCGCTTTGTCGCGCAGTTCGCTGATCGCAGTGGCACGGTCGTGCTTGCCCGGCGTCTGCATCGTCGACCGGAACTGGTCGTAGTAGGCCGACGAGATTCGTTCCAGCAGGCCATCGCCTTCGGGGGCGACGTACTCGATCTTGGTTGGATTGACCTTCTTGTACAGTTCGTCCTGTAGGTCAATGACTTCGCGAATGATGCCGTGAGCGAACTGAATCGCTTCCATCATTTGATCTTCCGGCATTTCATTGGCAAAGCCTTCGATCATGGCAACCTGTTCACGCGAACCACTGACGATCATGTCCAGTTCGCTGGATTCCAGTTCCGTGTTGGTTGGGAAGGCGACCATTTGGCCGTCAACTTTGCCAACGCGGACCGAGGCGATCGGTCCCAGGAAAGGCAGTGGGCTGATGTGCAATGCAGCACCGGCACCGTTCATTGCCAGCACGTCGCCATCATTTTCTTGGTCGCTGGACAGGACAAACGCTTGGACTTGGACTTCGTCCATGTAGCCTTCGGGCCACAGCGGGCGAATCGGTCGATCCATCAGTCGCGAGCTGAGGATTTCTTTGGTCGACGGTCGGCCTTCTCGTTTCAGGAATCCGCCGGGGAATTTTCCAGCCGCCGCGAATCGTTCACGGTAATCACACATCAGCGGGAAAAAGTCGATTCCCTGCCGGGGCTTGCTGCTTGCCGCAGCGACTAAGACGACGGTTTCGCCGTACTGAACCAACACTGCACCGGCGGCTTGCTTCGCCACTTGACCGGTTTCGAACGACAACACTTGGCGTCCAATTTTCTTCTCGACGCGAACTTTATTCACAGTCACTTTTCTTACCTTCTTACAACACTACAAACAATAAAGTTACTTCGGTGACCGACCGGCCCGATTGCCAGTGGGTGCCCAAAGTCATAAACAAAAATCACCGCAAAACGTTCACGCCTGCTGGGAAATCAATGGAAATCCAACAGCGAGGATGACTTGCGAGATGGGCTGCCAAGCAGACGCCGCAGAGAACCGGATCAGGGGAGAGTCCGGATCTATTTTTTCCGAGCCGCACGTTTTCATTCGGTGCTGTCACCCGGCGAGGGTGATCAGTCCGGTGCTGCTAAGAGCGTGACTCCACGGGGTCGATTGGCGATAGCAATCACCGCGACAGCGGCAAGCAACATTGCTTGCCGGAACCCGCCCGGCGAGAGGGGGAATAAGAATCAGCCGGGGGCGTGAACAGAAAAGGCGAGATGGGGATCTCGACTAGCCACAGTCTTCTCGTCGCCGCTGGGGCGACAGTCAGGCCGAAGCCTTCGTCACGCCTGAGCGGCCGAGCCCTGGGCTACTTACGGATGCCCAGCTTTCCGATGATATCAAGGTAACGCTGCGGGTCTTCGCCGCGGACATAGTCCAGCAGACGTCGACGGCGGCTAACCAATCCGAGCAAGCCTCGGCGTGACGCGAAATCTTTATTGTGCGTCCGCATGTGCTCGGTTAATCCGTTGATCCGTTCGGTTAGGATTGCAATTTGGACCTCGGGGGACCCAGAATCGCCGTCTTGTGCACCGTGTTCTTGGATGACTTCAGCTTTGCGCTGCTTCGAAATCGTCATTTCGTACTTACTTTCAAACCTATTTTGTCTCTCGTTTCATTACGGGTCGGTAGTTTACCGGCATCGCCCAATACCGCAACGGCAAAAATCCCGTTGTTTCTGAGGCGATCGGAAGTTCACCGCCCGGTGTCGCTGCGGCCGACACATCCCGATCCCGGTTTCACCCGACCGGCCGAACCGCCAGGGGCTAGCCGAGGATGCCCCGCTGGGCGAGCCAATCGCGGACTTGCTCGGCCAACTGCTGGACCGACAAATCAGCCCCCCCGTCCAGCCGGATCTCGGGTGACTGCGGCGGCTCGTAGGGGTCGCTGATCCCTGTGAAGTGCTTGATCTCGCCCGCCCGAGCCTTCTTGTACAAGCCTTTGGGGTCTCGCGCCTCGCAAATTTCCAGCGGCGTGTCGACGAAGACTTCGACAAAGTCGCTCGGGCGTCCGGCAGCGGTGACGATTTTGCGGACGCGATCTCGGTCCAGCCGATAGGGGCTGACAAACGCCGTCAACGTGATCAAACCGGCTGACGCCATCAATGCCGCGACGCTGCCGATCCGGCGGATGTTTTCTTCGCGATCGATCGCGGTGAACCCCAGCCCGAATCGTTCGGCAAACGCCTGGTCGTGTTCCTGCTGCAAAACCGCCGGCGGGGCGCATAGTCCGTGCCGCACGTTGTCGCCATCCAGCAACGTGGTCGCTTTGCCGCCAGTGGACAGCATCACGTCCAGTGCATTGGCGATCGTGCTTTTGCCACAGCCGCTTAGCCCTGTGAACCAGATCACGCATCCCAACTGCCCCAGTCGCTGTTCGCGGCTGGCGCGTTCGACACTCTGCTCGTGCCAAACGATGTCTTTGGAAATGTCCATCAAAGTCTCTTCTGTCGTACTTGGAATCTTGGTCGCCGGTCCATCGGATTAAGAACTGGCGCTGCGATAGCTGAGCAAGCTCTTGCGGAATAACCAGCGGCTGGCCAATAAGCTGAGCACCGTGACCACGGCCGCCCAAGCGACCAGTGCCCATTCCCAGTCGGCTCGCGGTGAAAGCGGCTTGGCCAGTATTCGCGCCGGTACGTTGACGACCAACAGGATCGGGATCACAAACGTAAACAGCCCGAACAGCGGACGTCCCCAGCCGTGGTTGTAAATTTCCATCGGATAGCGGCTGAAGTTGGTGATGTAAAACCAGAAATTGTACAGCGATTGGTTTCGTCCCAACCAGACACTGGTCGCGCTCAGCGCGATCATCAAACTGTACATGATCATCACGCCGCAGATCAAAAACAGGACATACAGCGCGACCGTTAACGCCGAGGGGATCATCGGATCGACTTCGCGGTGCGCCAGGTTCCATAGCGAAACGACGGCGATCAGGCCCCCGGCAAAAAAGTTCGACAGTTGGCTCCAGTCGACTTTGCGAAACGAGATTAGGAATTGCGTGTCGATCGGTTTGAGCAATGCAAAATCCAGCCCCCCAGTACGAATCATCTCGCTGAATTCCTGTGCATTGGGCATGAAAAACGCCTGCACCAGCGAATTGATGAACCATGTCGTGGCGATGAACAAAAAGAACCGATCGCGGTCCCATCCGGTGTCTTGGCCGATCGACGTGGTGTGTTCAAAAATGATCAGGTAAAAGCCGACGTTCATCGCCGTCCAACCCAAACTACTGACGCATTGCAGCACAAAATTGGCCCGAAACGTCATGTCGCGCACCAGACTGTTGCGGGCGAACGTCAGAAAGACTCGGCCGTAGCGTTGCAGTTCATTCATCGCTGGCTAGCCTCCGAATCCGCTGTAACGTTTGACGCCACGGGCATAGGCCACGCGGCACAGAATGATGAAAAACACCAACCAAGCGACTTCGATCCACATCTCCATGGCCAATTGGTCCTCGGGGATCTTGCCCAAGAAAATGGCGGCCGGAAAATAAGCCAAGTATTTGAACGGCAAAAAATTGACGAACCACAGGAACTCTTCGGGCAGCATCGTCAGCGGAAACATGTGCCCGGACAGAAAAAAGCTGAACAACATGATCACAAACAACAGCGAACTGACCTCGAGAAACCAGAATCCGATCATCCCGATGGCGGCTTCCAAAAAGAAACCGATCAAGAATCCCATGATCAACGATGCGCAGAACGCGAGGAACACCGGCAGGCTCGGCCAACCGTCGACGAAGTAGTCGCGAGCCAAGAAAAACACCAGCGCAAACGGTGCTACCGCGATCACGTAATACGCCAACTTGTGAGCCACCCGCGTCAGCAGCAAAAACGTGACCAGATCGATCGGTTGGATCAAGTACCGTTTGACTTCGCCGTCGCGAATCTGTTGGGCGATGCCGGATGCCAATCCGGGCATGCTGCTGAAAGCCCGGGCGATCATCGTCAGCAGGTAATAGGCCACCATGTCACGAAAGCGAAACCCACCAATTTCCGCCGGATTATCGCCTTCGGCGGCCCCGATCGAATCATAGACCGCGTACCACAGAAAGATCTGTGTGATGATTGGCATGAAACGCATCAGCGTTCCCAACGCGAAATCTCCGCGATAGACCAGTCGCTCGCCCAGCGACGTTTTCAGAATCATCGACCAGACCGCGACGCGCTGACGAAAATTCGGCGCCGGTAGCGGTGGGTAATCGACAGTGGCGGCGGGTGCGGCGGACAAACTTGCCCTCGTTGCGATAGCGAATGGGGGTCGACGAAAAGTTGTCTCCCGATCCTAGCCAACCGGCTAGGAATCGCCCAGCACAGGCAAACTCACGTCGCGGCCGATCCGCCGTCCTAACACGACCAGCGCCACCACGATCACAGTGATCACGGTCGCCGGCCAAACGATTGAGACCTGTTCCAGTAACACCAGCGGCAGAGCGATCGTCAGGATTCCGCCGCCGATAAAGGGGGCTGACAAGGGCGCGGCCAATGCATAATCACTCGCCGCCGCCGTTCTTAATTCCGGATCGACCACCCGCAACAACACAAATCCGGTCGCAGTCGTTCCGGTCGACATGCCATAGTTGATCAACCCCAGTTCGAACCAATGTTCCCGCGGCAGCACCCAGCGGGAAATCACCAGCAAACAAAACGCTGTCCAAATGGCGCCACAGACAAACAGAATCAGAAACGGTCCCAGCAACTGCGCCACCGCACTGGGTTTGAGAGACGTGATCGCGGCAACCACCAGAATCTCCATCGCGGTGGAACTCAATCGTTGGATCGTGGCCGAATCGATACGCTGGGATTGTCCCATTTGGTGTAATCCCCAACGGACCAACCAGCCACCAAACATGCTGTAGATGAACAGTGGGAAATCCAGGACATTGGAAGCCGACAGTCGCTTGGACAGTTCTTTTCGAGCGGCGTCGCTGCCGTCGGTCGATCCGATTCCCAGTGAAGTGTCGATGAATCCCGCGATCGACATCACCGCGGATTGCAACAACATCCCGGCGGCCACAGCCAGCGCGATCCAGACGACTTGCAACAACAGCGGATCGATCGCGTCAGAGGTCAGTGTCTGGAACCCGATCGGTTTACGCTGGTCGGATTTGACAGTGGATTTCAGATCGGCGGTTTCGGCTGACTTGAGCCAACCCAGTCGCGCGCCGACGTTGATCCAAACGATCCCACTGACCACGCCATAGACCAATCCGCAAGTCGCCATCAGTAGCCCCAAGTCCAGCCCGGCATCCAAGCCGACTTGGGGACTGGAAAAGACCTGTCCCATCGCGGCGGCCGTGCCATGCCCGCCGGCAAACCCGGTTTCAATCAACATGCCAAACGAATTGGGGACGTCGTAGCGGGGTTGGATCAACAACCAGGTGGCCAACAATCCGACCATGGTTTCACCGAGCACGATGATCCAAACCATCAGGCCTTGGCGTCCGACACTGCCGGCTGTTGTTTCATCGTTTTGGCGATCATCGTTGCTTCCCGCGGAACCGGCCGGAGGTTGCAACATCATCGCCGCAAAGACGACTGCGATCAGTGGCCCGGGCCAACCCGCCAGTGTTTCATTGATCGTTGCACTGGTTTGGGCAACCGATTCGCTGCCCAGTCGATCGGCCAGCGTTACCACCAATAAACCGATGAAGCCGGCGACGACACAGCCGGGGATAAACAGATGCTGTAAGACGCGCAGCCGTTGACGGACTACTACACCGGCTAGTAGCAGCACCGCAACGAACAAAAACGCCAAGCTCATCCAGACGCCAATTGAGGTTGATGGGAATCGCCGCAGCACCGTTGGGCTCTGACGGGTACCAATGTCAATGGTGGTACCACGGACAAATGTAGGCCATCGGCCACCGCAGCGAAACCGAACGACGCAGCGAAACCGAACGACGAAGGCCGGCTTGTCGCTACGATAGAGTTTCTGCGCGATCACACCGGAGCACTGCAATTGATTCAACGACTGTCACGATACCCACGCAACCGTCAGCCAGAACTGATGGACCAGCCGGATTTACCGGATGGAATTCATCGAAATGCCTTGATTGGTTTAGCGCGATTGAATCGCATGACGGGAATCGCTGGATCGATGTACCGCCAGCTCGTCCGTTGCGCACTGCACAGCGGACGCAACACGCTGCGTGTGTTGGACGTTGCCTCTGGATCTGCGGATCTGCCGATCGCTTGGGCCAAGCGTGCCAAACTCTCGGGCCTGCGGCTTGAAATGTCCACGTTGGAGATCAGTGGTTTTGCCATCGAACAGCAATTGCGTCATGCGAATCGAGCCAACGTGTCGTTGAATCCCATTCAGCAGGATTGTTTGAATGGGAATTTACCCGGCGGATTCGACGTGATCACCAATTCGCTGTTTTTGCATCACCTGGACGAAGCGGACACCACTCGATTGCTACAGAAGTTGGTGGCGGCCGCCGGGCAGCGTGTGGTGGTTTGCGATTTGGAGCGGAGTCGATTGAATCTAGGTTTGGTGATCGCCGGCGCCCAATTGGTGTCACGCTCACACGTTGTGCATCATGACGCAATCCGCAGCGTGCAAGGCGCCTACACGCTGCAGGAGTTCCGTTACCTTGCGACCCGTGCCATCGATGCGCCGGTGGCTGCGCGGCGAATCTTGCCCTGCCGATTCATGGCGACGCTGCCGGCTTCGAAGGCTTGTCAGCCGGGACTGAATTGATGGTCGCCGAAACCAGTCGCTGTGGTGCTGCGGAGGTCTTGGTGATCGGAGGCGGCATCGCCGGTGCGAGTTGTGCGCTGGAGCTGGCAAGGCATCGTGTGAACGTCACGTTAGTCGAACGAAGTCGATTTCCGCGTGCCAAGGTCTGTGGCTGTTGCGTCAGCGACGCAGGCCTGCGGTTGTTGGATCAGTGTTCGCTCAAGCAACAGGTGCTGTCCCGCGGTCAAGTGACGGATCGCTGGATCGCATCGTTTGATGGCCGCCGCGTCGAAATCCCAGTGCCGATCGGTGTCGCGATCTCGCGCGAAGTGTTTGATCCGATGTTGATCGACGCGGCGGCTGAATCGGGCGCCGCGGTCGCCATGCAGACCCAAGGCACGATCGATCGCATGCTGCCCGATGGTGTGTTGGTGACACTTCTGCACGACGGTCAAACGGTGCAGAAACAGTTCGACGCTGTCGTTGTTGCCGCGGGGCTATCCGCCGGTCGTGTGCAGGAATTGCTGCCCTGGACCGACGCCCCGCATGGTCCATTCGGTGTTTCCTGTACCGCCAGATCCGACGATCTACGTCCCGGTGCGATTTACATGGCATGCGACGATGACGGATATGTCGGTATGGTGCAGTTGGCCGATGGGCAAACGGACATCGCCGCAGCCCTGCGACCAGGATCAATTGGCAATGCGATTGGCGATCCACTGGCGCGAATGCAGCAGATCCTCGGTCGCAGCGGTCTCCCCTTGCCGGACTTCCAAACGGTTTCGCCGGTGATCACCACACCTCCGCTGCGTCGAACACGTCGCTTTGGCAACGCGCGAGTGATCGCGATCGGTGATGCGGCGGGCTACGTCGAGCCTTTCACCGGTGAAGGAATGACCTGGGCCATGGCAAGTGGAATCGCTGCGGCAAATCGAATCGCGACTGCCAATGATTTGCGATTGCTTGGCGACCAATGGCAACTGGAACTGCAGCAACTATTGGACAGGAAGAAACGGCTCTGCCGGATCGTCACCACGGCTTGTCGATCCAGTCTGCTGCGTCGGTTTGCCGGTCACGCGCTGATTCGATTCCCCGGACTCGCCAGGCCACTGTTACGCGAACTCAGTCGCGGTGTGTGACGCTGCGCCAGCCCGATCGGCATCTCAGCGACATTTAGGCCAGCATCAACAGCAGGATTCCGATCACGCCGACGGTGATGACGGTCACGCTGATCGCGGTGGCGATCCGATTTCGCTGTCTCCAGTAAAGCCAACCTGCGATGATCCAGGCCGCACCGATGACCATCAACGCACTGCCGGTCAGCAACCCGTAAGCGATTTCGATGTTGTAGCCTTGTTGTCGCCCGATTCTGATTGTTTCGAGCATGACCAGCACTCCCAGGGCAAAGCTGGCGATGCCCAGTACAACCGAGATGATCGCGCTGGTGATCGACCAAGCGTTGCGGCCGTGCTGCGGTAACGTCACCAACAGCGTTGAATCATCAGCGCTGGGTTTGTAGGGGTTTACGTTTGGCATCGCTGACCGGTGGCTGGAACGATTTCGGTCGATCAGGCAGGCATCAACCGGACGCCAACTGGCGACGGTGGGGATCAAGACTAGTGGGTCGCTCCGAACTGTTCAAGCTGGTCCGCCGGCCGACGATTTCGGGGCGGCCCAAACAGCGATTGGTGATTCGATGGACTTCGTCAGGGTCACTGATTTCCGACAACGTTTGCGGATCGCCGTTGGCCGCTTGTCCGATCACCAGAATCCGCTGGCCGACCTTTAAAAAGGTCACCCGGTTTTTTGAGTCGACCATCGAACTGCCAAGATTTTTCAACACGTCCTCGGGCAACGACCCCGGTGCGGAAGTGGTCGCCCCGTAGCGACGCGACAGCCATACCAGGCCGCCGAAAATCGCCAGCACGACCAGCAGTGAACTGACGGTGGTCACGATCGGTGCGGCAAACTCATTGGTCAGTCCTGCTTCATCGATTTCAGCGTCTTCGGTCGGCACGACCAACGCAGGGAACTCGCCTCGAGAGGTTTCGGTGAATTGCGGTTTAGCGACCGTTTGCGGCAGCGGTTGGGAACTGTCGGCATGAACCACGTAGGCTGATTGCACGACCGAGTTCTGCGCCGTGACCTGCTCCGAATGCCAGTTCTGAGAAACCAGTGTGATGGCCAGGCAAACCAGCAGGCGATATCGGCAGCAAACCATGGCGGAATCAACGGGATCGGGGATCAACGGAGTCAGGGACGGAGGATCAAAACGAACCTAATCCAATCCTTTCGCCGAATTGCCGTCACAAATCAAGTCCAGTTTCAACTTGGGCGGCGCTGGTGGGGCGCTGGTGTGGAGGATTTATCCGACTCGGGTGACGGTTTTCCGCGACGAACAAAACCGGTCGGAGAAATCCTCTTCACACAACTTGTGTCGGGCACTTTTTGGGGTCAGCCCCTGTCGGGTCGGTACAGATCCAGGTCATCACGACCGGCCAGTGACGCATAGACGGCGACGATCTGTTTCAGTCCGGCCCAATAGTCGGTTTCGGCATTGCCGCTCGCTGACGTTCCGATTTGGTACAAGTAGTCGGCGGGCCGCGTAAAGGAACAGGGGATCGAATCGGTACCGCCCTGCCCTGCCCCGTTTTCCAATGACACGGATCCGGTCGCCAAGATCACGGCTTCGACATCCAGCGGATCTTGGCCCGCAATTCGCAAACGAAAGTCAGGTGGGATTTCGTCTTGGTCGTCGTCCTCTGCGTCCTGTTCCTGATCCAATTCGACCGGTGCCAGTTCGATCGCGATGACTTGCGCCGGGCACCGCAGTCGGCCTCGTAATAAATCCGTTTGCGTCAGCGGCAACCAAATTTCGTTGATCCACTGGTCGATCATGGTCGGTAGGGTCAGCGGAATGTCGGATCCGGATTGAGCTTTGAGTGCGGCCAGTCCCAACGGTGACACGCAGCGATCGGGCATCATCGGAATCGGTTGGCCGATTTGATCGACCAGCGAGCTGGCGACTTGGTCGGATTCCAATAGCGTGATGTCATAGCCCAGGTAGCGACCGTAAAGGGCTGCTTCAATGCCCAGTGGTCCGGCGCCGACAACAGCGATGGTTCCCGGTGGATCGAGGGTGGCGTCCGAATCGTAGGTGTCAATGTTCATGCGATTGTTGTTTGCCGACCCGAAAGGCGGCTAAATCAAGAGGTGGAATTTGGCCGCACATTAAATCGGCCATGCAAACCGCTGTGCCGGGCGACAGATGAATGCCGCTGCGAAAGTGGCCTGTGGCGACGTAGATCGATTCGCTATCGGGCAGTTTGCCACACATCGGAAATCCATCAAACGTCATCGGCCGCAAACCCGACCAGGCGCTGACCTGCCGCGCTTGGGCAAGTGGCGGACAGGTGTCAGCGACAAAGCTGCGTAAGTCGTGCAAGATGGCAGGCGTGGTGCCGTGTTGGAACCCGACTTCTTCTTCACAAGATCCGACCAGCACATAGCCGTCGCGGCGGGGGACAAAATAGCGATGGCCGACGTTGATGACACTGGTCATCATTGCGGTCTCGGTTTTTAGCAACAGAATCTGCCCGCGGACCGGCACGATGCTTTGGCAGAGCCGCAATCGCTCGGCCAGCAAACCGCTCCAACTGCCACCGCACACCACGGCTTGATCGACTTGGATGGTTTGTTCAGCGCTACGCTCACACTGCAGCGTTAGCGTGGCATGGCCGCGGGAATCGTCCAAGTCGACGACTTTCGCACGGTCCAGAAATTCGACGCCTTGGCGGGCGCAGGCAATTGCCAGCGCATCCAGATAACGAGGGGTGCGAATCTGGTATTCATCGGGCACCCACCAGGCTTTGGCCAGGCCATCACGCTGTGACCAGGACTGCATGGCCGGTTCACGGCGCACCAATTCCTGCAGCGACATTTCCCGGCACTCGATCGCCAATTCGTTCCAATAGGAAACCATCCCAGCCATCGATGCGACTTCGCCGATCGTGTCGGCCAGGTACCAACCGCCACAACGAATCAATTCGGAATCGATGCCTGATTCTCGCTGCAGCCGATCCGTCCACTCAGGAAACAGTTGGTGGCTTAGACCGCGTAGGCGATCGATCGGATCGGTGGATCGATCCAAGTTTGCTGGTGGCAAAATACCGGCCGCCGCCAGTGAGGTAGCCGAGCGTGTCTTGCCCAATGACTGCGTCTGCGAATGCTGCAGGGAATCGACTGGGTCACGTTCAATCACCGTGACTTGGCGACCACGTCGTGACAATTCGTAAGCGAGCGACAATCCGATCGCCCCGGCGCCGATGATTGCGACTTGCGTGTTCATGTCTGGACTCCATTTTGCATGATGCGCTCGATCGATTGCAGCAGGTCTTGGCCACCCGCATCGCTGGAATCCTGGCGCAGTTGAGTCCTCAAACGATCAAGTTCCGATTCGGTATCGATGTCTTCCATCGGTGTCAGCACCGCCACGGAGAGTCCCGCCGATTCGGCTCGTGTGCAGGTGGTCGTGAACACATCCGCGCTGCTCCACGGCATTTGATGGGTCAATGGTTGATAGCGTTCGCACCAGCCGTCGCGGAGTGCGATCAGGTAGTAGCCGCCATCGACGGCCGGGCCCAACACGACGTCGTGGTCGGACAGCAACCGCTGTGTGTGCCCGATCAGAGCGGTCGAAATCAGCGGGCAGTCGGCACCAATCAGCACGCCATCGACCGGCGGCGCATTCTCCACCGACGGCGCGGCGGCAGCGGCGGATTGTTCAAACCAGGTTTGCATGCGTCTGCCCAGGTCGCCCTCGGATTGGATTTCGACGTCCCAGCCGGTCGGGGAGAACGATTCGAATTCGCCTCGACTCTGCGGCGGGGAAATCACCAGGGACCGGCGATCTGCGGCCGTCGCCAGCGCGTGCGTCAGGTGTTCGCAGAACAGTCGGTGGAGTTTGGCGGCGCGCTGCATTCCGATCGTTGCCCCCAGTCGCGTTTTGACTTTGCCCGGTTCCCAGTGCTTGGCCATCAGCCCCAGTCGGCAGGTTCGATCGACGTCTGGGGGCATGGCCATGGTGGTCCGGGGGGCGGCTGGTTGGATGGAGATCGCTTCCATTATGGGATGGTCGGCCTGGTTTTGAGCACCCCGGCATCGGCGGTTTGAAGTTGCGTTTTTGCATCAGGCAATCGATTTTGGTAGCCCGAGGCGTCAGTTTTGGAGCCAGCGGTTTTGCGTCAGGTATTGGTTTTTGGTAACCCGACGCGTCAGCCAGGGATCCCATTGACAGCCTAAATCCCTCGCTCACGCGTCGGGTTACCATCAAATCGCAACTTCAAAACTTCGGCCTGGCTGTGGCGCGGTTGGCACAGCCCGTTGGTTACGACCGCTAGAACCACACCCAAAGAGCCTTGCAAAGCGGCGTTCCGGGGCCGGTTTTCAGTGTTCTACTGTGCCATTGCGGTTACGATAAGAGATTGCGCCGAATCACCGCTGCGATGGTGCGGATGTCATGTCGCGGCGGAAGATTTCTACAAAATCCGTTTTATCGGAGCCTGATTGGCTCTCCAAGCGGAGAAATTGTTTCGTAAACTTCTCACGTCACCCGAATGCTCCACCCGAGTTGACTTCCCGAACGGACGCACATGTCAGTACCGTCGCCCGATAAATACCTTGAGTTGGTCGAGAAAAGTCGCTTGGTCGATCCGGCCAAATCGAAGCGGCTGGTGGAGAAGGTTCGGGAGCACTTCGGTGGCAAGCTGCCGCCAGATGTCAAAACGTTGGCTCAGCTGTTCGAAAAGAACAACATGTTGACGCAGTGGCACAACGAAAAACTGCTCAACGGCAAATACAAAGGCTTCTTTCTGGGCAATTACAAACTGCTCGGTCACATCGGCACCGGCGGGATGAGCAGTGTGTATCTGGCCGAGCACACCAAATTGCATGACAAGCGTGCGATCAAGGTATTGCCGAAGAAGCGTGTTTCGGACTCATCCTATCTGGCTCGGTTTCAACTCGAAGCCAAAGCGATCGCTTCGCTCAGTCACCCCAACATCGTCCGCGCCTATGACATTGATAACGAAGGCGACATCCATTACATCGTGATGGAATATGTGGATGGTTTGGATTTGCAAGCGCTGGTCAAACGCGACGGACCGCTCGATCCATCGACCGCTGCCGGTGTGATCGCTCAAGCCGCACGCGGGTTGGCACATGCCCATGAAAAAGGCGTGATCCATCGAGACGTCAAACCGGCCAACTTGCTGCTCGATTCCAAACATTCGGTGCGTTTGCTGGACATGGGTTTGGCGCTGATGGGGGCTCAAGAGGAAGAGTCATTGACCGTGGCCAACAACGAAAACGTGTTGGGAACCGCCGACTACCTGGCCCCCGAACAGGCGCTCAACAGCCACTCGGTCGATCATCGCGCCGACATCTACGGGCTGGGCTGTACGATGTATTACCTGCTGACCGGTCGCCCGCCTTTCAATCAAGGCACGCTGGCACAGCGGATCGCGATGCATCAAAAAGAGATGCCGCAACCGATTCGAACGATTCGTCCGAGTTGCCCGGGCGAGTTGGAAGGGATCTGTGTCAAAATGATTCAGAAAGATCCAAAGTATCGCTACCAAACGGCGACCGATGTGGCGGAGGTGTTGGAACGGTTTGTCGCCAAGGTGCCGCGCGGTCAAAAGGTGACCATCGGGTTAGGAGATCGACCCGATGGTGATGGTTTAGGGTCGTCGTCGATTTCCCTGGATGACGATGTGATCCGCCGCAATACCGGTGGCGACACGGTGTCTAATAAAAACGAAGACACGCTGGCGAGCAGTCGCAGTCGGTTGATTCGCGGCGAAGGTCTGAGTCCCAGCGATAGCGGTCGGTTGGTGAACGTTCAACGTCGTGAAATCGATTTCAACGAAGGCAGTTTCCTGGATCTGCAAGTCGAATCGGGCTATTCCGGATCCGGTCCCCATGGGTTATCGGGATTGAGTGGACGGTCGCGCATCGGCGAGCGGTCGGAGGGGAAATCCAGCGTCAACGTCGGTGATGAATCCGGCGTCTACCGTGGTGTCAGTCGCAGCAATCGAGCGGTCAAAAAGGAAAAGGGACTCGACAAGATGTTGGTCGCCGCCCTGATGATCGCTTTCTTTATCGTCGCGCTCGGGCTTGGTTTTTTCCTGGCTCGTGTCACCGGGACGTAATAGCCAGACTTGCTCGGGCTCTCTAGACTTGGGAACCGTCAACGCTTCTGATCGTTGCGACGACACGGTTTTGTCTGATTTCATTTTCTCTTGCCCCACGTCTTGCTGATGACAGTCGTTTTCGAGCGACCCTACGAATTTGTGCCGCCGATTCGTAGTACCGTTTGGCCGTGGTTGGTCCAACGTTTGAGAATCTATGACCGCTATTTGGCCAAGAAAGAAGGTGTCGTCGACTACGAATTGCGCGAAACCGATCTGCTAAAGGCTTCGCTGGACGCCGGTCACAGCGTGCTTCTGGCGCCCAATCATTGCCGCTATGCCGATCCGCTGGTGATGGGTTGGTTGGCGCGACGCTTGGGCATTCATGTGCACGCGATGGCGTCTTGGCATTTGTTTAACGAAGGCTGGTTGGATGCGTTTGCGATTCGTCGCATGGGAGCATTCAGTATTTTTCGCGAAGGCAATGATCGGCAATCGTTGGAAACTGCGATTGAGATTTTGATCGACGGGGCGCGGCCCCTGATTGTTTTTCCCGAGGGCACCACCAATCGCACCAATGACCAGCTGAAACCGTTGCTTGATGGCGTCGCATTCATCGCCCGGACGGCTGCCAAACGACGCGCCAAACGATTTGCCGACGATGCGACACGGGCCACCGCGGGCAGTGGCAAAGTCGTCATCCATCCGATCGGAATCAAGTATCTGTGCATGGACCCGGTCGAGCCCTGGGCCAATGCTCAGCTGGATGAATTCGAGCGGCGTTTGGGTTGGCATCGGATGCCCCCGCGTGACACCCGCCAGCGGACCGTTCGTTTGGCCGAAGCGATGTTGTCGCTCAAGGAAATTCAGTACACCGGTTCGACCAGCCAAGGTGATCTGCCGAATCGACGGGACAGATTGATCGAAACCCTGTTGTCGTCGACCGAAGCCGAAATGGGGCTTCACTCGTCATCGTCCGAAGTCCGCGAACGCGTCCGACAGATTCGTTCGAAGGTGTCCGCATTGTATTTCCAGTCCGACCAAAGTCCGCCGATCCGTGACAAGATGCATCGCTACGTTGACGCCGCGGATTTCGCCCAAGACCTTGCGTCGTATCCCGATAGCTACCTGATTGATGGCCAAGCCACGGACACGCGAATTGTGGAAACCATTCAGCGAATGCAGGAATCGATCAACGGAAAAGCTAACAACTCGATGCGATTGAAAGCCGTGATCGAAGTGGCTCCGGCGATCGAGGTCGACACCGCTCGGCCACCCAAAGGCGTTCGCGACCCGTTGATGCAGACACTCGATGATGAACTGACAAAGTTGATCAACAAACTTTCGTCCGAAGCCAAACCCATCGGTCCCTCGCTGCAGTAGTTGACGCCGGGGGCTTCACTGCCCACAGTCCCAGTGGATCGGCAATGTGACGGATTGTTGCGATTGATCCATGTCGGTCTTGGCGGTGAAAAGGATCTGTTCCTGCGGCTTGCGGCCCTCTGAATGCTCTGCCGCGCTGACTTGGTAAAAGGCCATGGTCGCACCGCGCTGCAACAGCGTGATCGTCGCCGAAGATTGATTCTCAATACCAACGATCATCTCTGCCGACAGGCCTTGCAGTTCAACAATCCGCATGCCCCTGGATCCCTCGCACAACGTGCACGATTTTGGTTTCAGCGTCAGTCCTTCTTCGCCGGCAAAGGTCACGTTGACCGAAAGCGGCGTTTCGATTTCTTTCAGATGTAGTTTGACGACAAACGGCTCGCGATCCGCCGCGTCCAACTGTAAACGTATTTCATACGCCGGGATCCAACCGGCGTACGGTATGCCGTCGAGTTCGATTTCCCCATCTGGTTGGACCGCAATTGTTTCGGTTTGGACACGCGGATTGCTGCACTCGATGTCCTGGATCTCGATCGGATCTGCCGCCAGTCCACCCACCCAAAATCGAAGTGGTTCCGCGCGGCCGCTTTCGGGCACGGACAAAAAGGTGGGATAGACGCGCGGTTTATGGGGTGCGGTGTAGGCAAAGGTTGTGACCCTGTCGTGCGGATCAGGGTCGGTGTATTGAACGGCGACTCGAACCTGCTGTTTCCCTTCCGCATGTTCGGTGTCAATCTGCACGTTCAGTGGGAGTGATTGGCCGGGGGCAACCGGATGGGGAAATTCAATCTGTTGCCCGCTGGCCAGTGTCACGGCAGTGCAATCGCAACTGGTCGAAATGGCCGAAATGGAGATCGGGGTGGATTGGTTGTTGGTCACCGTCAACACGCCCTTGAGTATTTGCCCCGGATTGATCAACTGAAAATCTTGCCGGTCCGCGGTGAAGCTTACCTGGCCGCTTGCCCAGGGGGCGTTCCTGCCGGCTTGTGATGCCACCAGCAGGAACACCGCGGCAGCAGCGGACAGGAGTAGGATCAATGCCAGGAGAGGACGTTGGATACGTCCACACCGGAAGCATTGATTCGCTTGGTCGGTACCGTCGGACTGGAAGTCCTTTGTACGCACAGCGGTCCATCCTAAGATAAAAAGTTGACGGAGTACTAGTATTCTACCGCAGCTCAATTTCCGGGTGGAGTGGATGTGTAGGTGACGCTGGGGACGTCGATTGTATTACTGCAGGATTTCACCCGGGGCTCGTTGATATTATTTGACGATCAACGCCTGGGGCTGACGTCACCAGGCTACCGACTCCCGTCGCTCCGCGACTCAATCACGCGTGTTCCCCGCCGGCTCTCAATCGCGGAGCGATGTCATTCACTGGATTGTTTTCCTTGATGCAAACGTCAGTAATACCAAGCTGCGGCGGAAGACTAGGGTTCCCACAGGCTCAGACGCTGGTTGATCGGCAGCTGGCGCATCGATTGGACATTGCCGCTTGGCCAGTGGATGATCAGTTGATCGACCTGGTCATGGTCGCCCAGTCCAATGTGCAGCACGGGCTGGTTGCTGCACATGTATCCGTCCCCGCCGGTCACCCATGCGGACAGAGTTTCGTCATCGACGATGATTTCTGCGACGGCGCCCACGGCATTTCGATCACTTGTCGTGCCGATCAATTCCAGCTGAATCCAGTTTCCCGCGTCGGTGTCGTTTTTTAGTAACGCGACGTTGGCGTCCAAGTGGTTGGCCAGTAAATCGACTCGTCCGTCGCCGTCGAAATCGGCTTGGGCCAACGTTCGGCCCAGTCGTGGTGTATTGAAATAGGGCGGCTGGTCGGTCGCCGTTTGCTCACGGAAACCGATCTTTGAACCGCGAAACAATTGCGGCCGCATGCGATAGGCAATGCCCTGGTGTTGGTAGTCATACAGATGGCCGTTCAGCACGCACAGGTCTTGCCAACCGTCGTTGTCCAGATCAGCCGCTTGCAGGCCAAACCCCAGCACCGACCGACTGGGCACGTCGACACCCCGTCGCATCGCGTCGTCGACAAACGCCCCCGGACGCCGTTGCAAAAATAAATTCAACGGTTCTTTGTGGAAATTACTGACCGCTAAATCCAATCGCCCGTCATGATCAAAATCGGCGGAGGCGATCCCCATGCAGGCCTCGCTGATTCCCGACGATCCGATCGCACAGCCACGGATCCCAGCCGCTTCGATCAATCCGCCGCCGGCGGAGGTGTCGAGTGTGGTTTGCCAAAAATGATTCAGGTCACCGTCGTTGCTGATAAACACTTCGTTGCCTGGGCGATCGTCAAAGTTCGCGATCACCAAACCAAAACCATAACCGGCGGGAACGTCGCCCTGGACGAGAGTGTCGGAGACGACAAAACGGCCATCGGCGGTGCCTTTTAGGAATCGGTCTTTGGCAGCGCGGAAACTTTGTGGGACACAGGCGATCACCGTGCCCTGGCATTTTTGTTGAAACACCCGTGGATCATCGACATAGTTGACTTCAACCAGATCCGGTAAACCATCGCCGTCCAGGTCTCCGGCGCCGACGCTGCTGGTCCAATTCGTGATCGCGGGGAAGTGACTTGACGTGACGTCACGAAACGTCCCGTCGCCTTGATTGATCAGCATTTGATTACGACCGATGTTGGCGATGATCAGATCAACGAATCCGTCTTGGTTCAAATCACTGGCGCAGACCCCCTGGCCGAAATCACACGCGTCGACACCGGCCGCGACGGGCACTCGCTGGAACACCAGTTCGCTGGTTTGCCGGTACAATTCGTTGGGTTGCGAATCGCCAGGGCGGTTGGGGTCACCGCCGGACTGCACCACAAACACATCGCTGGACCCATCGCGGTCAAAATCCAATGCGGCCAGTCCACCACCGTTGGCTTGATGCAGATAGAAATCGATTGTTTCGGTGTTGTAGCCGCTGACAAACGCTGTCTGAATCCCCGCTTCGGATGCCACATCACGCAGACGCAAGGGAGTTTGATTGGCCGACGGAGGATCCAAGGACGCGTTCAGTGTGGGGGCTTGATTTCCCGCGTCTGGGAATTGCTGGGGCAACGGATAGTCGGTCGGTTCGAATCCCAGCAACTTCTTGGTTCGCGCGACGCGAATTTGTTGGGGATCGGAACGTGATTCCCACTGTCGCACCGCCGCCGCTCGGCGAGCGAGCGAACGAGGGTCAAAATTTTGCGGGTCGGATAGTTGTCCGGCCACCTGGTACCAGCCGAGGGCTTCCCAGGGTCGTAGCAGCGATTCGAGAGTGGTGCCGATTTCATAGGCGTCGGCTGCATCGGCCACGCCGGATTTGCGAAACACCGTGTCCAATTTCGCCAGTGCCGTTTGGATCGTCCCGGCTCGTGCGTCTTGTCCGATATCCGTCAGTGCTGTTGCGATCAATCGAAGCACTTTGCGGTCGGTGGGATCGATCTGGATGGCTTGGACCAGTGGTCCCAAACTCGCTTGCGAGCGACCGTGGTGTTGTTGCCATGTCCCCACGGCGGCCCAGTAGTCGGATTGTGCGTCGATGCCATCGGGAACGTTTGCCAACCAGTTTTGATAGGCAGCATCACGTTTGGTCTCGGCCAGGATCCGCCCTCGCAGGGCACTGGCGCTGGGGTGTGACTGCAGTGTTGATGGCATGCCGTCCAGATATTCGAGTGCGGCATCAGGGTCGGTTTCGGCGATGTAACTTTGTCGCGCCGCGCCGAGTGCAAACAGTCCCGGATCCGCAGTGGACAGCCAACGGTCAAAGGAGACCAGTTGGAAGGGCCCGGAAACATCGATCAAACTGAGGACCTCGCGGGCGTCGGCCGCACCCATTCGCAGCAGTCGTCGAACACTTTCACTGGCTTCCTGGCGACGGCCTTGTGAGGACAGCAGTCGGGCCAGGTAGCGATGGCCCGTGGCGCGATCGGCAAACTGTTCGGCCATTCCGCGCGCGACCGATTCAGCCGCGTCCCAGTTTCCGGCTTCGAGATTCGAAAAGTAGGCTTTTTCCAGCCCGGCAAATGCGTCGGGGGATCGAGAATCCTGGTCGACACCTTGGGACGCCGCTATTGCAGTTTGGCCGATCGATGACGGCAACGCATTGGGCGTGCTCGCTTGTGATGACAATCGCGAGTCGGTGGCGCGGCGGTCGGTCGAACTTTCGACGGTTTGATCGTTGTCTTGGCAGCCGACGATCAGCAAAACCAGGGGCAGTGAACCCAGCAGGCACCCGGCTAGCGACCGCTGAATCGTTGCACGCCAAAATGCCGCCATGAAAATCTCTGGTCCTTCTCGACTACGCAGAATCGATTGTCCGCTACCTTTGGCTGTGCACGCCTACCGTGCGCAGTGTCATCCAGTGTAGCATTCTTTCCCCATCCCTTGTCTCCATCCAACCCTTGCTGATGCCTCTCGTTCGCGATCTTGCCGCTCTGCTTGCGCTGCAATGTTTGTTGTTGATTGCAACGCTTGCGATCGGACCTGGGAACATGGCGGACATCCGCGTGCAGCTTGCGTGGACCGGATTTTTGTTGCTCGGATGGACAATCGCCCCTCGCTGGATCGGAAACCACACGTCCTGGCTACGCCGCTATTGGGCGGCGGCGCTCACCTCGATCGCAGTGCACGGTTGGATCGTTGCCGTGGGTGGCTGGATCGGAATTTCGATGAACGCCTATCTGATGCTGTGGGCAGCGGCGATCGTGATGGGGATGATCGATCGTTGGCGTGTGCTGCGGCATCGTCTGCTGCCGCAGATTCGCTTTCCCGCTGCACACGGCTGGATCGTGTTGGCATTGGTGTTGTTTGTGGTCTGTGTCTATCGGACGCCACGTTCCAACGACATTCACCAGTTCATGCTACAGCAACAGGATATGTTGGCCCAGCAAACACTGCGTGTCACAACCATCGGCATGTCGGCAATGGGCGTCGACCAGGTGATGCCGCGGTGGAACGCACACTACTGGCACTTGGTGCCCTGTTTGCTGGCGCATTGCAGTGGTGTCGCGGTCGACCAGGTGTTGTTGCGCTACGCAACGATTCCGGTCGCGATGACAGTGTTGTTGTGTTTGTTGGAATCGATTCGCTCGCTGACCAGACGGCGGGCATCGTATGCGGTGGTGTTGTTGGCAATTCTAGGTCCTGTGGTGCTGTGGTATCGCAACTACACGGCGTTCAACTACTCCTTTCGCATCACGAACAATCTGCTGTTGGACAAAGATTTTGCGTTGTTCTTTCTGTTGCCGTCGGTGGCCTGTTTGACGGCCGGTTGGATTCGCGGCCGTTCGCGCTATTTGATACCGCTGTTGGGCCTGTTCCCCGCCATTGTTCGATTTCATCCGCTGACCGCCGTTTACCTGCTGTTGTTGGCGATCCCCGTGCTGGTGCTGGCCATGCCACAAGACCGCCGGCAATGTCGCCGCGCGGCGGGCGCGCTGGCCGCGGCATTGGGGTTGTTTGTGATGGTGATCGCGATCGGCGACGCACAAAGCAATCATCAGCAGATTCAGGACATCATCCGTTTGGACTACGATCAATCGCTGGAGGGGCGCCCGCTGCACTACTGGGTGGGTTTCTACAACACCATTGCTGGCAGTGGATTGCCCAGCGACACGACCGCATGGACGGCCGGACGGTTGCACCTGAAGAAGTCGTTGTTGCTCGGTTGCGGGCTGTTGGCAATGCTGCCTGTCGCGCTGATTGCGATTGCGATTCGGTGGGTGGGTTGCGCCCACGGGCCGGGGCTTGGACGCGTGTTTGTGTCCGGTTTGATCTCGCTGCTGATGCTAGGCGG
The DNA here is from genome assembly GCF_024129865.1 of Stieleria tagensis. Classification (GTDB taxonomy): domain Bacteria; phylum Planctomycetota; class Planctomycetia; order Pirellulales; family Pirellulaceae; genus Stieleria; species Stieleria tagensis. Next base: position 78,257 of record NZ_JAMYFE010000076.1, on the reverse strand, counting down.
CATGTGGTGGGTGTCGGCGGAATTTTTGACACGTTTTCCACATTACACCGCCGGCTATGAACGCCTGCACTGGTTTGCCTATCCGATTGCGTTGACCGTGGTCGCGATGATGTTTGCGATCTGGATTCCTCGGCGGATTCGCCGCGTCGTGGGACTCGGGATTTTATGGTGGATCGTTTTCGCCGCTGGCATGGCGCGTTTCGAACGGCGATCGCCATTGGTGTTGGTGCGCGGATTGAACAGTATGTTGGATGCCGAATCCGATGCCATGCAGCTGCGACGCAAAGAATCGGATCTGGTGTCTTGGCGTCGAACGCTAGCCGACATGCGACCCGACTATCTGAATCACGACGATCGCGTGTTGTTGCTCGATGGTGAAACGACGCGGCATTATTGGTTGATCCGGCAGGGCGTTTTTTGGTCGGACCCCTACGTCGAAGCCTTTGCCTGGTTCCACCGCGGGGATGGGTTTCTGGCGGATCGACGACGGGTCTATGGATTGATGGATCGTGTCGACGTGGCAGAGGTCCGCCAGTGGATCAGTGACAAGGGGATTTCGATCGTGGTCGATGGCCGTGACGGCGCCGACGCATTCATCAATCGATGGGAGCAAGAGCATGGGGTGCAGTTGCATCCGGTCCGTCCCGGCGTTTGGAGGATCCGGTAGGCCAGGTGCAGCGTGGCGCCCTTGCCAGTGAGTCTATGGGGCGCTACCAATACAGCATGCCAATACCTACGAGTCGCCGCCGTTTTGCCACGTATCGAGAAACGGTTCGCCAACGAATCGCCTCCAACGAACCTCCGCCGCGCCACCGCGGCCCAGACCGTCCCGCGCAAAAGTTGGGGACCCGCGAGCGTGGGTTTTGGGAACTGATTCGTGAATTTTGGAGGCTGATTGGCCCGCATCAGCGGCAAATTGTGGTCGCACTGTTGTTTTTGACGATTGCGATCGGATTGCGTTTGGTGCCACCGGTGGGCACCAAATTAGCCATCGATTGTGTCCTGACCGATCCACCCAAACCATTGCCGACGTGGCTCGATTCGTTTGCCGTGCCGAGCGACAAGATGCTGCGGTTGGTGTGGATCGCGGTCACGGTGGTGGTCGTCACCCTGTTGGGGACCATCGTGCATTTGTTCAGCCGCTGGACGGCGACCAAAGCCGTCAACCAGACTCAAATCACAGTGCGTCGTCGCGTGTTCGAGCATGCGATTCGATTGCCGCTGGGTCAGGTTTACGATCTGAAATCCGGTGGGGTGGCCAGCCTGATCCGCGAGGATGCCGGCGGTGTCGCCGAGTTGATTTTTTCGATGCTGTACAACCCTTGGCGGGCGGTGGTGCAGTTTGTCGGCAGCTTGGTCATCCTGATGTTCGTCGATTGGAAACTGATGGTCGGCGGGTTGTTGCTGTTGCCGATCGTCTGGGCGACCCATCGGACCTGGATCAATCGGATCCGCCCGCTGTATCGCGATATCCGCAAACAACGACAACGAATCGACGCAGGAGCCACCGAGACGTTTGGTGGGATTCGCGTTGTGCGAACGTTTTCACGGTCCCGCAACGAGTCGTCCAAGTTTGTTCGCGAAGGCGGATTTTTGGTCCGCCAGCAACTGTATACCTGGTGGTGGACGCGAATCATCGAAACGATCTGGGAGGTCATTATCCCGTTGGCTTCCACCGGATTGTTGCTCTACGGCGGCTACCAAATCATCCACGGCGGACTGACGTTGGGTGACATGATGATGTTCCTGGTGTACCTGACGATGTTGTTGGACCCGTTGGCCACCTTGGCCGGTAGCGCCGTTGGGTTCCAAAACAACCTTGCCGGGTTGGATCGGATTCTGGACGTGATGGAAGTCGAAAGCGAATTGCCGACGCGTCCGGACGCGGTTCACGTCAGTAAAACGACAGCGGGGGGCGAGATCAAGATTCGTGATCTATCGTTCCGCTATCCGGGCACCGAGACCAACGTGCTGGACGGGATCAATCTTGATGTTTCGCCCGGCCAGACGGTTGCCTTGGTCGGTCGCAGTGGTGCCGGGAAAACAACGCTGACCAATTTGATCGCTCGGTTTTACGATCCCGGTGCCGGCAGCATCCAGTTGGATGGGCGTGATCTGCGCGACATCAATTTGGAAAGCTATCGCAGTCTATTGGGGATGGTGGAACAGGAGGTGTTCTTGTTTGACGGTACGATTGCCGACAACATCGCCTATGCACGACGGGACTGTACCGAATCGGAGTTGATCGCGGCCGCCCAAGCTGCGGCGGCACATGAATTCATCGAAAAACTGCCAGAAGGATACGACAGCATCATCGGTGAACGCGGCGTCAAACTGTCCGGCGGTCAACGGCAGCGACTGGCGATTGCCCGAGCGATTTTGGCCGACCCCAAAATTCTGATCCTGGACGAAGCGACCAGCAATCTGGACAGCGAAAGCGAACAATTGATTCAGCAATCACTCGAAGAATTATTGCAAGACCGCACGGCGTTTGTGATCGCACACCGATTGAGCACGATTCGCGGGGCCGACAAGATTGTTGTCATGGAAGATGGCCGCGTGATCGAAGTCGGCACGCACGAAGAATTGCTGGCCGACGGCGGTCGCTATCAATCGATGGTGAATCTACAAATGGCCTCGCCCGAGCGGGCCAGCCGATAAACGGCTGGCCGAAAGCGCGAGGCGCCGGGTCACTGTGGCGATTCAGACCTAACGCAGGTTGGAACTGCTGCTGCGTCGGCTGACGCGTTCGCTGCGTTTGTTCAAAAACTGAGTCGCTTCTTCGGAAACCAGCACGGTTTCGCCCGAGCGGATCTCGGTGCGGAAGCGATGATGGCCTTCCGATTCCGCTTCGGCGATCACGCGGATCCGGACTTCGCCACCGGCGCGAATCGAAGTGATCGGATCAAACAGAACTTGACCGGTCAGGACTTGACCGCTGTGACCTTCGATGCGTCGTGGTTCGATGCCGTTACTGAATTGTGCAATGGCGCGGACCTCTTTGGCTTGACGACTGCCACGGTTTTTGATCACGATTTCATAGATCACTTCCGAACCCACCGGCGCGGGTGCGGCGGGGTCTTGAATGGTCATCACCAAGTCGGCGATCGATTCGACTTGCGTGTCGAGCGCGACCGCTGTCTTGCCAGCCGCTGATCCATGGGCGTCGAACGCGAACGTTTGCTTGCCGGGCGAGATCATCGCACACTTGAATTCGTAGTCGCGGGTCGCACCCGGCGGCAGCGATTCGATTTCCCAGGTCAGTTTGGAGACACGTTGTTTGGCGGATTCGATGCCGCCGATGTAGCGAATGCCTGGCGGCAAGGCCAAACTGGCTTCGATGTTTTTACAGGTCGCGGTGCCGGTGTTGGTGACTTCCAGATGGAACATGGCATCGGTGTTCTGATACTTCAATTCAGGACCGGCAAACACGGCTTCGAGTTGGGCGGCTGAGACACGGATGGATTTTTCTGCCTCGGCTTTCAAATCCAAGTCGCCGGAAGCGAGACCATGGATTTTCAGATCACCCAAATCTTGAGCGGTGAGTTCGACTTCGAACTGGGCTTCTTTGCCGCTGGGAATGTCGCCGATGCGTTGGGTTTGGGGCGTCGACGAATTCGGGCTTAGCGTGAACACGACGTTGGGGGCGATGCCATCACCGGGGTTCAATACACGCACTTTGTAAGTTTGCGATTGGCCATAGACGACTTCTTCGGGCCCTTCGATTTGCAGGTCCAATTTTGGTTCGCGGACTTCGATCCGGGCGATGCTCTTTTGCGGCACGAGCGTCCAATCGACGTCCAATCCGTGGGTTCCGCTGCGATTCGCTTGAAGCCGAACCAGCATACGTTCGGTCGTTCCGGCCGGCAGCGATTCCAATGTCCATACCAAGCGATCATTGCTTTCGAAAGGCTTGCTTTCGACTTCGCCACGCGAAGTGCTTTGTCCACGGACATCCGCCCAGTTGGGCACCAAGGCACGAATCATGACGCCCGAGGCGTCGATCGAACCACGGTTTTCGACGCGGATTTCAAATTCATGGTTTTGTCGGATCGTCACGCTGCTCGGTCCGTGGGTGACAACACGGATGCCGGGCAATTCCGAGGCAACAGCGGTTTGACCGACGGCCAATTCGTTGCCACCCAAGCGTCGCGACAATTCACGCTGTGCCGACGGTTCCGGGCCAAAGGGTGTGGCGCCAAATGCGTCAGCACGCGATGCCGCGGATGCCCGCGAAGCGATCGAGGGTGCCGGTGGATGCACCGCGGCCGGTGGCAGGTGCTGCGCAGCCGAGGTGGGGGCGGAGGCGTGAGGCGTTCCCAGGGTGTTGTTTGCAGCCCTGTAAGGATCGCGAAACGCAGGGGTTTGTGCGATCCGTGATGCCGGTGCAGTCGGCGCGGTCTCGGATTCCGTTTCAGGTTGTGTTTCAACAATGCCCGATCCAATGGGCGATTGAGAATTATCCGTTCCCGCCGAGGGTTGGAATGCTTCGGCCGGCGGCCCACTGCGGAATCCAGCGACGCTGCCGGTGGTGCCCAGTCGAGGCGTCCCCGGAACCGGTGCTGGCGTGGCGGCGTTGGGTGCCGGCAGCGGTGCGGCTTCCGGCGACGTCATCGACTGCGGTGTGGCCGCGAGGGAGTTGGCGCGGAAATGATCGGCTTGGTCGCTTGCAGCAACCGATTCGGCCGGCAGTGCTTCAGCCGGCAGTGACGCGGCCGGCAGTGACGGCTCGGCGATGGTGTTGTCGGTCGATTCGGCTGGGATAGCGGCGGCAGGTTTCGGTTGCGATTTGACAGCCACGTCAGCGGCGGGCGTCGGTTGGGGCTCCGGCTCAGCCGACTCGGTTTGAGTGGTCGCCGGTGTTGTTTCTGCAACGGCTTCTGGTTCTGGCTTGATCCGCCGGCGAGAAACCTTGGGGACCAAATCGTCGTTGCTATGATCGCTATCGATCGATTCCGGTTGGGCCGCAGCGACTTCGGAAGCGTGCAGTGTGGGGACGTCGCGTCGCCCCGAACGTCGACTGCTCGAGAGCGGCGACAGGACCGGTTCATCGTTGCGAGTGATTCGACTGGAGACGACTTTGGCCGGCACCGCGCGTCGGCTGGATGCTTCGGCCAAGCTTGGTGGTGTGGGGACAGCCGACGGTGGGTTTTGCAGAGCCGCCGGGCGCGACAATTGCGGCGTCGCTCGCTGCGGCATCAACCGTGAATCGCTGGTGATTCGCGTTTCACCGGGACCGGGGTCACGGATCGGCGTTTTGGTTTGAGACGGCGTGTGCGACCGAGCTTGATGATAGGGAATGCCCTGCCAATCCACCGTTGCCGGCGTACGTGACGCAGGCGTCGCAGGCTGATCCGCTTGTTTTTTGCCTCCGAACAAGCTGCCCAGCAATCCGCTACTCGTTCCAGCGGTTTGCATGACCTGGGATCGACTCTCGACATCCGCGGTTTGGCCGACCGGCCGCAAATTCACTGCGTTTTGCACTTCGCTATGCTGCTGGTCGGCTTGTGCCGCGACGGGTGGCTGGCCGGTCGGCTGGCTGGCGGCTTGGCGTGAAACGTCACCGGGGCTGGCGGCCAAAATCGGGCTGGCCAGCAGGGCGACGATCAATGTGTGAGCTGCGAAGTGTCGGAAGTGTCCGCGAAGCATGCGTCCATCTCGTGAAGTGCGTAAAGAGAGCCTGTCTCTCACCGTATCGGAACGCGGCACGATACAGTTGAGTAGAATTTTCCGGTTGTGCGGGATTGCCCGGTTTTCGGTGTCGTCCGGATCGACGATTCAGTTTCACGGCACGCCCTGTTTCACGCCTTCTGTCCCACGTACGTAGTCACTGCATATGTTTCTCCGATTCTCTCTTGCATCTGTCCGGCTTCCTGTCTTCTGTCTGGGGTGGATCATGTCCAGTTTGCTGCCCGCCACTGTTGGTGCAGAAACCATCGATGTTTGGTTCGGCACGTCCACGCCACGCAACGGACTAAGCAAAGGCATCTATCACGCCAGCTTCGATACCGATTCGGGCAAGCTGAGCGAATCCAAATTGGCCGCCGAAATTTCCGGTCCAGGGTTCTTGGCCAAACACCCCAACGGAGAACTGTTGTATGCCGCCGCCAGCGACAACGGGCATCCGGCGATCGTCGCCTATCGAATTCACGGTGGGCAGGGCCAGGCCACACTGGTCAAGGACAGCAGTGTGCCGATCGATGATGGCGGTGCGGCCCATGTCTCGGTCAGCCGAGACGGCAAAGTCGTCTTGTCGGCGCAGTATGGAACCGGTTCGACCGCGTGTTTTTCATTGGACGAACAAGGCGGCGTGCTCGAACGAACGGATCTGCAGAAACATCCCGCCGGGTCAGGCGTCGTCGACGGACGCCAGGAAACGGCCCATGCGCATTGGACCGGGACTTCGCCTGACAATCGATTCGTTTTTGTCCCCGATTTGGGAATGGACAAAGTCGTGATCTACAAACTGGACACTCATAGCGCCACCTTGGAACCGCACGGCCACGGCATTTGCCCACCCGGTGCCGGGCCGCGTCACATGAAGTTTCATCCCAATGGGAAAACCATCTATGTGCTGAATGAATTGGCATTGTCCGTGACGGTGTTCGACTACGACGCTCAAGCCGGGACGATGACCGCGATTCAAACCATCGAAACCTTGCCCGAATCGGTCAAATCCAAAGAGGTCTTCAATAGCGCCTCGGAGATCCGTGTGCATCCGAGCGGCAAATTTGTTTATGCGGCCAATCGTGGCAACGACACCATCACCGCGTTTTCAGTCGATTCCGAGAGCGGGGAATTGACGCTGGTGGAAGTCGAACCGATTCGGGGGGCTTGGCCACGTAATTTCAGCTTGGATCCGACCGGCAAGTGGCTGTTGGCAGCCGGACAGAAAACCAATTCGATTTCGGTTTTCAGAATCGATCCGAACACTGGCGAATTGCAGTTCACGCGGGAATCGGTTTTCGTACCGCAATCGATCTGCGTGCTGTTCTAAAAAGGGGCATCAGCCGCGCGGGGCACCACGGTCGGGGTGGGATCGGGTGTTACCGCACGGGCGGTCGATCGTTTGCCTTGTGTCGCGGCGGGCCGGATTGTTCGAGTGCGTCGCCGTGATGGGGACTCTCTCTCGAATTGTGGCTGCCGAAAACCCAATCTGGTCGTTCTGCTTCCAACAAATTGGCCGTCCAAGCGGACTTGGGAACGCCGGGGATCAACCGTTCGGGCACACGAGTTTGCTGGCTGCGGGCGTGCTAAAGATCGGGAAATCAGCTTGTTTTCAGTTCCATCCGGAGTTTTCCAAGTCAGGTCGGCCACGCTCATCCGGAGTTTGGCACGCCATTCGCGAATGAGGTTGATTCGATCGGGTCAGTGAAGTTCGCTACCCCATCGAAATCGAAATACAAGCCTTGGGAGAGTCTCATGTTAGGTTGGGCATTAACGTTTTTGGTCATCGCATTGATCGCCGGTGTACTTGGTTTTGGTGGCCTCGCTGCGGGAGCCGCTGGTATCGCAAAGATCCTGTTCTTTGTGTTCCTGGTGCTATTCGTGCTCAGCCTGATCTTCGGTCGTCGTGGACCGGTGGTCTAAAGGGTGAACGCGGGCAGTCATCGCGAGGCAAATCAGTTGATCAACGACAACATCAAGTCTCGCAGTGGCGCGGTCAGCCATGCCAAAGCGGCGCAGTTGGTCAACACGATCAACAGAAAGTCGATTTGGAACGACAGCTTCTTTGTCTTGTGACGGAAGAACTCCTGGCCGACCAGCGCGCCCGGCCATCCGCCGAGTAGTTCCACCAAATGCAACGTCGCCTCGGACGTTCGCCAACGTCCGTTCCGTGCCGCCGATTTGTCTTCGCCGTACATCACGAATGCGATCAGACTGGTGACCAGATACACCGCCAAGACTGCCGGGTGAACCAGTTTCATCAGCACCAGGCCGACAACGACCATTAAGAAGCTGCCTGCGACGACTACACTGAAGCTCAGCAGCCCCGATTGTGATTGTCCGACTGCAGCAGCGGCCCCGGCAAAGCTGACTCGGACGGCTTGTAGTCTGCCGTCTCGCCCCGGTCTGGTCTGGTAGTCCAGCTGATCGCCTTGGATCGGGCGTCGCCGAGAGCGAGAGAACGAACTGATGTGAACGAACACGTCTTCGCCGCCGCCGGCGGGTTGAATGAATCCAAATCCTCGTTCGTCATTCCATCGCACCAGCGTTCCTTGCACTTGCATCCGTCGATTCCGTTTACTTCTTGAACACTGTTTTCCAGTCGGCTTTCATGTCGATGACGTGCCAACCCTGTTCGGGGGCGGCTTCTAACGCGTGAATCAACGTTCCACTGGCAGGTGGTTTTTTGTCGTACGCGGTTTCCCGTTGGGCGTCGGTGTGATGCACGATCAAGCCAAAGCTTGGATAGGGATTGTCGATGGTGGTGTACTCCAACATGGCTTGATCACCATCGCTGTTGCCGCCACAAAAAATCGGTCGACGTCCGATGTGCCGATAGATGCCGACCGGTTTGCCGAGTTTGTCGTCTACAAACAGCGATTCATTGGTCTTGATCAGCGTTGGTACAGCGTCGTTCATCATTTCAAATTTGACCGCCATACTCGATCCGATGACCTGTTCCGGCGGAATACCATAGAGTTGTTCGGCGAAGACACGCATGAAATCGATCCCGCCGCCGGAAACAATGTACGTCTTGAAGCCGTTTGCACGCAGGTATTCCAACAGTTCCAGCATTGGTTGGAAGGTGGCGCCTGCGAGACCCTTCCCGCCCTTGGGCTGTTGGAAGCTAGGGATCCATGCTTTCACACGGCGCTGGAATTCGTCGGTGGTGATGCCGGTGTGCGTCAGCTCCAAAAGCTTTAACAGTCCGGCATAATGGTTTTCCAGTAGTTTTGCAGTGTCACCGGCCAAGGCCGCTTTGACCATCGGCTCAGCGGCGAAGTCGGGTTCAATCGCCGCGCGGCGTTTGACTTCATGGAACATGAAATCCACTTGCAGCGGCAGCGGCGCTTCGGTCCATAACGTGCCGTCGTTGTCGAACACCGCGAGCCGATCGGCTTGGGGGACGAAATCCGATGATCCCGCTTCCGTCACTTTCTGGACATAGCTAATGATCGCGGACTTGTTGTCGCCATCGTTCCAGGAAGGCAACGGGTCGGCAGCATCGGACGCTACCGCAAACCCAGACAGGGCGAGAAGCAATAACAGTCGATAGGTCAAGGTGTTCATAAGTCTGATGTGCTCGGTGGCTAGCCGCGTTTTGCTGCGGCCAGTTGTTGGAATTGTTGAAAGGTTCCGGTGTTGGCGACGTCGGTCGGGGTCAACCCGCCGCGGCGTGCTTGTTTGATGCCGTATTGCATCACGTCCATGCCATCGATCGTGTGGGCGTCGGTGCTGATCACGATCGGGATGCCCATTTTTTTGGCAGCCGCTAAATGGACGTCGTTCAGATCGAGCCGGGCTGGATTGGCATTGAGTTCCAACATTGTACCGTTGGCCGCAGCGGCTTTCATGACGGCGTCAATATCGACATCGTACGGCGGGCGACGGTTGAGTAATCGGCCTGTCGGATGGGCGATACAGGTGACGTAGGGATTCTCGATTGCGGAGAGAATCCGCGCGGTGATTTTCTCCCGCGATTGGCGTTGTCCATAGTGCACGCTGGCCAACACCCAATCGGATTCCGCCAGGACGTCATCGTCCAGGTCCATTTCACCGGATTCCAGGATGTCGCATTCGATGCCTTTCAGAATGACCAGTCGATCGTCGTATTCGGGGCGGATTTCATCGATCATCGACCACTGCTCACGAAGTCGCGCGGCGTCCAGTCCCATCGCCATACTGACCCGTTTACTGTGGTCGGTGATCGCGATGTATTTCATGCCGCGGGCGATTGCGGCATCGGCCATTTCACGAATCGTGTTCTGGCCGTCGGTGGCGGTGGTGTGCATGTGCAGGTCACCGCGGATGTCGCCAAGCTGGATCAGTTCGGGCAGCGCGTCCTGTTGGGCCAGTTTGAATTCATTGCGATCCTCGCGCAGCTCCGGAGCAATCCACGGCAATCCGATCGCGGCATAAACGTCTTCCTCGCTCGCCCCGGCAACTTGACTGTCGTCGTCGATTTTGAACACGCCGTACTCGTTGATCTTGAGTCCGTTTTCTTTGGCCAGTCGGCGGGTGTGGATGTTATGAGCTTGGGATCCGGTGAAGTACTGCAGCGCGGCGCCAAATTGGTTGGCTTCGACACAGCGCATGTCAACTTGAAAGGCTTTGCCGACACGAATCGAGATCTTGGTCTCGCCACGGCCGATGGTTTGCGATCGATCGGGATACGATTCCAGGTGGTCCATCGCGGCATCACGGTCGCTGGCGACGACCAGTAAATCCAAGTCGCCGATCGTTTCGCGACCGCGGCGATAGGATCCGGCCCACTGCATCGTTTCAATTGCCGGGCAGGCTTTCATGTGCCGGCCGATTGCGGCGGCCAATTCATTTCCGGTCGACCAATAGATCCGCTCGGCGGCCTGTTCGGCAATTGCCAAACCCTCCAGAATGGCCTGCTCGGTCTTGGCGGCAAACCCTTTGAGTTTGGCGACCGATCCGGCTTCGCATGCGGCTCGCAAGTCGGCTAGCGAATCAATGTCCAATGCCTGCTGTAGCTTGGCGGCTTTCTTAGCACCCAGACCCGGGATTCGGGCCATTTGCATCATGACCTCGGGGACTTCTTCACGCAGTTTTTCCAGCTGGGGAAGTTTGCCAGTGGCCAGTAGAGTCTCGGTTTTCTCCGCCAGCGTTTTGCCGATTCCGGCCAGATCGGAAAGCTTGCGATCGGGGTCGGCCACGATGTCGGCGACCGATTCGTCGAGCTCGCGGATCGCTTTGGCGCCCTGCGTGTAGGCGCGGATGCGAAATGGGTTTTCGCCTTTGAATTCAAGCAGTTCGGCAAGTTCGTCGAAGATGTTCGCGATCGCGGAGTTGTCCATCCGTGCGTTCTTTCAGAAGGGGGCGAATGTGGCAATGCCCTACCGCGCCGGCAACCAGCCACCACTGTCGCGTTTGATCGCCGGGGGGCGAGGCGGTGATGCGGGCTGGGCGTCTTCCCAGGCAGCAACTTGACGTACCGATTGTCCGCGAAGCGTGGCTTCCCGGACAGGGGCACTGACGCGGTATTGTTGTGGCGATCGGGCCGCCGCCGATGATTCGCCGCCTCGAAACAGATTGGACGAGCTGGGGTTCGAGAAATTGGGCGTTGGCGAAGGCGACAATCGCGGTGCGGGCTGTGACGGTGGCGGCAACAGTGGCGGCGCGATCACATCGGTCTGTGGTTGGGCCGCTGGCGTCTGAATTGCTGGCGTCTGTGCTGTTGGTGTTTGGGTGGGAACTCCGATCGGACGCAGTGTGCTGTACTGGGGGGCGCCGTATTGGGGCGGCGTGTTGGTCGTGAATTGCTCGTCACGTTGGTTCAGGTCACTGGGGTTGGCACCACGTGTTTGGCCCAGCACTGGTGGATCAAGTTGGATCGGCGATGCATCGGCGTCATCGGGCTCGGTCGCCGCTGGCGCGTCATAGCGATACGAGTCGGTGTTGGGATTGCGGTAGTACTGTTCGTACGGGTTGTTGGTAGCCCCTTCGCTGTTGGTCGAATCGCTGTCCACCGGGTCGTTGATCGGTGGCCGTTCTGATTCCAGCCGTGGCTGTGGCACGCGTTGTTGGTCCGACGGATCGGCGGCAGGTGAGTCGCTGCCAGTCAGTGGGGCGGCGATGGCGGGCGCTTCGCTGGGGGGGACGGTGGATGGAATCAGTGTCGCACCGGGGTCACCCGAGTTTGAATAGCCGCCAACCGGAGCCACGTCACCAAACGAGCTTTGCCCGAAGTAGCCGGGTGTGTTACCGGGCGGTGAAAACGTTCCGGGAGTGCCTGCGATAGGAACGGCACAGGGATCGGGGACCGTCGGACAGGGATTGGGACTGAATTGCGGTGGCGCGATCGGAGCCGTCTGGGGCGGTTGGAAACTGTTGTACGGCACCCGCTGCAATTGTTGCACGTACGAGCTGCAAGGTTGCTGGACGGTGACGGTGGTGCCGCTGACCGGATCGACGGACGACAGCGGCCGATAGTAGGTGATCGGTGCGCTGTAGTAGGAACTGGTGTAATTGGTGTCGTTGCCAAGCATCGAGTTGAAGAACCGCGAAAGCCCAGACCCGAAGGTGCGTTGTGGCCTGGCCGCCAGTGGCAAAACCTGGGTCGATCCGTAGTTAGCGGCCGGTGCATAATTCGTCACCGGCGCGTTGTAGTTGACCGGGGCGACAGCTGGCGAATAAGCGGAATAGGTCGACGGCAGGATCGGGTTGACGCCCGCGTTGCCGCGGAGGGTTTCAGCGATCGGGACTCGATTGGCCGTGACGTAGGGCTGGCTGTAGCTATAGCCCGGCGAGGTGTTCAGTGGCTCGGTCGTGCCCGCCAGCGGCAATCGGTAGGCGGTTTGCGGCGCCGCGGTTGCCATTCCGGCAGTGACCGGCAAACCCGTGTACACCGAAGGGTTGTCGAAGGACTGCACGGTGCCATACGAACCAGGGACAAGCGATCCCGGCGAGGCATAGGAATAAGCGGGACGCTGGGCCTGGACGACTCCCGAGGTAGCCATCGGGCTGGGCGTGATCGGGCTGGGCGTGACCGGCGCCGCTGCCGAGGGGGCATATAGGGTGGGCGGGGCCAGCGTTTGCGGTGGGTAGACCGGTGCAGCGACCGCTGGCGCAGCAGCCGGAACTCCGTAGTTGTATCCCGGCAGCCCGTAGGGTTGGTACCCGTAGCCCGCGTAGGGGTAGTTTGCTGAATAGCTATTCGAGCGTCCGAACAGGCAGTCCAGGCAGCCGGCGCCGGCCGGCGAGCTGCCCAGCAGCACCCCGACCGCAGCCAGAGTTGCGAGGGCGAATGAGTGACTTGTTGGCCGGCATGTGGACATGCGACGTTCCCGTGAACAGCGTTTCAAAACAGCAATGGTTAAATGAGTCTACCAATTGGGGGGAGCCAGGTTGCGGAAAATCCACACTTCTCCCGCTTTAGTGGACGCTGCAGATAGTCTTTGGTCAACGATTTCATGAGCCTGTGCAGTCAGTTGGAGAGCGTTTTCGGCCATGCGGTAGCGATGGTAGGGGTTTCGCCGGTCGGGCAATGTCCCTTGCAGACAGTTTCGCGGCGGACGCTCTGGCTGCCGCATTTACCAGATAGTCGTTGAGAATGGGATTTCGGGGTCTTCTGCCAACGTGACACGCCCGTTAGGCTCTGCCGCCCTGGACCGTGCAATCGTTCGCCGTGCAAATTTGGCGGTGCGCAACGGGAGCGTGAAGTTTTCATTTTGGTGCAATGTGTGCCGCTTTCGGCGATCTTCAGCAAAAGAAACCCACGCGACCCACGAAATTTGTTGCCGCACCGCGCGGCTTGGCACGCCGGTTGCTAAGTGTGCCGATCCATAAGCGGAACTGTCATTCCGTCGCTGATGGCTGACTGAACCAGCGGCGCCCGCGTTCCGTTCACACGATCACTTCCCCGGCGGCGAGTCGCCGGTCCATCCCATTTTTCCCCTTTTGAATCATCCCGGCTTCGCCAGGATGCATTGCAATCCACAGGAGTAACAACGTCGTGGCAAAGCAAATCGTTTTCGACGACGACGCCCGCGGGCCACTGTTGGCAGGCGTCAGCAAATTGGCGCGAGCCGTCAAGAGCACACTTGGTCCTCGCGGCCGAAATGCCGTTCTGGACAAAGGCTGGGGGTCGCCCAAAGTTACCAAGGACGGTGTGACCGTCGCTGAAGATATCGATCTGGACGATCCGTTCGAAAACCTGGGGGCTCAACTTGTCAAAGAAGCTGCCAGCAAGACGAACGACGTAGCCGGTGACGGAACCACGACCGCAACGGTCTTGGCCGAAGCGATCTACCGTGAAGGCTTGCGGATGATTGCCACCGGTGCCGATCCAATGGCGCTCTCGCGTGGTATCGCCAAAGGCGTTGAGGCCGCGACGGCCCAGATCCAAAAGTTGGCCAAGCCGGTCAACGAAAAGAGTAAGAGCGAAATCAAGCAAGTCGCTACGATCGCCGGTAATAACGATCCCGAAATCGGCAACGTGTTGGCCAACGCCTTCACCAAAGTCGGCAAGAACGGTGTGATCACGGTCGAAGAAGGTCGGTCCAACGAGACCTACGTCGACATCGTCGAAGGCATGCAGTTTGATCGCGGATTCCTGTCGCCACACTTTGTCACCGACCAAGACAATGTGACCGTCGAACTGGAAGATTGCTATGTGTTGCTGTTCGAAGACAAGATCAGCAACAACAAGAAAATGATCCCGCTGTTGGAAGCGATCAGCAAAGAAAAGAAACCTTTGTTGGTGATCGCCGAAGACGTCGAAGGCGAAGCGTTGGCAACCTTGGTTGTGAACAAAATGCGTGGCATCATCAGTGCGGCTGCTGTCAAAGCACCGGGTTATGGTGACCGCCGCAAGGCAATCCTGGGCGACATCGCAGCCCTGACCGGTGGCAAGGCCATCTTCAAAGACCTGGGGATCGATCTGGAAAGCGTCAAGTTGTCCGACTTGGGCCGCGCAAAAAAGATTCGTATCACCAGCGACGCCACGACCATGGTCGGCGGTGCCGGAAAGAAAGGGGATATCGAAGGTCGTGTCGAACAGATTCGTCGCGAAATCGATCAGACCGACAGCGACTATGATCGCGAAAAATTGCAAGAGCGTTTGGCCAAGTTGGCAGGCGGCGTGGCTCAGATCAATGTCGGTGCCGCGACCGAAACCGAGATGAAAGAACGCAAGGCGTTGATTGACGACGCTCGTGCGGCAACCCAAGCGGCTCTGGAAGAAGGCATCGTCCCCGGTGGCGGAACCACTCTGCTTCGCTGCCGCGCCGCGGTTGAGAAGTTGGAGAAAACGCTCGAAGGCGACCAGAAGCTCGGTGTGCGAATCATCCGCAATGTGCTCGACCAGCCGCTGCGTACGATCGCCAACAACGCCGGTCTGGACGGAGCCGTTGTCGTCAACCGTGTCTTGCAGCTCAAAGGCAAGACCGAGGGCTACGACGCCAACGCCGACAAGTACTGTGACCTGTTGCAAGCCGGTATCGTTGATCCGGCCAAAGTCGTGCGGACTTCGCTGGCAAATGCCGCGAGTGTCGCTGCACTGTTGCTGACGACCGAATCATTGGTCGTCGAGATCCCTGTCGAGGAAGAAGAAGCGGGTGGAGATCACCACGACCACGGCATGGGCGGCGGAATGCCGGGCATGGGTGGCATGGGCGGAATGGGTGGCATGGGCGGCATGGGAATGCCGGGCATGATGTAAGCCGCTGTCGGCCGATGCACTGACTCAATCACAAACACAAAACCAATACAACATTTACAAATTTTCAAACAATCATGGCAAACCTGAAATTGCGTCCCCTGGATGACCGCGTCGTAGTTCAACCCGTTGAAGCGGAAACCACCACCGCAGGTGGCATCGTGCTTCCCGATTCGGCCAAAGAAAAACCACAGCGTGGCACGATCGTTGCCGTCGGCCCGGGCAAATTGCTCGAGAGCGGCAATCGCGGCACGTTGAGTGTCGACGTGGGCGACACGGTCATTTACGGAAAGTACGGCGGAAGCGACATCGAAGTCGACGGACAGGAAATGAAGATCCTTCGCGAGAGCGACATCCTGGCAAAGGTCCTGTAAGCAAACGCCAGCGACCACACTGCCCTCCCCTGCTCCGCCCTGCCCTTTTCGTGGCCGGGCGTGAGCCGAACGTGGCGGTTGGGTCAAAAGCGTTTCGGATGCGTTCATTCAGTAATCGTTTCACTGTTAGAGGAATCCTCTCGTGGCAAAACAACTCCTTTTCGAAGACCATGCCCGCGCACGTATGCTGGCTGGAATCGACAAATTGGCCAACGCTGTCGCCGTGACCATGGGTCCGACCGGCCGCAACGTCATCATCGATAAATCGTTCGGCGGCCCGACCGTCACCAAAGACGGCGTGACCGTCGCAAAAGAAATTGAACTCGAAGACCGCTTCGAAAACATGGGCGCCAAGCTCGTGATCGAAGTCGCGCAAAAGACCAGCGATCTGGCCGGTGATGGAACCACCACCGCCACGGTTTTGGCACGTGCGATCTTCAAAGAAGGTCTTCGTAACATCGTCGCCGGAAGCAACCCCACGGCGATCCGTCGCGGCATCGAAATCGGCGTCCAAGCTGCTTGTGATCACTTGCAAGAACTCGGTCGTCCCGTACAAGACAAGGCCGAAGTGGCTCACGTCGGTGCGATCAGTGCCAACAACGACAACGAAATCGGATCGTTGCTGGCCGACGCTCTGGAGCGAGTCGGCAAAGACGGTGTGATCACCGTCGAAGAAGGCAAGTCGCGAACCACCGAAGTCAGCTACGTTGACGGGATGCAGTTCGACAAAGGCTACATTTCGCCTTACTTCATCACCGACCCGGGCACGATGGAAGCCAACCTGGAAAACGCGTTGGTGCTGTTGTACGAAAAGAAGATCAGCAACATCCGTGACTTGGTCCCATTGTTGGAAAAATCGGCTCAGACCGGTCAGCCGTTGTTGATCATCGCCGAAGACGTTGACGCCGAAGCGTTGACTTTGTTGGTCGTTAACAAATTGCGTGGAACGTTGAACGTGTGTGCCGTCAAGGCACCTGGATTCGGCGATCGTCGCAAAGCCATGTTGGGTGACATCGCGACGCTGACCGGCGGCACGCTGATCAGCGAAGATTTGGGCATCCAACTGGAAAACGTTACGCTGGAACAACTCGGCCGAGCCAAAAACGTCACGGTCGACAAGGGCAGCACGACGATCATCGAAGGCGGCGGAAAACGCAGCGAGATCGATTCACGCGTTGCCCAAATCCGAGCTCAGATCGAGCAGACCGATAGCGATTACGACAAGGAAAAGTACCAAGAGCGTTTGGCCAAACTTTCCGGTGGTGTCGCCGTGGTCAGCGTCGGTGCCGAAACCGAAGCGGAAATGAAGCAAACCAAGGCGCGTTTGGAAGACGCCTTGCACGCTACCCGTGCAGCCGTCGAAGAAGGCATCCTGCCCGGCGGTGGTGTGGCGTTGGTTCGCTGTAAAGAAGCTGTCGAAGCGGCCAAGAGCAAGGCGCGTGGCGACGAGAAAATCGGCGTCGATATCGTGCTCGGTGCACTGGCAGCTCCGATGAAGCAGATCGCCGACAACGGCGGGATCGATGGCAGTGTCGTTGTTGATGAAGTCAGCCAAAAAGCTGCCAACATCGGCTACAACGCCTACACCGCTGAATATGGCGACATGTTCAAAGCCGGTGTGATCGATCCGGTCAAAGTGGTGCGAACCGCATTGACCAACGCCGGCAGCATCGCCGGCCTGTTGTTGACCACCGAAGCATTGGTGACCAACTTCGATCAAGAAGACAAGGATAAGGTTCCAGTCGAAGGAATGGTTTCCTAGTCGCTCGGAACATCCGTGTCATTGACATAGCGGGTCGCTGCCTGACCATCGGCACGCGACCCGTTTTTTTATCCGATCCCCGCGGTGTTCCCTAGCACCGTGCATTTGAGCGGTATTCGCCGCGATTGCTGATGAGCGAAAAGCGAGACTACTACGAAGTCCTAGGCGTTGAACGTGGCGCCAGTAAGATCGTGATCGATCGAGCCTATCGAAAGCTAGCGATTAAGTACCACCCCGATAGTAGCAAGGCCGAAGATGCGGTCGAGCGTTTTAAGGAAGCGTCGCTGGCCTATGAGGTCTTGAACGATTCCGACAAACGCGCTCGCTACGATCGTTATGGTCATGCCGGTGTCGATGGTGGCGCGTCCCAGTTCAACGATGTCGAAGACATCTTCGAAGCATTCGGAGAGATGTTCGGCGGCGGTGGCGGGATGTTCGGCGACTTGTTCGGCGGGCGTGGCGGCGGCGGTGGTGGGCGTCGACGGCGGGCGCGACGCGGCGCGGATATCCGTTGCAACGTGACGTTGACCCTGGAGGAAGCAGCCAAGGGGGTCAGCAAAGACATCTCCTTTCGCCGTAACGTCAGCTGTAACAGCTGTGAAGGCAGTGGCGCGGCGCCGGGCAGCCAGCCGGAAACCTGTTCCACCTGTGGCGGTCGCGGCCAAGTCGTGCAGTCGGCCGGAATCCTACGCGTGCAAACCGCCTGTCCACACTGCGGCGGCACCGGCCAACAGATCAGCCAACCCTGCGGTGATTGTCGTGGCAGTGGGTTCCAAGCGGAAAAAGCAGAACTGACCGTCGAGATCCCGGCCGGGGTCGATGACGGCATGCGGGTGCGTGTCCAGGGCGAAGGCGAAGCCAGCCCCGATGGTGGGCCGCCCGGTGACTGCTACTGTTTTATCAGCGTGACCGAGCACCAGTTGTTCAAGCGTGACGCTACCAACCTGGTCCTGCAATTGCCGATTTCCTATAGCCAAGCGGCGCTCGGCGCGGAGATCGAAGTGCCGACGCTGGACGGGCCGGAAACCTTGCGGATTGAACCGGGCACCCAGAACGGCGACGTGTTCACCATTCGCGGCAAGGGTGTCGTCGACCATCGCGGCGGACGGCCGGGTAATTTATTGATCCAAGTGTTCATCGAAGTCCCGAAAAAGGTTTCTAGCGAACAAGAAGAATTGTTGCGGCAGTTGGCAGAGTTGGATGCCGAATCCGTCTTGCCGCATCGCAAAACGTTTCTGGAAAAAGTCGCCGACCTGTTTTAGATCGACCTGTTACGACAGCTTTCTCTCATCCCCAATAAACAATCATGAGTGACGAAACAACATCCGAATTTGAACGTGAATCGGCTGCCTCAGACTCCGATGCGGGAAACTCTTTCGACGACGCATTTTTGGATGAATCGGTGTCTGAGATCCCTGAAACACGTGACGAAGAAATGGACCGTTTGCGACGCAGCGTGACCGAAGCCGACAAGCGTGTCTTGCAGGCCCAGGCCGACGCCGAAAATTTTCGCAAGCGGATGCGACGCGACTACGAAGACCAACTCAAGTTTGCGTCGACCGATTTGATCATCGATTTTTTGCAGGTGCGTGACAATCTAAATCGTGCACTTGATGCCGCCGCCAGCGGTCAAGAGAGCGCCGGGCTGCATGACGGTGTGGCGATGGTCGTGAAGCAGATGGATGACGTGTTGGCGAAGTACGGGGTGGTCGAAATCCCTGCCGAAGGCGAGGAGTTTGACCCGAATTTTCACGAAGCAATCTCGCAAATGCCCAGTGCGGTTGAGAGTGGCAAAGTGGCTCATGTCGCGGTCAGCGGTTTTAAATTGCACGACCGGGTCCTGCGTCCTAGCCAAGTGGTCGTCAGCACCGGCCAGGCTTCGTAAGACGCGCGTCGTGAAGTTGCGGTTTTGAGTGGGGCATTGTTTTTGGGTAACCCGAAGCGTCAGCGAGGGATCCCGTTAACACCCTAAATCCCTCGCTCACGCGTCGGGTTGTGATGAAAAACGCGGGCTTCAAAAGACGTGCGTTTGGAATGTGTTGTGTTCTGGCTTGATCGTTGAAATTGAATCGATATTGGAATCGCTTAAATGCCAACCTATGACTACGAATGTGATGCCTGTGGACATGCGATGGAATTGTTCCAAGGCATCAATGAACCGGTGAAAAAGAAGTGTCCTGAATGTGGCAAATTGAAACTGCGCCGACTGTTTGGCACCGGCGCAGCGATCATGTTTAAAGGCAGTGGGTTCTATCAAACCGATTACCGCAGCGAAGGTTACAAGAAGGCTGCGAAAGCGGATAAGAAATCGAACAGTGATTCAAAATCGGAGTCGAAATCGGAGTCTAAGTCCAGCGATTCCAAGCCGGCCAAAAGCGAAAAGAAGTCCAGTTCCGGCGATTGATTGCCAGGTGTAGCCGATGTCATCCTCACAGCGCATTCTCGCCACGCGTTCGGCGATCTTGGTAGTCGATCTGCAACAGCGATTGGTGCCGGCGATTCGTTCGGCCGACCATGTGGTCGAGATGACCGAGATGCTTTTGCAGGCCGCCGACCTGTTGGACATCCCGTCGGCCGCGACGGTGCAGTATCCGCAGGGGCTTGGCCCACTGGTGACGCCGCTTGATCAGCGTTTTCCCCACGCCGAAGAGAAGTTGGATTTTTCCGCCGCCGTCTGCCGGCGCGAACTTGATCGATGGGTTGCCGACGGGCGGACTCAAATCCTGGTCTGTGGAATCGAGACCCATATCTGTGTGTTGCAGACGGTGATGGACCTGGTCGAGGAAGGACTGCAGCCAATCGTCGTCGCCGAAGCCGTGGCGGCCCGCGGCGGGCAAGAACACGAACTGGCGATCGAGCAGATGCGTTCGATGGGTGTGGTCATCTCCAGCGTCGAATCGGTGCTGTTTCAATGGCTCCGGACCGCCCAGCACCCGCAATTCAAAGCCATCAGTCGGTTGGTCAAATCCCGCTAGTGCTGTCGCAAGCTGGAAGCTTACGCCACGAATTGTCGACCCGAAATTCAAATCTGGACGCACCACTGGAGTTCACGCTTTAGCGTGTCGGTTTTGAATCGGTGGCGGTGCTGACGAGACAACCTAAAGGTTGAACTCCAACGGGTTGCGACCTCGGAGTTCACGCCCGTGCGGCAGTCTTCGCTATCATCTAGCACCACGCGATCGTACGCGCCGCGACAGTTGGCGGGTCTCGCCAGTTCGTCTGATGTTGCTGGCTGAAAAAAAAATTCTGTGTGATGGAAAACTGGCTGCCGACCGGTGACTTGTTGGTAAAGGCCGGTTTTTGATTTGGCAACCTGGAATGCGACACCCACAGATTACGGAACTGTTTGATCGGCACGCCAACGCGTTGGTGTTGTTTGCCCGTAACTGGTGCCAATCCCCCGAAGACGCCGTGCAGGCTGCGTTTGTTGATCTTTCGCAGTTGCCAACATCGCCACGGAATCCATTAGCGTGGTTGTACAGAACGACAAAATGCAAAGCACTGAATGTGGCTCGTGCGGAAATGCGGCGCGGTCACCACCGACAGATCGCGGCGAGTCTTGCCCCCCAGTGGTTTGAATCACAGGGGGATGATCCGGCAACGCAAAATGCGGAACTGCAACTCGCGCTAGAAAAGTTGACTGCCCAGGAACGTGAGATCGTCGTCGCTCGCGTCTGGGGTGAAATGGGATTTGAAGAATTAGCGGAAGTGTTCGATTGTGGGGTGGCCACCGCCTTTCGACGCTACAAGGCAGCGCTCACCAAGCTCAAACAATTGCTGGAACAAGATGAACGAAGAATTTGACCTGCCCCCGGATTTACGGGAATTTGAACAATCACTGCGTCAGTCGATTCCATCGCGGCGCCGGTCGACTTTTGCGTCCTTGGATCGGCAGTTATCGGTCACTCCATCGAATCCAGGGCTCCGTTCGCGCTGGCCGGTGTTCATCGCCGGTTGCGCGGTGGGCATCCTGCTTGGTGTCTGCGTGACGGCTTGGTTGATGCCACGATCGCCAGACGGGAATTTGCAGATGGCCGAAACGACGGTTGTCCAACCCGGGGATGGCTCCGTTCCGGAAGCCACGGAGTCGCAACCCGTGAATGATTTGATGCAGCCCTCTTACCAGCGTTTGCCCTCCAGAGATTTGCATGACGGGCCCCTGCGAGTGGCCAGCGCCGATGTGCTCGCGTGGGATGATGAGTCCGGTGATCGTTTTTGTGAATCCGGTGGGGTCGGGATTCCCGGAGCGAGTTGGATGGCCGTCGAGGGTCCGGATTCCCACCAGCAGTTGACGGCCCGTTCGAGATTCCCGCTTTCCTACAATTTTTTTCCGCCACGAGGCTAAAACTGATGCGCGATGCAATGCGGTCGACAAGATTCTGGTGCACCTGTCTCGCCCTGGCACTGTCTTGTTGGGGGACGTCCTGGGGATGGTGCGACTCACCGGAAACAGCGGACGACGGTACAGATGGAGAAATCCACCGTCAACAAGACGGTTGGACGACTTACTTTCGGGATGGGCAGGTCAGGTTGATTGCGACGGAGCGAACGATCTATCCGGCGAAGTGGAATGCCGGCGATGCGACACAATCTTTTCTGCCGCCCGATCATGAGATGACCGACGGCAACGCCGCTCTCTGGTACTTGCAAGCGGTGGGTTTTTTGGAGCAACAAGCTTCCGCGGATTGGCTCTACCGTTTTCATGCCCAAGAAGTCGAGCGAATGAGCCGAGAGTCTGACTATGATCCTGCACCCTATCGATGGCGTCATTTGCCGCCCGATGAATTGGATGTGGGCGAGGTCAAGGAGTACTTGCAATACTTTCAATTCCAAAACCGCTTGCTAGAACGAGCCCATCATTGCCGCAAGTTCGACCTGCAGCGAGATGCCCGTCGAATTTCACGGCCCGCGGATTATCTGCTACCGGAAATGCAAGCGTTCCGTCGAACCATCGCTCGAATTCAATCATTGCGAGCGCGACTAGCGCTTTCCGAGGATCGGATTCACGATGCGCAGGATTGGATTGGACGTGAATTTCATCTGGCTCATCACCTGTCGTTGGATACCTTTTTGCCATCGACGTCGGTGGGTGCAGACGTAGCTCGCGAGGCTTTTGAGGATGCAGTGCATCTGATCTGCCATCAGGGGTGTCCTAATTTGTATGACGCGATCGGTAGCCTTCCTGACCCGCTGATCGACCAAACGTCGGCGATCGATTTTCACAAGCAATTATTGCTCTATCAAATTCCACAGTTGCGTGTTTTTCAACAGCCTGGGATTGCGGCTATCGATCCGTCCACTTTTGTTCAACAGGTCGTCCCTCTTTTCGAAGACTGCGATTTGAGAGAGGCTTTTGATCATGGCGGTCGCGCCGCGGTCGCTTTGTATGTCTCGAAGGTCAGTGAGGAGACGGATCGGTATCTGATGCAATTCGCCGGTTTCACCGAGACGGAATTGCAGAAGGCTACGCTACACGAACGCTATTTCAAAGCGATCGTTCAGTTGTACGATCAGGTTCAAAGGCAACAATTGCGGCGTCTGAGTCAGTCATCCCACAATGAACCCTCCGCACCGCAAAGACAACTCGACTCGCGTCGAGAGTTTCCGCAGCTTCACAATGCGATTGCTTGGCTGATGTTGGACGTCGATCGCAGCGTGGCGATGGCTCGCCACCGCGTCGGACAGCGACTCGCTTTGTTGCAGACGATCGAAGCGATTCGCGACCACATGGCAAGGCATGGGAAATTACCCGAATCGCTTGGCGAGTTGCAGTTGCCCGCGCCGATCGATCCGGTCACGGGCAACGCGATCAACTATCGCGTCGCGGACGGAAACGCGACTTTGACAGCGGCCAGCAATGGATTCGAGCAGGTTCGGATCGTATTGACGGCGGCAGGTTTAGACGTCGCAAGCCCAGCGACTGAAATCGTATCCGCTCCGGCCGAGTTATCATTGCCGTTGATTCGTTACCAGCTTCCGACCGCTCAGGCATTCAGTCGATTGACAGAAAGTGATTGGTGGAAACAGGTCACCAAACGGGATCGAGATCGGATCACCGCACTGATGTTGTCGCAGGGCGGGGATCGTGTGCCGTCGGACGATCCTACTGCGGAGGTGACAGGGACGTTGCTCTGGACGCCGTCCGGCCTGTTGCAGCCGATCCTTTCTGCTGCCAATCAAGACAGTCCTGAATTGGTCGAGCCGCTCAAGTGGATGGGCCAGGACTCGATCGGCGCGTTCTTGGTCATTCCAGATCTCGCCCGATCGGCGCTGAAGGATAGTTTGGTCGAGGAGTCGAGCGAAGCAAGCGTTGTCGCCGCGACTCTGACACGCTGGGCAGGCATTCGTTTCGATCTGAATCGTCCCGCACTCGAGATCGTGATCCAATGTATTTCAGACGATGCGGCAAAGCGTGTGCAATCCGATTTGGACACCGTTGTCAAAGTGATGTTTGACAGGCTGGTCGGTGTTGAGACGGGCGATTTGATCGATCAGTCGCTGGCTCAACTGTCAACCCATCTGGACGGCGACCGGTTGCAATTGCGGTGGAGTGGTTCGGACCAGGGAAACGCTGCCATCGCCTTGGCCGTCTCTGGACTGTCAGACTTGATTCGCCAACGAAATGAAGCGGTTCTACAGACGCGAATGGGCGGCATTCTATTGGCATTGCATAACTACCATTCCGCCTATGCCGCCATGCCCCCGTTTGCCCGTCGACCCCGAACCACGGTCAGCAAAGGGCTCAGTTGGCGAGTCCATCTATTGCCGTTTATCAGACAGGACGGTTGCCAGGCGTTGTGGGAACGATTCAAGTTGGATGAGCCCTGGGATAGTCCCCACAACAAGTTGCTGATCGACCAGATGCCAGAAATCTATGCCTCGATTCCCCATACCCCTAAGACCACTGAACTGGCGGCCGGCATGACCACGCTATTGGCTCCGCAGGGGACTGATTGTGCACTCGGGGTCGATGGCGCCGAAAGGTTCCGCAGTTTGATCGATGGTTTGTCCAACACCATTTTTGTGGTGGAGAGTGATCCGTCGCGAGCGGTCCCGTGGACAGCGCCCGATGATTTCCAATACGACCCCGCAAGACCGACCGACGGTTTGGCGATCGAAGATGACCGGGTTACGGTTGCGTTTGGTGACGGTCGCGTTCGACGGCTTCCGCTCGCTCAACCGGAGGGCTCTTGGAATGCCCTGTTCACCGGCAGTAGCAAGGAAGACCTGCGACCGTTTTGGAATGCATTGAAGGCAGCCGAATCCAACCCGGATCAGTGATCAGTCGGCGGAAGCCTCCACACCAGCGCGAACCGGTAGTCGCTGTGCGATTTTTTTCAAGGTCACGTTCGACATCGGATCGTTGTGCCATAGCCCGGGGACTTCGATGAACTGTTTGTCGCTGCTGGGAATCGATTCGAACAGGCGTTTGCCGTTCTTGATCGGTACGATTCTGTCGGGGGTGCCATGGATTTGAATCAGTTTGCCCTGGAACGATTGCAAGCGGCTGACTGAATCGAATCGGTTGCGCATGACCCAGCGGATCGGGAACATTGGGAATCGGTCGGAGGCGACGTCGACGACCGAATCAAACGTTCGATCTAAAATTAGCGTGTCCGATTTCTTTTCCGCTGCGACCGCAGCAGCGCAGCCGCCGCCGAGCGATCGACCGTAGACGATCAACTCCTCAGGTGACAGCGAATAGAGTTTGCAGACGGCATCATGCGCCGCCAGCGAATCGGCGATCAAGTTCGCTTCGGTGGGAGTGACGTCGTCGTCGTCAAAGCCACGGTATTCAGCGGTCACGACATTTGCATCAAGTTGCTGACTCAATTGCAACGTCCAGTCGTCCATCCAGCTCGCGCGAATTCCATTGCCGTGTAGAAACAACACGGTTCGATTGCTGCCGGCACGATCGACCCGTCGCCCCGTGATGGTGCTGCCGTCGGCAGCGGGATACTCAAACGCTTGAACCTGGGATTGCCGGAGGACATCGCGGGGTTCGGCATAGGCGCCGGGATAAACCAATCGCGATTCCATCACCATCAACATTAGCAGCATCGTTGCGTAAGCGATCACGACAATTCGAAGAATCGAAATCGCCCAATGTCGACGGCGTTTTGCGGGACCTGGTGGCCGCTGGTCGGTTTGCTGCGTATCCTGCGAGGCGGGACGTGGGTTGTCGGTGGTCACCGGATGATCCGTAAGTGAGGTGCAGAAGCTTTCTCAAGCAACACAAGTGAGTTTGATGGAACACGCGCATGACGGCGACTCGAATTCAAGTCGACCAGGTGGAACGGTCGTTCGTGAGGTCAATTTTCGACACAGCGAGAAATTTGTTCCGATTTTGGAGCATCTTGGATGTTCTTTGTTGGTGTCAACCTATGCGGCCGGGAAAGTCGTCAGTGTGGCTGCGTCGGCTGGGCAATTGCGATTGGGGTTCTCCAACTTTCAACAGGCGATGGGCATCGCCCCTCCCCTACCCGCCGCTGCGGAACACGGCCAGCCGCAGTGTTCCTCGATCGCCATCGGTGGACCGAATCTGATTTGGATGCTGCGAGACGCAGGTTCGTTGGCGTCGCAGGTTGACCCGGCGGGGACCTATGACCGAGCCTACCTGGCGCGAGAATCATTTGTCACCGGGAACATTCATGTGCACGAAATGCAGTGGGGCGCCGATGGCCAACTTTGGATCGTCAACACCTTGTTCTCTTGCCTGGTCACGTTGCACCAGGAATTCAATTTCCTGCCGCGTTGGAAACCGCCTTTTATCAGCGAACTTGCGCCCCAAGATCGTTGCCATATGAACGGTTTGGCGATGCAGGCTGGGAAACCCAAGTATGTCACTGCGCTGGGCACCAGTGACGCGCCACGCGGCTGGCGGACCACCAAATCAGACGGCGGGGTGTTGATGGATGTCGACAGCGGAGAAATCGTAGCCCGTGGTTTTTGTATGCCGCACTCGCCACGGTTGCACCAAGGCAAACTGTTTGTGTTGGACAGCGGTCAGGGACGCTTGGTTTGCGTCGACCCGGCGGGCGGCCAGGTCGAACAGGTTGCGAACTACCCGGGCTACGGACGCGGTTTGGCGATGCACGGCCAATTTGCGTTTGTCGGGATGAGCCGGGCGCGGGAGAGTTCGGTGTTCGGTGGCGTGCCGATTTGTAGCGACGCCGATGCGATGCGGTGCGGAGTCGTGGTGATTGATTTGCTGTCTGGGCAAAGCGTCGCGTTTCTGGAATTTGAATCTGGTGTCGAGGAATTGTTTGACGTCCAGGTTTTGCCCCAAGCGAAACGGCCCGTGATCTGTGGTCCCTATCCACGCGAGGACCAACAGATGCCCGTTTGGGTGGTTCCGCCGGAGTCCCGCGTAGGGGATTTGGTATCCCGATCAAGCGGGCTGGGCGTGTTGCGAACGTAGATTTAACGATTCGTCCGAAACTACAAGCAGCGCCGATGCTATCGGCTATACTGCGGGCCTTGTCTGCTAATGGAGCGGGAATCAAAGCCCCAATATTATCTTGAGATGCACCTATGGTCGGTTCGCAATCGCGACAATCTGCAACAAGTTCAGCTTCCGTTGATCTCTTTGAGCGTCAACAAAAGTCCAAGCAGCGGCGGGGGGCGAAATCCAAACGCTTGCGTCGTCGACGATTGGGCGCGGCAATCGAAACATTGGAACAGCGCAATTTGCTGACCTATGCGATCGACTTGTTCGCCGACATCAACCAGTTGGGGATTTCATCGGACATCAACCAAGTCGTGCCGATCGGAAACGAAACATTCTTCGTCGCCGATGACGGCCAGGTCGGAAGCGAGCTTTGGAAAACCGATGGCACAGCCGGTGGAACCGTGTTGGTCAAGGATTTGCTGCCAGGTCCAGACACGTCATCACCGTCAGATCTGACCGCGGTCGGTGGTCTGTTGTACTTCACCGCGTTGGATGAAAACAGCGAGACGGACCTGTGGAAAAGCGACGGAACCGAAGCGGGAACGGTCAAAGTTTTTGATGCCGATGCGGCCGGTGTCTATTATTTGAGCCAGTTAACGGAATCGGGCGGAAAACTTTTCTTCACCGCCTACGAACCGTCGACCAGTTATGAGTTGTGGGTCAGTGACGGAACCAGCAGCGGAACGCAGTTGGTGTTAGATATCAACTCCGACCAGACCGTGTTTGAGCGTCCTCAGGAACTGACCGACGTCAACGGCACGCTGTTCTTTAGTAGTTATGACGACGGCTACTACAACCGCGAGCTTTGGAAGAGTGATGGAACGGCCGCCGGGACGATGATGGTCGCCGATTTGGGAATTGATCCAGGCGCCGACCCCCTCGATCCTGCCGACGATGATCCTTCGGTCAGTTCAAACCCGTCATCATTGACGAACGTAGGCGGACAACTTTTCTTTACAGCCGAAGACTACGTCGGTGGGGTGGAATTGTTCCGCAGTGACGGAACGGCCGCTGGAACGGTGATGGTCGCAGACTTCAACCCCTCGGGATCGTCCGATCCGAGAGAGCTGACCGCGTTTGACGGCGACCTGTTTTTCTCGGCCGATGATGGCACCTCGGGGCGCCATTTGTATCGCTCCGATGGCAACAGTATCAGTTTTGTCGCCGACACGACCGGCGGACTGGGTGAATCGGTGCCGGTGGACTTCGCCGTTGTCGGTAACGAGTTGTTTTTCAGCGCCAACGGATCGGCTTCCGTGACCACCGTTTCCGCGACCGTGCCAACCTTGACCGCCGATAACTCCGTCGTCAGCGGTGGCGATGCCGGGCTTGTCGCCCAGACCACCTCGGCGTCGGCTGGAGTGATTTCCAGTTTTACCGGCATCGATACCTTCAACGCCGTCCAACAAGGTGGAGTGGATGATGGGCCCGGTTGGGTCAGCAGCGGTGCAAGACCGGGAACGGCGGGGGTTGGATTGCAGTCGGTCGAAGTCGGGGATCTGTACGTGAACGCCATTGGTCCCGGCGAACTTGCGACGGAAGCCTGGGAGTGGACGATCAGTGACCCGGCCGGGCTGTCGAACATTTCGTTCGCGGGGTTTGCATCGGGGAATGAATTCAATTCCTACGAAGAACCTATTTCTGCTTTCGACGAGGGGTTATTGTTTGAATTGTTCCTCAACGGTAGTTCGACGCCCGTGATGACTGATACCGTCACAGGTGACGCGTTGAACAATTGGTATGCCGGGCGTGATGCGGCCAACGTGAATTTGTCAGATGCCGGTGGCGCCGCAGTGACGACCGCCACGGTGCGTCTGTCGATCGGAAATTCGACCTTTCCTAATTATCCCTCTGGCGGCGATGAAGCTTTCATTGTCAATGCGACGTTGACCGCGGATTTGGATTCCAATACCACACACGTGGTCGATACCGGGCGTGAATTGCACAAGACCGATGGCACGACCGCCGGAACGGTGATGGTCAAAGACATCGTGCCACAGGGGAGTTCCAATCCATTTCAATTGACGGCTGTCGGCAACCAACTGTTCTTTTCCGCCGACGATGTGCTGGGCGATGGATTGGAGTTATGGGTGTCCGATGGCACCGAATCTGGGACCGTACAGGTGATTGATTCGTTACCCGGAAACGACCTGTATGGTGCGCCATTGGATGGTGCTCCCGAATTGTTTGGCGTTCTCGGTGGCGAGTTGCTATTCACCACAACGGACTCGACACAAGATCGTGAGTTGTGGATCAGCGATGGCACCGCCGGCGGCACCGCACCGGTAATGAATATCAACCCAACCAACGGTGACGCCGATATTTCGGATGTGTTTGCGTTTGGCAACTCACTGTACTATGTCGCCAACGATGGACTGAACGGCGAAGCGATTTGGCACACTGATACGTTGACCGGCGTGACCGAGATGTTGGTGGATGTATCCCCTAGCAGTACCGACAAAATTTCCAAACTAGGTGTGATCAACGATTCGTCGCAGCAGATTGTTTTCTACAACAATTCTCTGGGCACCCAAGGGGGTGTCTACTTCACCGATCGTTCTGGTTCGTTGACACAGTTGACCGATCGTCGCCCGGTTCCGTTGGATGCCGACGGGACAATGTTTGTGATGGTCGGACACACGATTTACTTCGTCGCTGATGATGGGCCATCTGGAAACGAATTGTGGCGCAGCGATGGGACCGCGGCTGGAACCAGGATGGTCGAAGATCTGATTCCGGGGACCGACAGCAGTGATCCGCGAGAATTGACTTCGTTCATGGGACGTCTGTATTTCAGTGCCGATAGCGAAGACTATGGTCGCGAATTGTTTTCAACCGATGGCAACACGATCACGCTGGAAGAAGATCTCAATACCAGGGTTGTCAACGGGACCAATCAATCGTCGGATCCAGAGGAATTAACGGTCAGCGGTGGCAAACTATTTTTCACAGCCGATGACGATGTGATTGGCCGTGAACTTTATCGACGGGATTCCGTGGGGATCGATTTGGTCGCCGACATTCGATCCGGTGGCAACAGTTCCGATCCGTTGGCCCTGAGAGATGTTGACGGCGTGTTGTATTTCGCCGCACATGACGGCAGCGATGGTTTTGAACCCTTCCGCTCCACCGGCACTGACATCTCGACCTATCAAATTGCTGACATCAATTCCGGTGGGTCAGGTTCATTCCCGAATCAGTTTTTTGAGGCTCTCGGTCAAGTCTTCTTTTCCGCCGACGACGGGACCACCGGCAGGGAATTGTGGGTGACCGACGGTACAGCCGGCAACGCGACTCAGGTCGCAGACATTCAGCCGGGCGGGGCGAGCGAACCTGTCCCTCTATTAGATACCGGCAAACGGTTGCTCTTGAGTGCCGCGGGATCCGGGTTCGATGATCGAGAATTGTGGGCTACCGATGGGACGTCGGCTAATACGTTGCAAGTCGAAGACTTGTATCCGACAGAATTCTTCGGCAGCGATCCCACCGATCTGATTCAGGTCTACGACAGGATGTATTTTGTCGCGACCAGTCCGACGGCCGGTCGCGAGCTGTTTCAAATCGAAGAGGTCTCGCCGCAAGTTGCCACCGTTTCTGTCGGCGGCGAAGTCGGGCAACCGCCGAATCCGGAATCACAACGATCCACGGTGGATTTAGTCACGGTCGTATTGGACGGGCGGATTGACGTTCCGGCATCGGCGATTTCGTTGGTCAACCGCGACACCGGCCAAGCGGTCAATTCGGTCCAGGTCAACTCGCGATTTGAGTCGGGACAAACGCTGGTTGAATTGACCTTTGCGAGTGGCGCTTCGGTGATCAATCGCGATCCACACGGCACGACGGGGCTGCGCCACTCGCTGGCCGATGGGAACTATCAATTGACCATCGCCGGTGCCTCGGTCTCGTCGCTGGTCAGTGGTGCTGTGATGGCGGCAGATTATCAATTCGGCACCACGCCGAACGATCAATTCTTTCGTTTCTTTGGCGACGTCGACGGTGATCGCGACGTGGACGGACTGGACTATAGCCAGTTTGCCCAGACGTTCCTGCAGTCATTGGGATCAGCCGATTACAACGAAGAATTTGATTTTGATGGTGACGGTGATGTCGACAGTCTGGACTTTGGTCAGTTGAGCCAGCACTTCCGGCGGAAACTTAATTTCTAGTCGATCCGCACTCGCTAGAGAGCCTAGAGTTCGGCAGTTTGCCACTGCCGAAATTTCTTGACCGCGCATCGCCATGCTGTCTCGCTCGATCCAAAACCCGTATCAGGCCCCCGAGTTGATTCGCCGCTGGCGGCGTGGCCGGATCGTCATGCAAGCTGGCAAATTGGTGCGCATCGAACGTCGCTGGTCGACCGGCAGTGTGTCGATGGCTCAGGTTTGGTGGCAAAGTCGCTATGGTCGGCCGAACGACAATCTGTGTTGGTTGGACTATCACCAACCTTGGGGGATGCCTGGATTTTTGACGCTGGACTACATCCGTAGCGGACGTCGCGCAGGTTACAAGAGCTTGATCGGTGCCTGTCGCGTCTTGGACGAGATTGCTTGTTTGCGTGGGGCCAGCGCGATCGTCGCTCACATTTCGACTGCCAGTATTTCCGATCGATTTTTGCAACGCATCGGCTGGCAGCGACATTTAGAGAGCTGGTCCGGTCGGCATTGGATTCGTCGCTTTTACGACGGCTATCCGGATGGCGGGATCGAGCGTTATCTTGATTCGCATGAATTTTCTGAGCCACGCGATTCCGTACTTCGATGAACCGCTGGTCGCCGTCAGTACGGCCGTTCCCGACTGGTTGAGCGTGGTGGATCGCAAAATCCGGGCTCGCGAGCGAATGGCTGTCGCCGAGTTGAATTCGTCCGACAGTGCGGTCCGCGATGTTGCAACCGGTATTCTGCATCACATTCGTGACGACCACTGGTTTCATACGACAGCTGCGTTTGTCGAAACCAATTTGGAATTGGCCGTGCAGTTGCGTGACCTGTTACCCGGCGACCGCGGCTTTCGCCCGATGTTTGTCGGTCACATCCTGATCGAAGTTTTTCTCGATGCGTACTGGATCCGCGACGATCCCGACGTTGCCAGTCGGTACTACGCCCTGGTCGATTCCACTTCGCCGGAACTGATTCAGCGCTGTGTGAATCAGATCACCGGCAAACCGACTCATGATTTGGCCGCCGCGATCCGACGATATGCCGAGGCCCGATTCTTGTACGACTATTTGGACCACCAGCGACTGCTGATGCGACTGAACCAAGTGATGGGGCGGGTCGGTCTGGCGGAATTGCCACAATCGCTTTTGCCCTGGCTCCAATCTGCCGCTGAGTTGGTAGAATCGCGACGTGGACAATTTCTCACACGGCCGGACGGCTCGACTCCCTTTCCACCCCTCCCCTAGGACGAACGATCAATGAAGTATGGTATGAATCTGCTGCTGTGGAGCGGCGAAGTCACCGAGGAAATGTATCCGGTTTGTGAAAAACTGAAGGCCGCGGGTTTCGACGGCGTCGAATTGCCGATGTTCAATTTGGATTTGGACTACGCCGCAATCGGCCAGCAGTTGGATTCGATGGGATTGGGGCGAACCGCAGTGACCATTCGCGGTGAAGACGACAACCCGATTTCACCCGACGCGGCGGTTCGTCAAAAAGGGATCGATGCCACAAAAAAGACGCTGGATTTATGTGCCGCCGCGGGCGTTGAAACCCTGGTCGGTCCCTACCACTCGGCGATCGGACTTTTTAGTGGTGCCGGCCCCACCGATGATGAATGGAAGTGGGGCGTCGAAAGCATGCGCGCCGTGGCCGAACATGCCGGTCAAGTCGGTGTGCGGTTGGGCGTCGAAGCGCTCAATCGATTCGAGTGCTATCTGTTGAACACCCACGCCGATTCGACTCGCTTTGTTCGAGACGTCGATCATCCGGCCTGTGGCATCATGTACGACACCTTTCACTGCAACATCGAAGAAAAGAATGTGAGCGATGCTGTGTTGGCAGGTGGCGACAAACTGTTCCACATTCACATCAGCGAGAATGATCGCAGTACTCCCGGCAAAGGTCAGATTCGCTGGGAAGAAAACTTTGATGCCATCGCGAAAAGTGGCTATGACGGTTGGTTGGTGATCGAAGCGTTCGGGTTGGCACTGCCGGAAATTGCGGCGGCGACCAAGATTTGGCGAACGATGTTCACTGATGAAATCACCTTGGCGACCGAGGGATTGGCATTCATGAAATCCGAAATCGAAAAACGCCAGTAACACAGTATGGATACGACTGATCAGACGGCTGCTCCGGCAGTCGTCTTTCTGTCCGGCGATTTAATGTTCGCTTCGCGTGTCCGCGCTGCCGCGGACGCCGAGGGGTTGCAGTTTCATTTGGCCGGAAAGCTGCCTGAAATCGACAACATCGTTTGGGTGATCGTCGATTTGGCGACTCGTAGCGGCGCCGTCGATGGATTGATGCAGCAATGTCAACAGTTCGCCCCCGCGGCACGCGTGATCGCCTATGGGCCTCACGTTCAAGTCGCACGGTTAGAGAAAGCCAAACAGGCCGGGATCCCCGTTGTCGTGACACGTGGCCAATTTGATCGGTCACTCGGTTCCCTATTCACCAGCCAACCGCAGTAGAGAGATTACGGATGCCGTCTGTTTTAGCAATCGCAGCGCACCCCGATGACATTGAATTCACGATGGCAGGCACGCTGTTGCAGCTCGCACGCCGTGGCTGGGAGTTGCATTATGTGAATTTGTGTGACGGATCGCGCGGCAGCACCACGCTCGATCGCAGCGAATGCGCGATCACACGGCTGGCCGAAGCAAAACAAGCTTGTGAAGTGTTAGGAGCGACGTTTTACGGGCCGATCTTTCCCGACATGGAAGCGACCTATTCGTTCGGTAATCTGGCCAAAGTCACCGCGATCGTGCGTCAGGCCAAACCGTTGATCGTGCTCACACAGTCTCCGTCGGACTACATGGAAGACCATGAGGTGGCGTGTCGCTTGGCCGTCAGCGCGGCGTTTTCGATCGGGATGCCCAATCTGGTCAGTGATCCACCGGTCCAGGCCTCGTATGACCCCGTGACGGTTTACCACACGCAACCGGTCGGCAATCGCACGCCGCTCGGGGAACTAGTTGTCCCACACTTCTACGTCGATCACACCGATTTGATCGACCAAAAAGAGGCCGCGCTGGCACGTCATGCCTGCCAGAAAGAATGGTTGGATCAAAGCCAGGGCATGGACAGTTATTTAAAAACCATGCGTGACGCCAGCGCCGAGATCGGCAGCATGAGTGGCCGTTTTGAGTATGCGGAAGGCTGGCGCAAGCATTTGCATTGGGGGTTCTGCGGCCCCAATGACGATCCGCTGCGGGCAGCGCTGGCCGACGTGATTGTCGAAGCGACATGAGAGTGAAGAAATCGATGCGTCAATTTGCCAGTCCATTTTCATTAACAATGAAATTGGCGCAACTTCAAAACGCGTGACCAAGAGATTTCGTGTGTTCACGGGAGTCCCTCGCTGACCGGGCTGTTGATTGAATCAGCCGGCACGCTCTATCGTCCGGTTCGGACCGGGAAATGCCGCCAGGGCAAGCTCTGGGTTAGGTCGCGACATTTTTCTCTGCCCTGCCTGTAAGGCCTTGTGATAGTCTCGGTATTCCCAGTGGTAGATGCCCTCACTGCCAGCGGCGGCTTGATCGCTATACTGGGGAACCCTTCGTGCACACGGTTCGTTTCGCCGACCATTGGCTAGCCGTGTGATCGATGCCCCCCAGTGAGAAGGTCTCGGTGAGCGATTCTCCCGTAACGCGAGCGACGCTGATTTTACGGCTTCGTGACGGAAACGATCATGATGCGTGGAGCGAATTCCTGCGGGATTACGGCCCGATGCTGTATCGATTCGTGCGCAGTCGTGGGCTGCAAGATGCCGACGCGGCCGATGTCGTCCAGGATGTTTTGCGACGCGTCGGATCGGCGATCGGTCGATTGGAATATGACAAGCAAAAAGGTGGTTTCCGGGCCTGGTTGTTCACGATCACACGCAATCGCCTGTACAGCTATTTTGAAAAACGCAACAAGATTGGGCCGACAGGAAACGACACCCAGCAAATGCAACTGTTGGCTCAGGCAGCGGACGACCGCAGTGAACTGCACGAACAATGGGAATTGGAACACCTGCGATCGCTGGCGGCCGCGGCCATGCAAGTCGTAGAACAACAATCGGACCCCAAGACCTGGTCTGCGTTTCGGATCACCGCGGTGGAAGGGCGGCCTGCCGCGGCGGCGGCAGAGGAATTGTCGATGTCGCCGGGGGCGGTGTATGTCGCCAAAAGCCGTGTGACGGCGCGACTGCGGACGGAAATAGAACGCTTGCAATCCCAAGAGGAACAGTGATGTCGGTTACGACCTGCCCGACGCCAGCCGAACTAGAAGCTTTGATCAGTGGCGTGATGCCTGCGGCCAAGGCGGATGAAACCACCGAACATGTGGGGGGCTGCACGCGCTGCCAAGACGCCATGGATTCGGTGTCGTCGGCACAGTTGGTCGGTCTAGGCGGGGCATCACTGGGCGAGGTTTCGATCGAAGATTTGGTCGGTCGGCAAGTCATTGCCCCACCTGCCGGCGATTCGGCCTATTGGCAAGCCGTCACGAAACTGACCGGCGAATTTGCTCCGGCCGGCACGAACGACAGCGGCGACTCGGCCACGAAGATCGGTGTCGCAGAGGATGCTGCAACGGCAAACAACGATTCAGGTGCTCCGGCGGTGCGGCGTGCTGAGCCCCAGTCGGAACCGGTGGTTCCAGCCTCCACACAGCCCACTTTGGAACAGCCCAACCCGGTGCTGTTGCCGTTCTTGAAGCCCTCGGATGACCCGGCGTACATCGGCCGATTGCACCACTTTGAAATCCTGCGAATCATCGGACGCGGTGGGATGGGCATCGTTCTCGAAGCATTCGACACGCACCTGCAGCGGATCGTCGCCATCAAGGTATTGAACCCCGAGTACGACAAGAATGACGTTGCGCGGCAACGGTTTTGTCGAGAAGGCCGCGCCGCCGCAGCGATCTCGCACGAACATGTCGTTGCCATGCACCAAGTCGCTCGTGAAGACCAGGGCGAAGTGGCATTTTTGGTGATGCAGTACATCGAGGGAGACACGCTGGAGGAACGGCTGCGCGATCGCAAGGGATTGCCGCCCGAACAGGCCGCCTTGATCGGGATGCAAATCGCCGCGGGGCTTTCGGCGGCGCACGAGCGCGAGATGGTTCACCGTGACATCAAACCGGCGAATATCTTGATCGAATCGGGCACCGAGCGAGTCAAACTGACCGATTTTGGGTTGGCCCGAGCCACCGATGATGTGCGTCTGACCAAGACCGGAATGGTCACCGGCACTCCACTGTACATGTCACCCGAGCAAGCGACCGGCGCGACAGCCGATGAACGCAGCGATCTGTTTTCACTCGGGGCGGTGATGTACGAAATGCTGACCGGCAAATCGCCGTTCGAAGCGCCGTCGATTGTCGGTGTGATGAAACGGATCATGGATGAGATGCCGGATCCGCCCCGGCGGCTTGATTCGGCCATTCCAAAAGGGTTGTCGGACCTGACGATGGCGTTGTTGGACAAGAATCCTGAGAATCGGCCGGAATCGGCGACCTATGTCGCGCACGCATTGGCCGAGATTGTCACCAGCTATGGCCCGATCTCGCCGTTGCAGGTGCCCGCTGTCGGCGGCAACGCGACCACTTTAGGTGGTTCGGGCACGCAGCGACTGGTTTCTCGCAACACTTACTTTGCGGCTTGGGCCGCCGGGCTAATCGGTCTGGCAAGCCTGGCCGCCGCGGCGGGCCTGTTCGCCAATCGTTCGCATCCACCAGCGGCTGTTGCTGCGGTCGATGCCTTTCCGTCGATCGTGCTGGCCGGAAATCCAGGCACCGTGTGGGCGGTTGATTTTGATTCGACGGGCCAACAGGTGGTCACAGCGATTGAAGACGGCAGTGTGCGATTGTGGGACGTCGCGAATCAAAAGGTCTTGCGCAGTTTTGATGCCCATCGCGGCAGGGTGTCGATGATCCAATACCATCCGACCAAACCAATCGTGGCCACCAGTGGTGACGACGGGATGGTGAAGATTTGGGATGCCAATTCGCTGGAGTTGCTACAGGAATGGAATGCCGGCAACGCGGTTGGCAAGCTCGCGTTTTCACCGGATGGAACTCGGATTGTTGCCGGTAACAGTGACGGCGAATTGCATATCTGGCATATCGATTCCGGCCAGCCGCTGGTGACCATCACTCAGCCCGGTTCGATCGCGGGCGTCGACTGGTCGCCCGATGGGCGTTCGATTGCGACGGTCGGCAGTGATAAAATCGTTCGTGTCTGGGATGCCGAAACATTGGAACAGCGGCAGACCATGCACGGGCACCGCGGACCGATCTACAACGTTGCGTTTGCCCCTCAAGGATCGCTGCTGGCCACCGTTGGCTGGGGCAAAGAGGTTCACATCTGGGACACTGCGACCGGATTGGAAGAACGCCAATTGACCGGCAGCGAAAGCGATAACTGGAGTGTCGCATTTTGTGCTGATGGCACTCACGCGGTTGCCGCCAGCGAAGACGGCAAATGTCGAATTTGGAACCTCGCCGACGGGCAGCTGGTTGCCACGCTGACGGGCCATGAATCGGCTGTGCAAAACGTCTCGTTGGACCCGGTCAATCAACGCATCGCCACCGCCGGTCGCGACGGAACCGTACGGGTCTGGGACCTGAGCGGATTGAAGCATTAGGCCGGCTACAGTCGCTGCAACCCACCAGCCTGCGCTTACGATCGATGGCGGTTCCTAGCCAGGCAAATTGGTGCGACCAAGATCCGGCTGATCGGCAACACAATCGCTGTTGCGGCGACACAGTGCCATAGCAACACGTTATCGCTGGGGATCCAGATCCAAAACAGGTAACCGCAAACCAACGTGCCGACGATGTAGGCGGTCAACAATAGTGCCAACGTGCTTGGCGTGGTCAGCATCGACCGCGACAGCGCGATCGCCGCAGCAACCACCAACGCTAGTTTGAATGCCAGCAACCAAGGCAGTAAAGATGGCAATAGATTGATCTGTTCCCAGCCCCAAGCTTGCCAGGCTTCCCAGTTAGGGAAACGCAAAAAGTGGTACAGGAACCAACTGAGACAGGCAAACGTGGTCAAGACTTTTCCCACGACGCTGTATAGTCCATAGCGTTGATTGCCGGTTGATTCTGTGGCGACGGACCAGGTGGTGTGCCTTGCCACCAAAATGATTCCCGCGAGCGTGTACGCCAACGCAATTTTCCAGCCCGCATCCGGATCAGCGAACGACTGTTGCATGGAAGTGTTCCAGGCGAAAAACAGTTTGTCACCATGGCCGGTCAACCACCACACCAACAGCGTCAGGGGGACACCGGCCAGCACGGCATACCAAATCGCCGTGATCATTGCTTGTCGCGTCCACACCACGGTTGAACTTGCAATCGGCGCCACAGCGATCAGATTCGGCAAGAAGCGTCCATCGCGTCCAGCGAAGATCCACGCGCTGGCCATCGCACCCGGGTACAGCGAGACAATGATCATGCCGATCAATTCCTGCAGGGTGGGGACTTGGATCATCGATACAGACCCAACCCCAATCAACCAACAAACAGCGGTGATCCGCCCGGCAACACCCAGCAATTTTGTCAGATCAAAACGTAGGAGTGCTCGTGTCGGTGAAACGATCGCAGCTGGTATCGGCGGAGTCGTTGTTGCCGTCGCGGCAATGGCTTGATGATCGTCAGCGGTTGTTCTCCCGAACCACCATCCAGCCGACTCACGCGGTAGCCCAGTCGTATGGCAGCGTGCCAAACGGACACTGCGATAGGCCAACCAAACCGCCAAAACGTACAACGACATGCCGACGATCCAAGCCACAGGGATCAGGTGTTGGGAATGGCGCAGGATCGCGGGGGATCTGTTGGACAGATCGAAGTTGAGAGCCAGGCTTGCGCAAAGTAAAAACCAACCATAGGCCGGCACGATCATCACGACGACCAGCGTCAGTTTGGTGTAGTCCCAGCGAAAGGGACGCCAGACCAGCCAGGCGCCAATCGCCGGTAACGTTGCCAGCCCGATCGTCGGCAACAACCACCGCTGCAGCGGGTAACCGGTCAGTCGAATGGTCGTCGCGGCGGTGGCAACAACAAACAAAATCCAGATGGTTTTCATCGCCAACGGCACGACCGCCAGCGTCCACGAATTCAGCGGTGAACGCAGCAACCAAGGGTGATATCCCGTGGCGCCAGTGCTGATGTCGCCGTGATCGTTGAATTCGAACAAACCCACGGTGATCAATAGCAGCGGCATCGATGCAAGCAGGATCGCAACCACTGTCACTTGTTCGGTGCCTAGGGCGTCGTCGAAACCGCCGGCCCAGTAGACAAGCACTGATAAATGAATCACGACCAGGTAGCCGACCGCAAGCGAGATCAGCAATCGATTCCGCGAGATTAACAGCCGTGCCAAAGCGAGGGATTCAGACACTTTCGTTGACCTCCATTGTTTCCACTGTGGTCCGTTGCCGGTTCGGCAACGTGCGGACTCTACCGGCAAACCAACGCTGCAATGTTGCCGGTTCGCTACGGATCAAGTCCCAGCGAGTTCCAGCGGATTCCACGCTGATGTCCGGCCCTCCCCTGCTCTGCTGCAAATCCAGCAACACCGACCACTCCGTGCCGTCGCCGCTGGGTCCGAAGGTCGCAGGAATGGTCGGCGGAGTCGTTGAGGGGACATCGGATTTGTACCAGCACTGCAGGTATCGATCGGGCAACGTGTCTGCAGCGATCGATTCCAACAGTTTGCCATCGTGCAGCAAAGCCACGTGGTCACAGACTCGTTCGATTTCATCCAACAAGTGGCTCGAAAACAATACCGTGCGGCCTTCATCAGCCGTCGTGCGAATGATCGCTTCTAAAATGTCGGCGCGGGCGATCGGATCCAGGCCACTGCTCGGTTCGTCCAGGATCAACAGTTCGGGCCGATGGGCAATCGCCGCCAGCAGGGCCGCACGGGCGCGTCCGCCTTTGGAAAGTGATTTGAGTTTTGCCGCTGGGGAGAGTGAAAACATTTCGCACAACTCGGCGGCATAGCGATCGGACCAACCCGGATACACGCTGCGACAGAATTGAATCAGATCGTTGACCCGCATCCACTGGGGCAGCGAGTCTTCTTCACTCATGTAGCCGATGCGAGCAAGCAATTTTTCCGGCCGGATGGTCGGGTCCTGTCCCAGCACATTGACCGATCCGTGCAACGCCTTCATCGATCCGATCAGGTGTCGGATCAAGGTGGTCTTGCCGGCGCCGTTGAGTCCGACCAATCCAAAGATCGAACCGTGATCAATGTTCAGCGTGACGTCGGTCAATGCCGGTTTGCCACGGAAGTGTCGTGAGAGCGAGCGGATTTCGACCGCATGGGGAGACAAAGAACTCATCAGCGCGGCTCCTGTTGCACGATGGCACTGCGACGTGAATCAATCAACTCATGGAACTCATTGGGTTCGACGCCCAAGTGTTCAGCCAGCACCAGCAGTTTGTCGATCTCTGGGACCAGCAAGGCGCGTCGACGCGCGGCGCTGATCTTGCGAGGCGTCTCAGAAACAAAGGTGCCGGTGGTGCGGCGTTTTTCGACCAATCCCTCGTGTTCCAGCTCGCGATAGGCACGGGCGATCGTGTTCGGGTTGACCTGAATCGACTCCGCCAATCCGCGGATCGTCGGTAACTCGTCACCGCTGGCAAGCTGCCCGGACAGAATTCGGAAGCGAATTTGCTCCACGATTTGCTGGTAAATCGGCTGGCTGCCGGATTGGACTTGGATCAGCATCGTTGCACCTTTGTATTAACTCAATGATACAAGGTGCGAGGAGGATTGTCAAGTCACTCCTTTCGGTCCGTGGTCGCGAGTTTTAGACTGATGCGGTCGATCGCGTGTTTGACCGATCGCGGCAGCGCTTTTTTAGCCCGCGCCCTCCACCAGAATCACAGCGTCCCTCCGAATGTCATCTGACGACCTCACGCCTGATCCTTCCGATCCCGGGCAGCCGGAATCCCAGCCACCGCAGAATCCACCGCTGCGGGCCCGCGTTCCCGATCATGTTGCCGGCGGGACGTTCAGCACCGGTGCGATCGTGATGACGGGGCCGAGCGAATACATCGTCGATTTTCTGCAAACGATCGGGCGGCCGCACAAAGTCGCCGCGCGGGTGGTGATTCCCCATCCGGTGATGCCGCAGTTCATCGAAGCGTTGACGACCAATTTGGAACTGTATCGCAAGCGATTCGGCGACCCTGTTTCGCCGCAGCCTCAACCGCCCAACCCGGATGCCCGTCGCCCGAGCCCGCAGGAAATTTACGACGATCTGAAAATGCCCGATGAGGTGCTCAGTGGGACCTATGCCAACGGGGTGATGATCGGACATGGCGCGACCGAGTTCGGGCTGGACTTTTTAACCAGTTTTTTCCCGCAGTCTGCGGTCAGTGCACGCGTCTTTGTGGCTGCCGGCCAGGTGCCGCGATTGTTGGATTCTCTCAAAGGTGCCGTTCGCCAGTTCGACCAACGTCGCCAGGGTGGCAACCCACCGGACGCCCTGCCGCCCTCGCCACCGGCCGACGACAATCCCGGTCCCAGCGATAGCTAGTGCCGCGTGGGAATCGGTTTCCCGCCTGTCATCTGAACCGTCACCCTCGCCCGCCCCCCCCGAGTCCCTGTCTCACCGTCGTTTCTGTCAACATGGCCATTTCTGACGACCTGCCGTTGATGCATGACCTGCCGAGGACCGAGATTCCTGGGCGATTGCCGCTGGTGCTTGCCAGTGGTTCACCGCGGCGTGCCCAATTGCTGACTGCGGCGGGCTATGAATTCACGATCGATCCGGCCAGTGACGACGCCGAATGTGGGATGTGCAGTCGCGAGACGGCGCCGCAGCTGGTCGCCCGCTATGCATTTCGCAAGGCTCAGAGCGTGGTCGGCCGCTACAGCGATGCGATGATCTTGGCGGCCGACACGGTGGCGTCTTGCAACGCACAGATTCTGGGCAAGCCCGTCGATGAACGCCACGCGGCAGAAATGTTACGCACACTCAGCGGTCGCGAACACGATGTCTACACCGGTGTTTGCCTGTGGTCGGCCAAAAATTCAGCCTGTGTCGTTGATGTCGTGCGGACGCAGTTGCAAATGTCGGAATTGTCCGAGCAAACGATCGCCGATTACCTGGAAACATTGCTGTGGGAAGGCAAGGCCGGAGGGTTCGGATTCCAAGATGGAAACGACTGGATTCGCATCGTCGGAGACGGCAGTGAAAGCAACGTCGTCGGCCTGCCGATGGAGCGGTTGAAAGAAATGCTGGAAAATTTTGACTCATTAGCCGAAATCATAGATACCTCAGGATCGGTATTGCCTACTTCACAACGATGAGATTTGTTAAAGTT
Source organism: Stieleria tagensis (assembly GCF_024129865.1). GTDB lineage: Bacteria > Planctomycetota > Planctomycetia > Pirellulales > Pirellulaceae > Stieleria > Stieleria tagensis. The sequence continues at coordinate 35,824 of NZ_JAMYFE010000076.1, read as the reverse complement.
TGCGGGTGATCTTCCCCCAGCCGCCGCAATCGACTTCCACCGAACGGTTCGATTTGATGCTTCATTTTTTCTCTGGATCATTCACACGCCGCGCCACCGAGTGGTCTCTTGCGGCGATGGTTTTCGTTTTGTTGTCGGCGATGCCGGGCCGCGTCTTGGCTCAGGCGTCGGGGACACAGGCTTCGAGCAGCGAGAATTGGGCGGCCAAAATGTTTGCGACGACCGAGCATGATTTTCGTGCGGTCGGCCGTGGCGCCAAATGCGAGTATCACTTTGAATTCACGAACCTTTATGAAGAACAGGTTCATGTGGCGGCGGTGCGATCGAGTTGCGGTTGCACGACACCCACGGTCAGCAAGGACACGTTGAAAACGCACGAGAAATCATCGATCGTTGCCACCTTCAACACCAGCACGTTCATCGGCCAGAAATCGGCCACGATCACGGTGGTGATCGACCAGCCCTACTATGCCGAAGTGCAATTGAAAGTGAGCGGGTTTATCCGGACGGACATTACCTTTGATCCGCCCGAAGTCGCGTTTGGAGAGATCGCACCGGGGACCGGCACCGAACAGGACATCGTGATCACTCACACCGGCAATAGCCAGTGGCAGATCACCGACGTCCGCAGCCACTGCGACGATTTGCAGGTTCAATTGAGTCCCCCCAAGCAGACGCCCGGAATGGTCCGCTACCGAATGCGAGTCAAGGTGCTCGGTTCGATGCCCGAAGGCGACATTCGCGAACGGTTGACGCTGATCAGCAACGATCGCAATTTTCCGACGACCGAGATGTCGATCAATGGTCGTGTTCGGCCTTCGTTAACCGTTGCCCCAGCGGCCGTCAGTTTTGGCACCGCCAAACCCGGGGCGACGATTGAAAAGCGGTTGGTCGTTCGCGGCGATGAACCATTTACCATCTCCGACGTGGTTTGCGCCGACAACCGATTCGAATTCGACACGCCTAGCGGCAGCAAGAAACTGCATTTCGTCAAACTGAAATTTAATGCCGGCGATACGCCCGGTCGCATCGGGCAAGAGATTCGTATCGACACCGATTTGAAAGGTGGCAAATCAGTCACCTGCGTTGTCACCGGCAGCGTCGGCCAGTAACCCGACCCCTCAGTCACCGTTGGAGTTCACGCTTCAGCGTGCCGCAGTCGCGTTTCAACACGTCAATACCGAGCAACCTAAAGGTTGAACTCCAACGGTTTGAATACAGCGGTCTACAGCACCGCCACCGGGTAAGACCCCAGCGTCTCCAGCCGTGATGTGATTCCGCCGAGTTGATCGATGGCGGCGGCGACATTCGGCTCCCCGCGGTGCCCGGCGAATTCGACGAAGAACAGGTACTCGTTGCGAGATCCTGGCAGCGGGAACGATTCGATCCAGGTCAAGTTCAATTCCGCATCGCGGAACACGGTCATTGCAGCTGCCAGTGCACCGGGTTGATGATGGACCTGAAACAGCAACGACGTTTTGTCTTTGCCAGTGGGGTGTGTCTCGTCGCGTCCAAGCACGGCGAATCGAGTCACGTTGTCGGCGCGATCTTCGATGTTGCGAGAGAGTGCCTCCAGCCCATACGCGCGGCCGGCCGGTAAACTGGCCACCGCGCCAATGTGTTGGTGTTCGGCCGCCAGTTCTGCCGCTGCTGTCGTACTACTGACTTCAACCAGTTTTGCCTGCGGGAAATTGGCTGCCAACCACTCGCGGCACTGCGACAGTGCTTGCGGTTTGCTGTGAATTTCGGTGATCTGATCACGCTGGCCGCTGGCCAATAAATTGTGGTGGATCGGCAACAGCACTTCGCCACAGATCTGCATGTGGCGGCGGACGAACATCCCCAGCGTGTCGACGACGCGGCCATCGGTGCTGTTCTCGATCGGCACCAAACCACTTTTAGCATCTCCCCGATGAACGGCATCGAAAACCGCCGGGATACTGGTCACCGGTGCAAGTGCTGCTGATTCACCGAAATACTTGATTGCAGCAAGATGGCTGTAACTGTATTGGGGGCCGAGAAAGCTGACGCTGCGGGAATCGATTTGTCCGCGAGAGTGGCTGGCGATGTGACGCAAGGTTAACCGTAGCGACTCGGTGGCGGAATCACTCAAGCCGTCGGGTCCACCGGTCGCGCTGCGCAACGAGTCCAGTAGTCTCTCGAGGCGGGCATTTTCCTGTCCGACCGGTGCCAATGCGTCTTGGTCTGCAATTTCGCGGACCAGTGCCGTCCGTTTACCGATCAAACGGGCGATTTCCAAATCGATCGGATCCAGCAATTCAGCGGGGTCGGTTGGTTTTGATGGATTCACTGGCGAGACGCACTGGCTGGTGGAGATGACAAGACGGATACTCGGCGGATCGGCGCCGTAATATAGAGGACACGGGTCACTTGGCCAGCGACCCGGATTTGAGATCGATCGGCCGCGGGCGACAAGCCACCCTTTTTTCGATTCGGATGTCGATTTCCAGACCGGCCAATCGATCAGTCTCTAGTCGCGGATGATTCATCAGCCGTTGAATGGACAACCTTTTTAGAGAGAGAGAATTTCCGATGAAAGTCATGGTACTGGTCAAAGCAAACGACGATTCCGAGGCCGGCAGAATGCCCAGTGAACAACTGCTGACCGAAATGGGGAATTTCAACCAAGCCTTGGCCGAAGCCGGCGTGATGCGCAGTGGCGAAGGGTTGCATCCGACATCCAAGGCCAAGCGAGTTGCCTGTGACGGTCACCAACGTGTGGTGACCGATGGTCCTTTCGCAGAGACCAAAGAACTGATCGCCGGGTTCTGGATTTGGGAGGTTGCATCGATGGACGAGGCGGTTGATTGGGTCAAGAAGAGTCCCTTCCAGGCAGGTGAAATTGAGATTCGTCCCGTGTTCGAAGCGGAGGATTTTGGCGAGGAATTCACACCGGAGCTACGGCAACAGGAAGCTCGAGTTTTTGCACATGCCATGCTCAACGGTTCAACCACGCAGCCCTATCTGTTTTTTGCCGGCCGCTGCGAGGAGGCGTTGGAGTTCTACAAACAGGCCTTGGGAGCGAACGTGCAAATGATGATGCGGTTCAGCGACAGCCCCGATCCGCTGCCCGAGGGCATGTTGCAAAACGGGTTTGAAAACAAAGTCATGCATGCGACGTTCACGATCGGATCGATGACCCTGATGGGTTCCGATGGCTGCAACGACGCGACCCGTTTTTCTGGGTTTCGACTGGCGCTCACCGTACCCGACGAAAACGCTGCCCATCATGCACTGGATGCATTGGCCGCTGGCGGAACCATTGACATGCCGCTGCAGAAAACGTTTTGGTCACCCTGCTACGGTCAAGTCACCGACAAATTCGGGCTGGGTTGGATGGTGATGGTCGCTGGCCCGACCGCATAGGTTTTGAAGCTAGCGCTTTTTAAAGCCCAGCGGGCGACAAAATAACTGCCGGCGGCGTCAGTCGCCGGATACTGAAATCGCTCCGAGGCTAGGAACAAAAGCCAACGCTAAACTGACGTTTCAACTCAAATGGATCGGCAAATCGCAACTTCGATCTCTTCACTCTCCGGCGGGGCGGGCGTGCAGCTTGGCGTGCCACCCATTGGGAGAG
>NZ_JAMYFE010000076.1:0-32210 GCF_024129865.1 Stieleria tagensis | reverse complement strand
AACCTGCTGGAGGCAGGTTCGGCGGAACCCCGGGTGAACTTGGGCCATGAAGCGGTGACGCTCTGGCACAGGCCAGCAATTCGAGGTGGGGTTTTACCAGCGTTGCCATTGCTCGATGAAATTCACTGCGCCGCGACTGTTGCCCGGGAAGAAGTCACTGAGTTTGATCGGGCGATTCACGCTGGATTTGCGTTTGACCAAACGTTTCACACTGACGTCTTGTGTGGTGTGCTTCTTGAACACGCCATAAACCTTTTTTGTATCCGTGACGGTTTCGGACGAGTATTCCGCGGCAATGGTGTAAGTGTGGACGACGGCGTTCTCTTGCAAATAGAACGACCAAAGCCGGCCATAGCGGATACCAAACACGCATCCCCACGGAACGACTTGGCTGACCGTGAGGGGACCTGATGGCAGGGTTTTCAGCCAGCGCAGGTAGGCGTCGCTATAAGCTGTGAACGCACCGCCGGATTGGCCGGTCTGGTTGATGTAATGCGTGTTGTTGACTTCACCCCTGGCCCGAATGTGTTCGCCATTGGCCGCCATGTGACTTTGCAGTAGGTGACGCCAAAACTCCGCGGGGTTGTTTCCATAGGGCGTCTGGCCTTGGCTGATTCCACCGTGTGTGATCGTGGGTGAGCGGGGATCGCCGCGGACAAACACCGAGCAACCATTGATACCGGCGGTAAAAAACAGCTTGGGATCTTTGGGGTCATCGTCGTCATCGTTCTGTCGTGGCGGAATGGTCATCTCCACCAGATTTCGGCTTTCCCATGGCAGAAACCAAACCGGTATGTGTCCCTGTGGAATCGTCGCATCGGAGCTAGGGATGATGGCCTGGAACGTGAGTGCCCCATGGCGAACGGTATCGTCAACCAATTTGATCCAGGCAATCTTTTTACCCACCACGGCATGCTGAAATCCTGGCCCGTCAAAGTTCGCGTCGGACTTGAAAAAGATGCCGAACGTACCATCGGTTTGGATCGTCGATTGACTGGCCAGCGGCATCACCCGGTTGCGTCGGGTTGAACCCAGCGCATCGATCGCTTCGTCGCCGACGGCAGCATCAGGCGGTGACACGGCATACTGTCGGAACAGGTCGAGTGGTCGGTCACGTAGCAATCGCGTGTAGCGATTGAGAGGTCGCGGCGGAGGCGTCGGTGCGCCGCTGCGGGGTCGACTAGGCGTGGGGGGTAGAGGGCGGCTACCTGTACTCATCTCAATCTCCCAGTTCTGAAAAATCGAACGGTAAATGGCTGTCGGCTTGCCGTCAGCGGTTTTGCAGTGTAGCTCAGTTCGCTGGCTGACGATCGTCCTGCGGCGGGAAAATGAGAGAGGCGGGCATGAAATTGTCAAATCCATGCCGCTGCGATTGCCGTTTTGGCTGTTAAATCTGCAGATCGCCGGAGGGGTCAAATTCCATCGGCTGCGGCGGGCTTGTGATCTGTAAATCGTCTCGCTCTGTCGCTTCGTCGTAGTAGGCTTCGCTGCAACACAGTTCGTCCAGGTGCAAGGTGTCAGAAATCCACATCCAACGGAGCAAATCTGGCGGTGTGCAGGACTGGGCGGTGACGGCTTCCAGGACCTGGCGATCATGATCAAACCAGACCGGCAACGCGGCGGCGGTGGCATGCGCTGCGGTCACGCAGTTGATCTGTGTCTTGATCCGATCAATTGCTTCGGCGGCGCGTCGATGGGTGTATTCGGCGATCCCGATTCCAGATGCATTGCCGGCTGTCGTTTCAGTCAATGAGCGAACGTAGATCTCGTCGATTTTGGGCCATTCATCAGGCCCGGCAATCTTATCATTCCATTTGCGGCCGATCACATTGGTGTCCATCCCTGTCCCGCTGATCTCTTTGCCGATCCGATCGATGATCAACAGTTCTGCGGTCCGGAATGGCAATTGGGGCATCCAATCACATGCCAGAGACAACAGTTCGGGTTCGGCGGACAACAGGTCGGCTGGCGGCAGGATTTGGATTTTGCCAACCGAGTCGAAGGCGTCTTCGACGATGCCGATGCCAAATCGAAACGGGGTTTTTTCGATCAAGCGAGGAATGATTTGATCGGTGACCTGATCCAGACGGTGGTCGAACGTGCGAAAGGCTTGATGGAACGCCACTGCGCCACGGTGATTTCCCAGACCGATCATCAACATCTTACTGACACCGCTCTGGATGCTGCCGGTCAGCCGTGTGTGTGGCTTGATCCGGTTGATTGCAATCAGGTGATCGGACTTGGCGGCGATTGCATCAAAATACAGCGGGATGCCAGATTCGGTCTGTCCCAATTCCACCGTGTCCATGGTGGCCAGGACCGGACAACCGATCGCTTCGGCCGTGATACCCAGTGACTTGAGCGTTGCAATTTGTCCTTGCTCGCTGGCACCGCCATGGCTGCCCATCGCCGGAATCACATAGGGCGCAGCGCCCAGGGAACGCACGTATCCGGCAACGGCCCCAGTGATTTCGGCGATTCGGTCAATGCCGCGGCTGCCCACTGCGATCGCAACCCGATCATCGGCCGCGATCGTGTCGGTCGGTGCGCCGGCCAGTTGCCGAGTGACTTCGCCGGCCAGGTCATCGATTCGATGCGAGGCAAAGGTTTGTTTGACGGTGAAGAAGCGCGGCAGGGTCATGTGGTCGGTGTCATGGGGTCAGCAATTGCAGCGGGTTCAGTTTCCATGAGGGCCGCTGGATTTTCAATTGGCCGATTGCGGCCGCTGTCATGGGTGTCCGTTGGACATCGATGGCTTCGACCCCAGGCAATCGCAACAGTGTCGGAATCGATGCATCGCTAACCTTGCTGCCGGTCAACCACAACGTGTGCAGTTGATTGTGCCCACCTAAGCTGGCAATCGTTTGATCGGAACAGGCGGTCCAGCTGAGATCCATTTCTGTCAGCCGGTTGGCGGCGCCGATCCAGGCCGCGATCGAGTCATCGATACGAGTGGCTTCCAGCGAGAGTTGATTCAGTTCGGCTGGTCGAGGACACAACCGCGTCACGTCGCCGGTGCCGATCGGCAACCGCGACAGGTCCAGCCATTGCAGGTTGCTCGCTGGCGGGATCTGGGCCAAGCCGGTGGCGGTGATTTGGCACCCGCCTAGGCACAATTGTTCCAACGGCCGTGTGGCTGGGTTGGTTCGCAGGCGTTCGTCGTCGATCGTCAAAAATCGGACCAGTGAACGCTCGGCGGCGGTTGGTTCGGCGGCGCCGGGGACTTGCAGGTCGATCTGATACAGTGACGCCAACATCCCATACACCCAGCGGCGACTGGCCATGTCGCCGCGATCGAGCAATTGATGGGTCTGGGCGATTGCGTGGGCATACCAGCGTGCCAAGTCGGCGCGCTGTTGCACGTTGGTTTGACCGCCGTCGCGGAGTTCGGCAAACGCCAGTTCATCGCGGCGCCCCAAGATGCGGGCGCGGGCGTGTTGTAAACGCGGGCTGTCCCAGCCGCCGACGGTTGCCAGTGAACCATCCAGAAACAGCGATTCAAAGTATCCGGCAATGCCTTCGACCAGCCAGAAATCGGCCTGTCGTCCTGGCGAGTCACCCGACAATTCCGATCGCGTGGCTTCGCGGAACAGTTGATGCACCAGTTCGTGTTGGCGACTGGCCAATCCGTCGCGAGAATTCGTGGGGTAAAAAAACGACGTCTGCCGCTCGTCGCTGTAAAACCCAGTGGACTGTTCGATACCCGGAATGGATTGCCGTAAGGTTTGCACGTACTCTTGGGCGTCACGAAACAAAACGATTCGCAACTTGCCGCGAGTGCTCAGCCGGGCGCGGCCGGATGCCAGCGCCGCGGAGACCGATTGTTGCGGATCGAGCTGCCCGAGCTGCAGTGCGACTTGGGGTTGAGATTCCCAGAGCGGAAAAAACAACTGCGTCCAAACCCAGTAGACCTGTTCCAATTCCGCTGCGATCTGCCGCGAGGTGGAATCATCCGCACGTGAGAAAATCTGCAGGTGTGGGGTTTCGATTTGGCGATAGCTGCCACTGCTCCAGCGCAGCCAGCTTGGTGCGCTGCGACCGCGGTTGGACTTGATCACCACGCCGGTGTCGGCCAGGCGTCCGATGGGCAGGCCCAAATATTTCCGCAGCGCGACATCGTCGGGACGATTGGCCAACTCGTTGCATAGCCGTTGATAGTTGGCCCAGCCATCGACATCCCATGCGGGGACGTTTTGTTCCGGGGCGGCGCGGCAGATGCGGCCGACATAATCGACCGCGATCGTGTCGGCGGTCGCGCGGCCTGTTTGGGCAATCGCTGAATCGGCGACGTCGGGACTGCCGATTGCAATCGCGGTGAAGCGATCCGATTGGTTGGCTGGATCGCCACCGGTCGTTTCGGCCGCCTGCAATCCGCTGGCGAAGAATGCCGCGAGAAAAGCGGCGCAGGTGATCGAGAACCAGAGTGCGCGAGGTGGGATCTTCATCGTGACCAGTTTACACCATTGGCGGCCAGGCACTGTCAAAAAAGGACGCTCGTCCCGGCTGGGTCAGTAAGCTCGCAGTCCAATGGCGGGTGACTGCGAGCTTACTCCGGGACGAGCGTGTGCGATCCTTTTTTGATCAGTGATTGGTTGCTGCGGAACGGCTGGCCAATTGAAAGTGGCCATACAAGGTTTGCTCGCGGCGAACGATGTAAAACTTGGCCCGCGGGCCTTGCCGCATGTCGGGGTGTTCCAAGATTCCGGCCAAGTCGCTGACGCTGGCCGTTTGCCAGCCATGGATCCCCAGCAGCACATCACCGACTTGGATGCCCTCTTCGGCCGCAGCCGATCCGGGGCGGACCGCGGTGATATACAACCCGCCGCGATACGGTGTTCGCATCCGAGCGTTCAAACGGCTCATCGCCGATTGGCCGACGGGTTTGGCGCGGATGCCGATGACCGCCCAGGCCGTTTCACTGGGGGAACCGGAATCGGTCCCCGTCGACTGGCTGGTGGCAACGGCCAACTCCATCACTTCACCGCCACGTTCGATGCCCAGTGGCAACTGCTGTCCGGCATCGACCTGCAGCATGGCCAGTGAGAAATCCAACCGATCATCTACGGGACGCGAACCAACGCGGACCACGCGGTCACCCGGCTTCAATCCATCCCGTGCGGCTGGACTGCTAGCGGAGACATGTGTGATGGTCACGCCATCGCCGTCGCGAGGGCCGCCTTGAGTTCGCAGTCCCGTATCCAATCGGTTCGCGTTGTGCTCGTCGATCATCGTGGTGACAATCTGCACCACTTGATCGATCGGAATGGCAAACGCGATTTGTTGGGCACCGACTCGTACGGCCACGTTCACACCGATGATTTCGCCATTGATGTTTAACAGGGGGCCGCCCGAGTTGCCGGGGTTGATCCCGGCGCTGATCTGAATCAGATCTTCGTAGTCTTGTGTGTCGTTGACCGGCACATCACGGTGCAACGCACTGATGATGCCTTGAGTACAGGTGTGGACGTACCCGTATGCATTGCCGATCGCGATCACGTCTTCGCCGACCATCAAATCGCTGCTGGTGCCGCGAGGAATGGTTGGTAATTCTTGACTGATTTTGACTTTGACTAATGCCAAATCATTGCGCGGTCGGGCGGCAATCAGTTCCGCCGAGGTGACGGTGCCGTCGGCCAGTGTGACGCGGATGTTGTCCACGTCTTCGACGACGTGATAGTTGGTGATCACGTAGCCACGAGGATCGATCACCACACCGGTGCCCATCCCGTTGACTTGGCGAAAACCACCGCCGTCGGTTGCACCGGCAAGACCGGCGGCAGTGCTGCGAACCGTTTTCTGGCCGTGCAGGTTCACGACCGCGGGGCTGGCCCGGCGGACCGCCAAGACGGTCGGTGTTTCACGATGCGAATCGGTCACGCGGCGGTGTGCCGTCGCGGGCTCGAACGATGTCAATGAGTTCACTTGAGCCGTCGCGGTGGACGACTCGAGTGCCGTGATCATCGAAATGGCCAAGCCGGCTTTTGCGATTGATCGAAGCCACCCGGCGGTGAGCGGACGAAATCGGCTGACGGCCGGGGAATGTTGGATCGGTGGTCGCATAGGTCCCCGTGCCCGTTGAGCAGAACTGGATGCGTCGCCGGCGATCGAATGTTGCGGGAATTCGACGCCAGGTAGAGCCGGAATCCCCGGCACGAGAGTGTGAATCGGAACAACCAGTGCGATCCCTTGACGGCACACGCGGCACGCCGCAAGGTTTACCAGTCTTAACAATTGCCCCTCTCTGACAGGGAGCGAATGTTTACTGAAGCCGGTTTTCGGCCCTGCGAAAAGGCGTTGAGCTGACCGGGCTGCACCCAATCCGGCAAAGATCCCCAAGAAAGTCGCCGCTGTCCCGGTCGGGTTTGCCAAGATCACCCAGTCCCGGCACGAACAGCTGACCAGCTAGACTGGCACCTGCGATCGGGGCGATCCCATCGGCGACCAAAAAACGCCCGCCGATGGAATCGGAGATAAAAAAACAGACGAAAAGTTTTGGTCGGCGAATCCTCACACCGGAAACTCACCTTGTCCGCTGATTTGATTGAACCTGACGCCGAACACCTGTTCGCCGGCGACACCGGGGCGGAGCCGGATGTTGCCGCCGGCAGCAGCAATCCTGCGCGCGGCAGTCTGGCTGTGCGTTCGATGCTGCGACGTGGGTTGGCCCGACTCGGGGCGATCAGCTTGTGGGCGATCAGCGGACTGTTCAATCTCGCTTCATTGATCGTTTGTCTGGCGGTGTTGGCGGCGATCCCGATTTTGCAATTGATCACCTTCGGGTACCTGCTGGATGTCGCTGGGCGACTTGCCGGTGGCGGCAAGCTTCGCGATTCCCTTCCCCATCTCAGTTCGGCCGGCAAAATTGGGCTGGTGGTTTGCGCCGTTGTGATCGGTTCACTGCCGGTTCAATTGCTGGCGCACTGGGAAAGTGTGGCCGAACTGATTTCGCCCGGTTCCAATCAAGCGGGTTGGTTGCGAGTGGCCGCCATCGCCGCCGCAGGATTCGGGTTGGCTTACCTGTTGTGGGCACTGGCGCGGGGCGGTCGGTTGATCCATTTCGTCTGGCCCCAGCCCCGGCGGTTGATTCGCGAGGCTTGGCGACCGAGTTTGTATCGCAGCTTGCCGGATCAACTGTGGCAATTCACGCGGTCGCTGGAATTGGGGCGTTACTTTTGGCTGGGATTGCGTGGCGCGGTGGGAACATTGGTTTGGCTGGTTCCGGCGATGGTCGTGATCGCTGCCAATCGCAATGGTGAAACCGGGTTGGCCGGATTGGTCGGTGGCGTCGCGGTCGTGGCGCTCGGTGTGGTGCTGTTGTATCTGCCGATGTTGCAAACGCATTTTGCCGACCAGAATCGTTTGCGGGCATTGTTCGACGTCCGCCGAGTGCGACGATTGTTTTGTTATGCCCCCTGGGCATGGTTGTCGGCAATGACCTGTGGGTTGGTGTTGTTACCGATCCCGTTGTACTTGTTGAAGATCGAAGCGACGCCGCAAGAAGTCGTGTGGTTGCCGACGCTGGTGTTCGTCGCTTTCATCTTGCCGGCGCGGTTGGCAGAAGGAATGGCGATGCGTCGCGCCAAACGGATCGCATTGGACTACGGTGACGGTGCATTGAAACCGGTCGGCTTCTGGAAGGTCCTTTCGCGTTGGACGGCGCGGCTGATGATGCCTGGCGTGGTCGCTATCTACCTGGTTTTTGTCACCCTTTCGCAGTACACCAGTTGGGACGGACTGCAGACCTGGGTCCAGCAACACGCAATCCTAATCCCCATCCCGTTTCTAGGCGGCGTGTGAAAAAGGGGCTGGGGGTTTTAAATGCCGCTTGGATTGGTGAAGAGATTGCGCGGAACAACCTGAAGGTTGAACTCCAACGGGTTGGAGGCTGGTTGTTGGCTAGCGACAGCAACCGACGCTTGGGCGGAACGTGAAACCGAATGCGACATAGTAGCCTTCGATATCGATGGTCGTGCTGCCAAATGTCTTGTCGCCGTTGAAGACGCCTCCGACGGCTATGTCAAAGTCCGTGTTGGGCATCACATCGACAAGTCCGATGCCACCGGTCAGACGGTGCTGGGTGACGACAGCGAATTGCGCTTGCAGGTATTCCACCGCGGGCACGCCACCGACCGGGACGACGCCACCAATCGTGCCCGGGACCGTGTCGCGGGTGGGGTCTTCATTGACCGCGTAACCCATGCGCAGTTTGCAGCGATCAGTCGCTGCATACTGTGTCCCCAGCTGCAGCATCCACTGGTCGTTGTAGATGGATTTAAAAAATTCGGCATCGGCCCAGTTTTTATAAATCACATCGGCAGCCAATAGCAGTCGGCCGTTCATCAGGCTGCGGTTGGCGATCCCCACCCCCAGATTCATTGGATGTTCTAATCTCATGTCTTGACGGACACCAGCAAGCGGGCCACTGGCAAATTCGATGACGTTGTCGAACGTGAGGTCTTTTTTCGATTGCCAGAATCCGCCGATGCTGGTTCCCGATCCCAACTCGTAGTTGGCTCCCAGAGTGAAGCGTGTCGCATAGTCGGTTTGTGACGAGCTCGCGCCGACAAACGGTCCGTCCATGATGGACGTTCCAATCGTAATCGAACCGCCCACGGTTAGGTCCGGTGCGACTTCAACGGCAAGGGCATTGACCAAATCCAGTGCCAAATAGGACACATGAGTTCCGTTGGACGCGTCGATCGGTCGGAAATCGACACCCAAGCCAGCATTGGTGATGAGTCCCAATCCAAATGAAATCGGTTGCCCCATCAGTTCGATCTGTTGAATCACACCGATATTTGCTGCCAGTGATGCCGGCGTATCGGATTTGCCAGAATAGGGGTCAACATTCAGCAGGGGGATTGAGCGAGATTGGTTGATGTTGACCGTGGGTTCAATAAAGACACCACCAAATCCTGTGGTCGTTCCGGCGAATTGGGTCATCGTTGCCGGGTTACCATTGATTGCCGATTGCACGTCTTGCGGTCGAGAAAAACTAGTGCCACCCATCGCGCCGGAGGCCGGCATCACGTTGTTGTGAAGCTCAGCGCCATCGCTCTGACTGTGGACCGCTATCAATGGCCCGAGCAATGCTATTTGGGCAATTAGATACCATCGCATGCTGGCGCCTTTTGTTTGGTTCAATTGGAAGAATGTTTAGTACGGGTACAATTCAGGCCAGCGAGCGCCACGCCGACGTCGCAGCATTTTCGCAAAAAAGGGGCTGGGGGTTTTAAATGCCGCTTGGATTGGTGAAGGGATCGCGCGGAACAACCTGAAGGTTGAACTCCAACGGGTTGGAGGCTGGTTGTTGACTAGCGACAGCAACCGACGACGCTTGGGCGGAACGTGAAACCGAATGCGACATAGTAGCCTTCGATGTCAACGGCGGTGCTGCCAAATGTCTTGTCGCCGTTGAAGACGCCTCCGACGGTGAGGTCAAAGTCCGTGTTTGGCATCACATCGACCAGGCCGATGCCACCGGTCAGACGGTGCTGGGGGACGACTGCGAATTGAGCTTGCAGGTATTCCACCGCGGGCACGCCACCGACCGGGACGACGCCACCGATGGTGCCCGGGACCGTGTCGCGGGTGGGGTCTTCGTTGATCGCATAACCCATTCTCAGTTTGCAGCGCTCGGTCGCGGCATACTGCGTCCCCAATTGCAGCACCCACTGGTCTTTGTAGATGGATTTGAAGAATTCGGCGTCGGCCCAATTTTTATAGATCACATCGGCAGCAAACAGCAGTCGGCCGTTCATCAGGCTGCGGTTGGCGATCCCCATCCCTAGATTCATAGGATGTTCCAGTCTGATGTCCTGCTGGACGCCGGCCAGCGGACCGCTGGTGAATTCGATCACGTTGTCGAAAGTGAAGTCTTTTTTCGATTGCCAGAATCCGCCGACGCTGGTTCCCGATCCCAACTCGTAGTTGGCTCCCAGAGTGAACCGTGTCGCATAGTCGGTTTGTGACGAGCTCGCGCCGACAAACGGTCCGTCCATGATGGACGTTCCGATCGCAAGCGAGCCACCGACGGTTAGATTTGGTGCGACTTCGACAGCGACGGCGTTGACCAAATCCAGTGCCAAGTAAGACACATGAGTTCCGTTGGACGCGTCGATCGGTCGAAAATCGACACCCAAGCCAGCATTGGTGACGAATCCCAATCCGAATGAAATTGGTTGCCCCATCAGTTCGGTTTGTTGAATCACGCCGATATTCCCTGCCAGCGATGCCGGCGTGTCGGATTTGCCGGAGAAGGGATCGACATTCAACAGCGGTAGCGAGCTGGACTGAGTGATGTTGACCGTTGGTTCGATAAACGCACCGCCAAATCCCATCGAAGGCCCGGCGAATTGGGTCATCGTCGCCGGGTTTCCGTTGATCGCCGATTGCACGTCTTGCGGTCGAGAAAAACTAGCGCCGCCCATCGCGCCGGAGGCCGGCATCACGTTGTTGTGAAGCTCAATGCCGTAGCTCTGTCCGTGGGCCGTTTGGCTCACCATCGTTGGCCCGAGCAATGCCGACACGACAATTAGATACCATCGCATGATGACGCCTTGTGTTTGGTTCAACTTGAAAAAAGCCTAGTATCGGACCTATCGGAGCAACTGGACCCGCGCCGCCGTCGCAATTGCTGCAATCGGGTCCAGCGACAGAATTGACAGCAACATTTTCGTCAAATCGCACAGTCCTTTCGTCAGTGACAAAGGTTGTCCGGCTTGCCTGGGCGGATCGCTCGGTACAACGGGCAGGAACCGAATAATCCCTACAAACTGATTCAGACGTCGCGTTGGGAAGCAATCATTTTGATCGTTTCCAATCCAATTGCACCGAAGCGGTCATCCTATGACAGGCTTGAAAGGTCTACTTTTGGGTTCGATCAGAGAGCGAAGACATGATCAGTTTCCGTGGCGTCGTTTGTTTCCTGCTGTTCTTCAGCAGTTTGATCATCTCGGTGCTCACCGACGTTGGCAACGGATTGATCGATCATGGTGACGCGGGCCACTACCTACGAAAAAATAGCGGGCCGGTGCTGCGGCACTACAGCAACGGGCAATTGGTTTCGGAAGAGAGGATTGGCTACACCGCTCCGACCCCCAAGCGAATGTCGCCGGCGAAGACGTCGTCCAATCCGTTCGTGAAGTGAGGGGGGAAACGGAACCAGACACCAAGTCAGGCGATGTGCGGTGAGTCCGGGGGCCGCAGACGGCCGTTTCCGTCTACCGCTGGAAAGCCCTAGAATGGCAGGCTGTCCTTCAGTTTCCTTGATCGATTAGCCGCCACTGATGCCACCACGCAATTTTAATCTGATTCTATTCGCGGTCGTGGTCAGCATCTTGTGCCACCTGACCTATCGCAACACACGAACCGCCAGCATCATCGGCGAAGCGGTGGATTTGATCGAACAGAATTACGTCGATCCGATTGACCGCCGTGAACTGGTGATGGCGGCGATGCAGGGGGTTGTGACAAAGCTAGACGAGCACAGCAGCTATTTTGCGGTCGATGCCTACGAGTCCTTTCAGGACAGCATGCACCAGGAATTTGCCGGGATCGGAATTTATGTTGACCAGTTGGAGCCCGAATCACCGGTCCGAGTGGTGACACCGTTGGTCGGATCGCCGGCACTGCGGGCCGGTGTGTTGCCAAATGATCTGATTGTGCGGGTAGACGGCCAAGACGTTTCCAAGCTGCCGTTAACGGAGGTCAGTGATCGATTGAAAGGGGCACCTGGAACGACGGTCCAGCTGGTGGTGCGTCGCGGTGATCAACAGCAAACGATCGACGTCCGCCGCGCGACCATTGAACTGGAATCAGTTGTTGGTGATCACCGTGATTCATCCAACCGCTGGGTGTACCGTTTGCAAAGTGACCCGACGGTTGCCTACCTGCGACTGAAAAGCTTTGGCGAAAAAACGGTGCAGGAACTGCAGGCGGTGCTGGCGGAACTGGACAATGACTACCAGGCGTTGGTATTGGACCTGCGAGGCAATGGCGGCGGGTTGTTGTATGCCGCCCGCGACGTTTGTGACATGTTTTTGTCATCCGGCGTGATCGTCTCGACACGCGTCCGGGGCGGACGAATCGAAGAGTCCTATTCGGCGACAGCCGGTACCTTGGTCGATCCCAGAATTCCTGTCGCCGTATTAGTCGACGGCAATTCGGCCAGCGCCAGCGAGATCGTGGCGGCGTGTTTGCAAGACAACGGCCGCGCGATTGTTGTCGGCACTCGTAGCTATGGCAAAGGCACAGTGCAGGAAATCATCCCGTTGGAATACGGCCGCAGCGCGCTGCGTTTGACCGTCGCCCGTTACTATCGGCCGAACAACAAGAACATTCACCGATTGAGCGACGCAACCGAGGAAGACGAGTGGGGGGTGACCCCGGACCCAGGGTTTGTCGTGCCGATGGACATGGCATCGATCTTGAAACTGAATTTGCGCTGGCGCACAGCCTCGTATCCGATGTTGGCGGGTATCGATCCGCCGGAGTTGCCGATCATTGATCCCGATCCGGCGGGAACGGCACCGATCCAACAGGATTTGGCGCCGCAAGCGATTGAGGCGGGACCGGCAAAAACGCCGGTCGTTGATCCAGAATCGCCCCCCGAGTCGGTTGACGCGGGGGGGCAATCGCCGCCGGAATTGTCAGCCGAGGCACAGGCCCATGTGGATCGTGGACCGGTGGAATTGAGTGATGATCCGCCGCTACGAGCCGCCGTCGGTGCATTGTTGGACCGATTGAAGTCGCAATCTGTACCGGATAGTCCGGATAGTCCAAACAGTCCGGCTGCTGTGAAACGGCAAGCCGCTTAACGTGACAC
The DNA here is from genome assembly GCF_024129865.1 of Stieleria tagensis. Classification (GTDB taxonomy): domain Bacteria; phylum Planctomycetota; class Planctomycetia; order Pirellulales; family Pirellulaceae; genus Stieleria; species Stieleria tagensis. Next base: position 19,384 of record NZ_JAMYFE010000076.1, on the reverse strand, counting down.
TGCCGATTTTTAAGTCCACCGGGCGAATCCGTTTGCTGATCGTCGGGTGGACAACTATGGTTTAGGTGTGTCTGAGATGGCCGAATTGTTGGTTCGGCCCCACTAATCTTACTGGTTGGGTCGGGAATTGCTCCGCGACCGCAACTGCTCGACTTGGGAAGAGGATCCGAACGCGATGACCCGAAGTTCATTTTTCTACACCCCGCTGGCCGCATTCGCGCTGGCCGGAGTGATGCTCGGTTCACCTAAAGCATCGGCACAGAACGAATCGCTGTTGGCCGAAGTCTATGGTCAAGGCGTACACGCCTATTATGCCGGGCACTACAACGACGCCGTTGAATACCTGACGGCGGCCATTGATGGCGGGACGCGTGATCCACGCGCCTACTACTTTCGTGGGATTGTTTCCAACAACCAAGGGCGGTTGGCGGAAGCCGAAGCGGATTGGATGCAAGGTGCAGAATTGGAAGCACAGCGCGGTGGCGCGGAATCCATCGGTCGTTCGCTATCACGTTTTCAAGGTTCGGCGCGTCTGAAATTGGAACAGATTCGCCAACGCGCGAAACTGGAAGCGATGAAAACAGCAGGCAGTCGATCCGACACCCGCATGCGTCAGCTGGGTCTCCAGCCCGCTCCGGCCGCCACGGCCCAGCCACCTGCCGCAGCGCGGCCAGCTGCCACCCCGCCTCCACCGGCGCCTTCCGCACCAGTGGCCGACAACCCGTTTTCAGGCGGCGATGCGGCGATGGCTCAAGGCAAGCCAAAGGTTGAATCAAACAATGTCTTGGAAGGATCGGATGAAAATCCGTTCGCGGACGACCCGGCACCTGCGAGTGGCCAACCAGCCGCGGCTGGCGACGCTGGTGACGCGATGCCGTTTGGTGACGCCCCCGCCACCGATTCACCTGCAGCCGATCCGTTTGGCGGCAGCGATCCGTTTGGTGCACCCGCCGCTGGCGGCGCGGATCCCTTTGGTGGCTCTGACCCCTTCGGCGGTTAGCGTCGCCGGGGCTGGCAATTAGAAAGATGGCAGAGTCGGGTGATCAAGCACCGGAACCAGATCACCCGACTCGATAGCCATCAGGCTGAACACTGCCAAACGAGGTGTATTGGCAGCGTTCGTTTGCTAGGAATGCAATTCCCCGTTGCATTCCCAGCGACCTTCCTTAGAAACCGCTTGCATCCGTGCTTCCTCCCTGGCACGACCCTATCGCAACCGGCATGCCAATCCGGCAAAAGTCGACGCTGATTCCACAGCGATTGCCGTTGGTCTTGTGGCAGTGGGCTTTCGCCGCATGTTACGTCGGGTTTTACGCGCATTCGCAACCCGTAACCGATTGGCACATGTTTGACTTTGTCGCTCGATCGCGCCCAAGCTGGCTTGGCAGGTAATCACTGCTGCCTAGAAAAGAGGCACGCGCTGCCCATGCATGTGCCAGTGCGTGCACTGGTTTGCGAATTGGCTTGGGGGCAGCATGTCACCGGTCGGGCGAGACGACGCCGACAAAGAATCGGTGATTCAGACGGAAGAACACAGAGAGTGTCTACAGAACGCCCTGAGTCGACTGCATTCGCTCGGAGGGGCTGGTCGGCACAATTCGAGTCACGTTGACTTTGGATCGTCGCAATTCTTCGATTTCCGCCGCCATTTCAGCGATCAGATTTGCGATTTCAGTCCCAGCGGCCTCTCCGATGTTGTTCATCAGCGCTTTGCGAGAGTTAAAGGTTAGGCCGTTTCGAGTCATGGTTCTTCTCAGTTGGAAAATAGGATTATACGATCCTAGGTCGTCATTTGCCGCGGACAAATCCAGCAGCAGTTTCGTCGGGCAGAAACCCGACACCCGGCCTGGTGAAGGCCGGCGATAGCTTGACGAGTCCGGCCACTGTTCTTTGGGCAAGGCTGGGAAATGACGAGCTATTTATCAAAAGCGTAGTTTGTGCAGATGAACCCGCAAGGCAGGAAAACTTTTTTTGGGGGGGCTCTACTCCACTGTGACACTTTTGGCCAAGTTGCGTGGTTTGTCGACGTCGCAGCCACGCAGCAATGCCATGTGGTAGGACAGCAGTTGTAGCGGGACCACGGACACGATCGGCTGGATAATCGAGGGCACATCGGGAATGTGGATCACGTCATCGGCGACGGCTTCGATATTCGGGTCATCTTTACTGGCAACGGCGATAATCGGGCCGCCCCGTGCTTTGACCTCTTCCATGTTTGCCATCACTTTGTCGTAGGTCGAGCCCTGTGGGATGATGAACACGCTGGGAGTTTTTTCATCGACCAGAGCGATCGGTCCGTGTTTCATTTCGGCCGCTGGATAGCCCTCGGCGTGCACATAACTGATTTCTTTCAGTTTGAGTGCGCCTTCGAGTGCGGTGGGGAAATTGGCTTGCCGTCCGAGGTACAGGATGTTTGTCGCATCTTTGTATTTTTCGGCGACCGTTTTGACGTGCTCATTGCAGTTAAGCGCCTCTTGCACGGCCCCGGGGGCTTGATTCAGATCGCGAATGATCTGTTGTCCGGCTTCGAAGCTGAGATGGCGGATGCGTCCGAAGTACAGCGCCAGCATCGCCAGCACGCAGCACTGCGACGTGTAGGCTTTGGTGCTGGCCACCCCGATTTCGGGGCCGGCGTGCAAATAGACTCCGCCATCGGCCGCCTGTGCGATCGAGCTGCCGACGACGTTGCAGAGCGCTAACGTGCGATGGCCTTTGCGTTTGGTTTCGCGGAGTGCGGCCAAGGTATCCGCGGTTTCACCGCTCTGCGTGATCCCAAACACCAGGGTGTTGTTATCGATCGGCGGATTGCGGTAGCGAAGCTCGCTGGCGTATTCAACGTTGACCGGAATCCGAGCGAGTTCTTCGATCATGTATTCGCCGACCAAGGCCGAGTGCCAACTGGTCCCGCAGCCGGTCAGAATGATTCGTTCGACACTCCGCAGTTGCTGGGGCGTCAGGTTCAGCCCGCCGAACACGGCCGTCGCGTTTTCTTCGTCCAGACGACCACGCATCGCATTCTTTAGCGATTCGGGTTGCTCATAGATTTCCTTGAGCATGTAGTGGTCAAAGCCTTGCAGCGAAACCTCTTCCTCGGCCGCTTCCATCGGTTGGATCTGCACGTTGACTTTGCCTTGGTCGCGGTGCAGGACCGTGAACCCATCGGGCGTCAGCAAGGCCAATTGGTGGTCGGCCATGTACACAATCCGGTCGGTGCAGCCAGCCAGTGGCGAGGCGTCGCTGGCGACGAAATACTCGCCATTTCCCACGCCCAGCACCAGCGGGCTGCCGAAGCGGGCGGCGATCAGCATATTCGGGCGATCGCGGAAGGCGACGACCAGGCCGTAGGTGCCGCGGAGTTGTGCCACGGCCCACTGCACGGCCTGGATGTAATGCAAATGGGGATCGTCGGGCGTTTCCGGCGTGACCTTCAACGCTTCCGCGATCAGGTGGGCGATGACTTCGCTGTCGGTCGCCGAATTGAATTGATAGCCTTTCTCGATCAGCTCGTTTTTCAGCGTCTGGAAGTTCTCGATGACTCCGTTGTGAACCAAGATGACTTCGCCGTCACCACCGATGTGCGGGTGGGCGTTGTTCTCGGTCGCCGGCCCGTGAGTCGCCCAGCGGGTGTGCCCGATGCCGGTGCTGCCGTCGATGGGCTCGCTGCCGAGTCGACCGGCCAATGCGTCAATGCGGCCGACGCTGCGGGTGACGTGAAAGGCGCCGTCGCCGTGGATAGCCACCCCGGCACTGTCATAACCGCGGTATTCCAGTCGACGCAGGCCGTTTAGCAAAAAGTCACCGGCGTGATCCGAGCCGACGTAGCCAACGATTCCACACATAAGATTTTCAGTCGATAATTGGGATCGAGCAAAGAGATGGGCGCAGGGGGTGCCCTGCGACACCCACAAACCTAGCTCAAAACAACGACGTTGCCGATCCCAGAAAATTTTCCGATTCTCCGGTTTACGCCGTCAGTAGGCCGGGTGAAACCTGGCGCCAGGTTGCACCTGGCCTGCTGTTAAGCGGCTCGTCGCGTCTGGACGGCGGCCGATGCGCCGCTCAGGGTCTCGCTCCAGCGCCCTTGGTCCAGCGAAAACAGGATCGTTCCCGGTTTGCTGAGCCGCGCGATCCGGTGTTGCTGAGCCGCCGTCGGGGCTTGATCGGCTGACCAGATGATCAGGTCGACCTGTCCGAACGTTCGCACCACGCGATCGAGTCCGGCGTCGATCGGCATCGGTACCAAATGCGCCTTGGCGTGGTGTTCACGCAGTTGCTTGTGGAATCCACGCAGCGAGAGTGAATTGCCACCCATTTCGAATTCATCGATTGCGATGTAGTGCACCGGCGGGTCGGATTGTTTCACCGGATTGGTTTGTAGCAGCGACAATGCGCGTGCACCGTCACCAACGGAGATTTCCAGGATCGATTGAAAGGACATCGATTCAATTCGACGACACAGTTTTTTGTCTTCGCGCGACAGCGTCTGTTTCACCGGTTTGGATTGGCTCGGGCCAGCCTGTGGTGTGGCAGCGGCGATCGGAATCGTGGCCCGCAGCACGGGCTGGGCTTCGGTCGTCGCGGTGCTCGAATCGCTGGGATTGACCGCCGCAGTCTCCGCCGGCTTGGCCACCGACGTGTCTCCGTTGCCACGGATCGAATTCCAAAGCTTTCGAAGTGGCATAGCTACCTCAACCTGTTTGATCAAAAGACACGAGAACAACCGACACCGTTGGAAAAGTTTCGGCAGTCGGCCGGTCTGGAATCAAACGAATCTGATCCGCTTCGGTTTGGCCTTGGTTTGGCAAACTTTGCCGGTCAGCCCACCGGCGTGGTGTTGCTGGTACGATTTAGCAAGATGGAAACAGCCAGTCACACCAGGATCAAACCAGTGAAAGTCGGCAGCGGCGGTGGATTTCGAGCGATTTGGTACACGTTCAAAAAAGGGCGTGAAGCCGGCGGCATTTGGAAACTGTTCAAAGCGATGCGGTCGCGCAATAGTTGCAAGACCTGTGCTGTCGGCATGGGCGGCCAACAGGGCGGCATGGTCAACGAACTGGGGCATTCGTTCGAAGTCTGCAAGAAAAGTTTGCAGGCCATGGTCGCCGACATGCAGCCTGGGATTGATCCCAATTTCTGGAAGCAGCATTCGTTGGCCGAGCTGCAAACCCGCTCGCCCCGCGAATTGGAATCGTTGGGACGGTTGATCCACCCGCTGCGCTATCGCCGCGGCAGCACGCATTTCGAAGTGATCACGTGGAAACAGGCGATCGATGACATTGCCGCCAAGTTGGTCGCCACTGCACCGGACGACACGTTCTGGTACTTCAGTGGCCGCAGCAGCAACGAAGCCGGGTTCCTGTTACAGCTGTTGGCGCGCGTCTATGGGACCAACAATGTCAACAATTGCAGCTACTACTGTCACCAGGCCAGCGGTGTGGGGTTGCAAAGTAGCATCGGCAGCGGCACCGCTACCATTCAGTTGGAGGATTTGGAAAAAGCCGACACGGTGTTTTTGATCGGTGGCAATCCGGCCAGCAACCATCCACGTTTGATGACCAGTTTGATGCGGGTTCGTCGCAGCGGTGGTCACGTCGTGGTGATCAACCCGGTTCGGGAAACGGGACTGATCAATTTTCGCATCCCCAGTGATCCGATTTCTTTGCTGATGGGAACCAAAATCGCCACCCACTATGTGCAACCGCACATCGGTGGCGATCTGGCGTTGTTGTGGGGCATGGCCAAAGCGATCAAGCAGTCCGGTGCGATCGATCGTGACTTTCTGGACCAACACACAAGCGGCACTGCGGAATGGCTGGCTGCGGTGGACGATTTTTCGTGGCAGGAGATTGAAAATAAATCCGGTCTGGCACGCAGTAAGATCGAATCGATTGCCAAGGTCTACGCAGCGTCCAAGCGGTCCGTGTTCGCTTGGACCATGGGCATCACCCATCACGCCCATGGTGTCCAAAATGTTCAAGCGATCGCCAATTTGGCGCTCGCACGTGGCATGGTTGGTCGACCGGGGTGCGGTTTGATGCCGATTCGAGGCCATAGCAACGTTCAAGGAATCGGTTCGGTCGGTGTGACGCCCAAGTTGAAGGATCAAATCTTTTCGGCGCTCCAGCACAAGTTCTCCGTGTCTTTGCCAGACACGCCCGGCAAAGACACCATGCAGTGCATGGAAGCCGCAGCAACCGGCCAGATGAAAGTCGGCTTGTGTTTGGGTGGCAACTTGTACGGCAGCAACCCCGATTCGACCTTCGCCGCACAGGCACTCAGCAAGTTGCAATTAAGCGTGATGTTGAGCACGACGACGAACACCGGGCATGTGCACGGATTGGCTGAAGAAACGATTGTGTTGCCCGTGTTGGCACGCGACGAGGAACCCGCGCCGACCACGCAAGAATCGATGTTTAACTTTGTCCGGCTTAGCGACGGCGGGCCGGCACGGTTGCCGGGACCACGCAGCGAGGTTTCTGTGATCGCAGCGATCGGCAAAGCTGTCCTGCCCAACGTAGCGGGGGTCGATTGGGATGAATTGGAGAAACCAGCGACGATCCGCAAATGGATCGGCGCCGTTGTCCCCGGCTATCAAAAAATCAGCGACATCGATCAGACCAAACAAGAGTTTCAAATCGAAGGACGAACGTTTTACGAACCACAGTTCGGCACCGCCGATGGTCGCGGCGTCTTGCATTGCCACAAGATCCCGGCGCTCAAAGGGACCAATGACAACGAACTGCGGTTGATGACCGTTCGCAGTGAAGGACAATTCAATACTGTTGTCTACGAGGAACAAGACCTGTATCGCAATCAAGATCGGCGCGACGTGATCTTGATGCACCCTGACGACCTGCATCGGTTTGGATTGGCCAACGACCAACCGGTCACCGTGAAAAGTGAGACCGGGGCGTTGCACGGAATTTTGGCGCGTTCCTTTGATTCAATCCGTTGTGGCAATGCGTTGATGTACTACCCGGAAGCCAACGTTTTGGTCGCCCGGCATGCCGACCCGCAAAGCAAAACACCCGCGTTCAAAGGCGTGGTGATTCAACTGATTGCCGAATCCGCCTGAACCCGCTTCATCGGTTTTTAAACACAGCCAACTGCGTGCGGCAAAGACCACTCTGTTCGTTACAAACGTTTTTAACGTTCGTATCGGTGGCTCGGCCAGCGGATTCAATTATTGCTGCGCGCCGAGACGATGATGTCTGGACGGGCGCACAACCATGCGGATCTGATTGCGATAGGAATTGGGCAGATTGCATAGAAACGATTGATCATGGCAATGGATAAAAAGCTCTACACGACTTGTCCCAGCCGGACTGTAGGTGTGGACGCCGCCAACGGTCTTCGTTTTGCTGCGCGGGTTTTATCAATCGTGCTGATCCTGCCGGCCCTCTTCGACTGCACGAACGCAAGTTCTGAGGATCCTGATTTCCAACTCTGGATGCCGGTTCAAGTGGTTCATCCGATGGGCGGTCAATGGGTCGCGTCGATGCAAACCGAAGTGCGTCTGAAGGATGACGTCTCTGAATTCAGCGAGCTGATTCTGAAACCCGCTCTCAATTTGCATCTCAACGACCGGTTCGCATTTTCGTTCGGCTACAAGTACAACGACAAATACCAAGAAGCCAACGAAAACGTTCCTTGGCAGGAACTCCATCTCAATCACACGATGGGCGATTTGATCACGGGGACGCAATTCCGTTTGGAGGAGCGATTCATCGATGACATTGACGGTGTGATCCCCCGTCTACGTGTGCTGCAGCACGTTTCTCATCCGATCGGACAGGGGCCACACTATCTGACGGGCTTCGGTGCACTGCGATTCAACTTGGATGATCAAGGCACGGGACCGGTCGATGGGTTTGAACAAAGCCGGGTCTATGCGGCGCTCGGACAGCATCTGGGTGACCACACACAACTTGAAATCGGATACCTCTGGCGCGCCGAGCGGAAACGTGATGGGATCGATCTGAACGATCATGCATTGCACGTTCAATTGGTTTTTCATACCGATTCCAAACGGATCAAAAAACCAACGACACGAGACCGCTATCGGTAATCGGACCCGTTTTGGTGCTGATGTGACGGGCCCTTCTACTCTGTCATGATTTCTGGGGCTGTTCATCGGTCATGGCACCCGATTTGGCAGCGAGCCAAATGATCATGGGTTTAGAATGCGAATCCGCGTGACCTTTTCTTTCTCGTCATCGCAGACGCCACCCGATTCATTGATGCGCGCGGCGATTTGCGGTCCCGTTTCATCATCTGAATTTTATGACACATGCACCGCGTCAATTGCCGATCGCGGCACTGCTGCTGTTGATGATCGGCTGTGATCGTTCGGAAGTGCCGGTGGCGAAGCCGACTGTGACGTCAATCCAGAGTCCCGCTCAGTCCTTGATCGACAAAGCCACGCTAGCGGTTCAACAACAGCGTTGGGAGGACGCCGATCGGGATGTCCGTGCGGCGATGTTAGAGCACCCGGGCAACGCGTCGGTCATCCAACTGGCGGCCGACGTGGCGTTTGCGAATGGCCAGATGGAAACGGCAGTCGCGCTGCTGGTTGATGCCTCAGTCGCCGATTCTTTTGATGACGAATCATTGGTCCGCCGCGCCACGGTGGCATTGCTGGCGGTGGGCAAGTTGTATGAAGCCATCGACTTACTCGATCAGGTGGTCACCGCCTATCCCGATCGGCACCAAACTCGCCGCGATCTGTTCGATTTTCTAATCAATGTCGAAGACCATCAACGCGCCCGCTCGCATGGACGCCGGTTGGTCCGGCAACGCCAGTTCGATCGTGAATTGTTGTTTTCACTTAGCACCAACGAACAGCGTGACATGGAAGGCAACTCGATGGCCGAACTGGTCAAACGCAATCCGTCGGATACGCGACTGGAAATCGCTACCGCACGCCTGCAATTTGATTCCGGTCGCTGGGAAGATTTAGAACCGACACTGCTGCGGATTCTAGAATCCGACAACGCCTGTCGGCCCGCACAGTTGTTGTTCGGGCGATACCTGGTCCAGACCTCGCAATACGATCGCCTGGGACGTTGGAGTCAACGATTGCCGTCCGACGTTGAAGATACATGGCAATACTGGGCGGTTTTGGGTGATTGGGCAGGGATTCAATCGGATCACCAAACAGCAGCCCGCGCGTATTGGGAATCCACGCGTCGCAATCCTGATATCGGCGAGGTTTTTGCCAAACTTGGACGCACCTTGCATCTGTTGCGTTCGCGCGGTGAAGCGATACCACAGGACGCTATCGATGCGATCAATCGCCGAGCCGAACGACTGGGACGATTCACTCAAGACAAAGAACGGTTCTATCGGTTTGGAAATCGGTCCAACGCCATTGTGGTCGATGTCGCGCGATCGTTGGTGGAACTTGGTCGGCTATGGGAGGCAGAAGCTTGGACGGCGTTTGCGATGACCATTCCCGATGAGCATGTCGCTGCAGTCCGACAATTGCGGCAATCCATCGTGCCACGCCTAACTGCCCAAACGCCTTGGCAACTGACGGCGGACGATCCGGTGTTTGAACTCTCCTTGGACCACTACCCTCCCCCGTCACGATTGCAATTGGCCCAGCAGGTGATAACTCGTAGCGATCAACGGTTGCGGCCGATCGTGACACCGATATTGCGCGATGAAGCCAGTGAACGCGGGCTGGTGATTCAGGCGACGCGTCACGCTGATGACAAGCAGATGATTCCTCTGTATGCACAAATGGAATCTGGCGGCTGCGCGCTGGACTTTGATCACGACGGATGGTGTGATTTGTACGTGGCATCCTGCGGTGGTACGCCCGGCCAATTGGATTCCAACTCGAACCGAATGTTCCGCAATCTGCAGGGTGACTTTGTTGATGTGACCGAATCCACGCAGACGGGCGATCAAGGGTTTTCCCAAGGCGTGACCTTTGGTGATCTCAATGCCGACGGATTTGCCGATTTAGTCGTCTTCAACAACGGGCGTGATCGTGTCTGGATCAATAACGGCGACGGTAGTTTTACGGATCGCTCCGATTGGTTGCCAAGCAATTCATCGGATTCCTGGTCGACCAGCGGCGCGGTGGCTGATTTAGACGGCGATGGAATTTCCGATTTGGTTTGTTTGAAATATTGTTCTGGACGGGATGCGGTCGCGACCTCCTGTCAGGATCCCAAGACCGGTTTGCCCGGTCCCTGTTTGCCAACGCAATTGCCCGCCGAAGCCGATGTCGTGTTGGCCGGTCGACCCGCCGGAGGATTCGTCGCCGCCAACCAGCGGTGGGGCGTGGTGCCAGGCCGCGCCGGTCGCGGATTGGGACTGGTGGTGGGTGCACTTGATGCCACCGCCGGGTTGGATATTTTCGTTGCCAATGACATGACCGACAATCACTATTGGTCAGCCGTCGATGGGCCAGAATTTACACTCGAGGAATCTGCAACGTTACGCGGTTTAGCGTTCGACGCCAGATTTCGCCCGCAAGCCTGCATGGGAATTGCCGCAGCTGATCTGGATGACGATGGCGACGTGGATTTCTATGTCACAAATTTTGAACAAGAACACAACGCTTGGTATGAACAGACCGATCCTGGCATCTGGTCGGACACGGCATCGCTGCGCGGGATAGCCGACGTCAGTTATTCGATGCTGGGATTCGGCACCCAGGCAATCGATTTTGACAACGATTCGGTCGATGAAATCGCGGTTACCAACGGGCATGTTTATCGCAGTCCGGATCCACCGGCCAGCTATTCGCAACCCCTGCAAATCTTGCATCAAGTGGCGGCGCAAACCTATCAAGAGGTCGATCTAAGGTCACAGCATGGCTATGTCAGCAAACCGCATGTCGGTCGTGCAATGTGGATGATCGACGCCGACCGTGATGGACGAACCGATTTGGCGATCACGCACCAGAACGAGCCTCTCGCACTGTTGATCAATCGCACGCCCACGCACTCCCATTGGATCAACATTCAATTGGTTGGCGTGCGATGTTCACGCGATGCCATTGGTGCCCACGTGAGCGTGTCCGGCAATGGCATTCAACGCATGGCAGCACTAAATACCGGAGACGGATTCTTTTGTGCGAATCAACGTCAACTGCACTTTGGACTGGGCGATCAAATCAACCTGAACCAGCGTCTGTCAGTCACAGTGGACTGGCCTGATGGATCCCATGAAACCTTTTTCGTGCGACCCGATAGTGACGCTTTAATTGTCCAAGGCAACGATGTCATTGAACTGACTCGCTAACGCCAAACGCGCAAACGACCGCCTATCGATTGCTGGCCGGAATGTCTCCCCTGGTCCAACTTGGTTCTCTGGCAGTTCGTGCGCATAGGCATTGCGATCAATTGCAAGCGGAGATCGCCGCGTTAGAACCCTTTGACGCCGCTTTCCTTGGCGGCTTTTTCAGAGTCTTGCATTGACGCTTGCGATTGTTGCAACAGGCGGTTGTACTCGTCGATGTCCGACTGGCTGGCATTTTCAACGGTATTGCCCTGTTGCTGACCGCCACAGCCGACCAGGCTGACGATTCCGACCAGAAGAAAGCCTTGACACATCCATTTTTTCATTTTGATATCCCATTCAATAAAATCTTTGTCAATTAATTAGAAACCGGTCCACGCCAAAGCTTGTTCAATTGCACTTTTGCGTGAGGCATTAGTTTTTGGAAACCCGAAGCGTCAGCGAGGGATCCCGCTAACCGGCCAAATCCCTCGCTGACATCCACGAGGGCACTACTGGTTAAGTTGCTCTTGAATCACTTCTCTGTTGGCACGCGTCCCCAAGGCACCCCACAACCCATAGGGACTTTCTTCACCAGCGCCCCGATAGGCATTGCGGCCGCCGGCGGTTGCCAAATCCTGGCCTTGGCTACGTCCTGATTCGATCGATTCGGTGATGAAGATCACTGCACCATCGGCCATCAACACGTGCGTCCCGCCCTGGTGACGACTGGATGCCGAGTAGTACCCCGAATTCCCCGCGTTCTGTTCGCTGCAGATCTCGGAATTGGGAGGCAGTACGGTGAAGAACGCGGAAAAGTTGGGGATGTGTTCCGCCCAGCGGAATCCGCGGCCATCAACCGGGCCGACCACGGCAGTTGCCGGTGCCCAGAATGCCGGACGCTGTGGATCAACCAGGTTGCTACATTCCGACGGCAGCATGTTGCGGACGAATGACCAACTACGGCTAGGCGCGATCGTACGTTTGTCTTTGTCACCCAAATCGGTTGCGATTTCCCCGGCGGCCACGGTGTTGGACAGTCCATCCAGAATGTCGCGAAAACGCATCGACTTGTGGGTGATGAACACGCCGCGCCCGGAGGCTCGGATCTCTTGCGCCAACGTGTTATTGACCCTGCCCATGGGCGCACTGTTGTCCCAGTCGCCCTGTTGCGCGCGCTCGGGCGAATCGCCCAAGCAGGCGGCGTAGTTGGTGCGTCCGAGGGACGGCAAGCCCACACCTGGATCGCTGGGACAACGGAATCCAGGGATCTGTGTCACCCAGGGCGTGTACAGAATTTCGTCCGGTGTTGAACCCATCGGGCTAAACGCACTGCCGCCTCGCTGGGTTTGGCTGCCACCGTTGCCACTGGCATTGGGCGGCGAGTTGCCTTGGGAGTCAATGTTCAAGGGGTTTGAGATCATGTCCCATAATCCTTGTTGCTCGATAAACGGTGTCAGACCAACCAAATAGCTCAACCGACCGTTGTTCGAAATCTCGGAGGGCCGCCAGATCTGTGCGGTGATGTTATCGGTGGTGCCCGATCCATGAATCGGCAATTGTTTGTAGGCGGAATGATAGTTGTGCATCGCAAGCCCGATTTGCTTGAAATTGTTACTACAGCTCATCCGCCGTGCCGCTTCGCGCGCCGCTTGCACTGCCGGCAATAGCAAGCCAACCAGGATTCCAATGATCGCGATGACAACAAGAAGTTCGACGAGTGTGAATCCGTTTCTTTGAGGATGATGTCGCATAGGTGATAACCTGTCATGAAGAAAAGAAGGTAACGCCCTCGGTGCTTGAAAGCGTCATAATGCAATAGTGACGGATGGTTCTCCGTCATTAGAGGACTCCGCCACAGATGAAGATGTGGCGAAAACTTAGGGAAAAAAAGTGAGACGTTTTCATCCTTTTTGGAAACTATTAGCGAGTGGCTGTGTTTTGTTGATTTGACGCCGTGGTCGTTCGACAACGCCATCGATCTGTCGCTTTTATTCGGTCCAGCATGCTTCCTTTTTATGTGGACATTCATTGTGCCGCGTCCTCACAGCACCTCACCAAGTCCTTGTAAATCGCAATCAATTCGCGACGCACAGGACGAGCACTTCGTTGGACTGCTAACCATGCACCAAGGCCAACTCCGCGGCTTTATCCTGGCTTCGGTCGGCGACTTTCAGAACGCAGCGGATATTCTGCAAAAGACCAATCTTAAGATTTGGCAAAAAGCGGACGCGTTTCATCGAGATCAGCCCTTTTTGCCTTGGGCCTTTGCCATCGCGCGCTATGAGGTTTTGGCTTTTCTGCGGGATCGAGGCCGTGAGCGGATTGTTTTTCAGCCGGACGTTTCGGAAATGCTTACTGATGTTTTTGAATCGCGATATGATCACTGGGATCCAAAACAACTCGCACTCCACCAGTGCCTGGATCAGCTTTGCCCGGAACACACGCGGTTGATCTCACTGCGTTATGCAAAAGGAATGTCATTGGCGGGCGTCGCGTCAGAAACCGGTCGGTCAATTGAATCCGTAAAGTGCATCCTGCTAAGAATGCGACGAAAACTTAAGCAATGTATTCAGCATCGACTGGCTGAATCGAGTTGACGGTGTTGCTATAGAAATGTCCGACGAAAGATAAATTGTGTCTGGATAGCCCAACTACGCACTAATCGTTCCGACGACCCGAACACAATTTGGAAACGTGCTTGATTTGCTCCCGGGGTCAACCGATCCCGCGCTGAGGAGTGAACTTTCTTTTCAATTCTCGAACTCGACCCTGATCCCTGTGTCTTCAAAACCTGTGCCTGCCAAATCTGTCCACCGTCTGGAAGAACTGCTGTTGTTGGGTCAGACCCACGAAGCCAGTGAGGCCGAATTGAATGAATTAAACACGTTGCTGCGCGGTGATCAACGTCTGCGTGAGTTGGCGGTTGAAAGTCTGGGTATGGATTCGATGTTGGTCGAAGCGTTCGAGGGACGCGTTTGCTCGGCTGCATCCCGCCGTCAGTCGTCGCTCCCGGGGAGCCGTAAAATCGCAAAACGTGCCATCTGGAGGATTGGTTTGGCAGTGGCAGTGGCCCTCGCTGTGGGGGTCGGCTGGCTGCACCATTCTCCGCAGAATCGATCCTTGCAGAATCGACCAGCAGGCAAGCCAAAGCAGGATCCGCAGGCGGCCATTCATTCAAGTGCCAGTGAATCCAGCGAGCCAACGCTCCAGAATTTAACTCAGCTGGATGTCACGCCGCTGCCGGGTGGGAATGATTTTGGCACGGTGACACTTGCTGAGGGTGCAGAATGGTTGCCAAGTAAATCGGTTGGTGACCATGTGGGCGAAGGCCCGTTGGTGCTGACCAGTGGAATCGGCCGGATCCATTTGCGCCGCGGTGCCGAGCTATTGATTGATGCTCGCAGGGCAATCGCCAAGATGCATTTTCATCTCGATGGCACAGTGTCGGTGACGCAAGGCGACGTGATCGCGAATGTCACCGAATCGGCGTTGGGGTTTATTATTCGAACCCCCAGCACCAAGATCGTCGATATCGGGACTCGGTTTGCCGTTTCCGTCGATTCAGCGGGGCGCAGCGAAGTCCAAGTGATCGATGGTGCGGTGTCCTGTTTGCCGATCGATGCCGACGCAATTCGAAACGAGTCGATGTTGTCAGCCGGTCAGACGTTTCGGTTTCAAGGGCCCACCGATCAACGTGGCCAGATGATTGATCAACCGTCTCTTCGATTTGACGATCTTGAAACGCTGCGTGACAAATGGGATTCGGCTCGGCCTCAAGGCGAATTGATCTGCTATGAGGGTTTCGACTATCCGCCGGGTTTGCTGCGACGCACCGATGCTGGACAGGGCTGGACCGGTCCCTGGCATCCTCATACCGACGAATCAAAGCAACCGGTTGCGGTGATTCGCCAAGGCCAGTACTTGAGCGGTTTGCCGTGGTTGATCTCTCGCAGTAAGACCTATTGTGTGGCACCCAGCGCATCGGTTTCGGCAAGATTGCTGGCGGATCCCATTTCGCTGGATGTGGATCGAGACGTGTTTGTTAGTTTCTTGATGCGCCGGCAGCGTCTGGGGCCCCATGGGCAAACGGGCGGCGGTGCAGGGATTTCCTGGCACGCAACGAAAGATCTTCGGCCCGAAGTGGGGCATTTGGGTTCGGAGCATCTGGTGTTTGCGCTCTCGGCCGACATGAACGACAATCTCACTGCGTCGACGGGAACGGGGCGTTACAACGGCGGGGTCAAGCTGCGCAACAGTGGCAACTATTTTGTTGTCGTAAAGCTGATGCTACGGCAATCCGGCCCCGACAATTTGGTCGCCAAAATCTTTACCCAAGACGATGCGCCGCAGATCACCGAACCGCCACAGTGGGATAGTGAGGGGCATCCGTTTCATCACCAGGGCTATCTCCGCAAACTGCAATTCTGGTGTGGAGCCGACGCCGTCGCCGCGTTCGATGAACTTCGGATCGGCACCACCTGGGAATCCGTCGTGCCGCTGCGTCATTGAACGCCTACGTCGGACTTGGGAAGCCTGCCCCAACCTGAGGTAAAACTTTGACGTACCACCAGCAGGGATGGATTTAACGATCACCTTTTGAATCGCGATCTTCTTGGTCGATTGGGGTCTCGTGCGGCGGTGCGTTCTGGGTGGTGATACAGTCGCCAATGGTTTCGCCAATTCGACGACTTGCGCCCGATCCGCTGTCGACTCCATAAATGGCAAGCAAGGATCGAGCGCGCGTCATTGCCACATACAGGCTGTTGGTCAGCAGTTTGCCGGCTGGGGCGACATAGTTGTCAACGCAGGGGATGATCACGACTTCGGATTCGTATCCTTTGTACGAGTGCGGTGTCGTTGCTATCAGAGTGTTGGACTGCCGCTGGAACGATCGGTTCTTTTGAAACGACAGTTCGACTCCGATCTCGGCAAGTTTCGGCGCGAGTTGGGTTTCCAAGACTTCGTGCGCCCGGCCGTTGTAGATGACGCAGATATCGGTGGGCGAAATTCCGTCGCTCTGGATCAAATGTTTCAGGTGTACTGCGATTGCCGCCATCTCTTGGCTGCGATTTTCGAATCGGTGGTAGATCGGTTTGGGGCCATCGATTTGGTTGAAGCGAACACGCAGCCATGCCTCCCCGTTCCGCTTGGTACGTTCCAGCAGCCCAAGCTGCAGCAGTTCGTGATGGTCCTGCGATTGACTGGCTGCCGACAGTCGGCCCAAGACGTTGACGGCGAGTTCTGTGATCGGTGTTGTGGATCGAAAACTCTCCCGCATGATGGTCGAACGGCCTCGCATGTCGAGCCCGAATTCAGACCATTTCGGGGTCTCGGTGCCATACACGTTCTGAGCATTGTCATAGAAAATATGAGCCGCACGACTGTTGATATCTCCCTCGTTGGACTGCTCTATCAAAGACAGTAAGAGCCGCAACGTTGCCGGCCCCATATCCTGAGCCTCGTCGATGAACAACGCGGAACAACGCGGAAGCAAGTTGTGCAGGTCCTGGCGGGCGAGGAACTCTGCTGCGGCTCGGTCGTAGTCAAACCCGATTGTCTCGGCCGACATCTGAACGCTTGGCAAAATTCCTGCCAGAACATCTTTCACATGCAACAGCGAGACCTTCTCCCAAGGAAAATCCGCACTCGCGAACAGGTCGCCGGCGTTGAGCTCTTTCCAGGCAGACTCGATCGAATCTTGAAGCAACTTGTGTAGGCTGCGATTGGCGTACACCGCCCAAATGCGGGTGTCTGGATCACGGCAGAGTCGCTGCGTCGTTTTGGCCAGCCAATTGCAGAGAACCACTGATTTTCCGCTTCCGGCAACACCTCGCACCAACCTGGGTTTTCCGTCGAGTTCAAGGTTGGTCAATCGCTGTTGTTCCGCCGAAAGAACCGGTTTCAAGCTTTTTCGACCGGCGAATTGGTCGCCCATTCGGCACGAGAGCTCGCTGGTGTACCGCGTTTTCGGTTCGCCCAC
Source organism: Stieleria tagensis (assembly GCF_024129865.1). GTDB lineage: Bacteria > Planctomycetota > Planctomycetia > Pirellulales > Pirellulaceae > Stieleria > Stieleria tagensis. Next base: position 2,166 of record NZ_JAMYFE010000076.1, on the reverse strand, counting down.
TATTGAAGCGTTTGATGCGTCTGGCTGACCGGCATTGCGCCAGGAAAATTGATTTCCGTCCGCCGTTAGGAACGCAGGGGTCAGCGCCGGGAGCAACGGTCGCAGGTAGGGTTCTTCCATCTCGCTGCGACTGGCCAACACGATCACGGCTTCTCTGGCGCGACTGAGTGCAACGTTAACAAGTCGTTTCCATTCTGGGATTTGCCACGTTCCGCTGCCGGCATTCACGGTGTCAAAGACAACGATGTCGGCTTCCGATCCCTGTTGACTGTGAACGGTTGATGATTCCCAGCTAGTGATTCCCCATTTCGCGAGCCGTTTCCCAATCGCCTGAGCTTGTGCTTTGAACGGCGAAATAAACAGTCCGTTTGCACTGCGAACCCCATCGTCAGAAAACAGTTTCTGTAGGACAGTCGGCGTGATTGCCCTGACCCAACTGCCGTTGCCGGGCCCACGGCTCGCACGAATCGTAGTAAGATCCGCAGCTTCTTCATCGAGTACGTACCAAATCGCTCTCGAGTGGTCGGCGATGAATGGCGGAAGTGTGGACGGTCGTGCTGCGCATTCGGACGCCGTGGTCAAAATTCCGTCGTATTGAAATTGTGAAACGACCTCGCAAACGTCGGGGTGCATCCGTCGCTGTTGGGATAGCAAATGAATCGCTTTGGGAATGTCGTCGGTGTCGTCCAGATGACTCAGTCCGCTACTTGCCAACCAGGTTTGTTGCCGGGTCGGCAAGATTCGTGAGATGCGGCTGATGGGGGCGAGTTGTTTTGAATCACCCACCAAAACGACTCGCCGTGCAGCGAGCAGCGATAGAGCAGCCACCGCCGTTCTGGAAATCAATCCAGCTTCGTCGATGAAGATCGTTGTGAAAGGGGCTTCGCCGTTCTCGACCATCTCCCGAATGGACCCGGCCTTCAAATAGTTCATGGCTTTGAACGCAGTGGCAACCACCACTCGTTTGTCGGCGTCGAGAAAGATGCGATTGCTGCGATCGTTGCCAGCCCGTCGAAGTTCATTGATCTGCTTTCGTGTCAGTGCTTTGTCGTCGGACGTTTCAAAACGACGCAACTGCTTGGCTAGCGAGTCGATCTGGGAAAGGATTTCGGCCTCAGTCCCTCGAAGCATCGGCTGGAGATCCTTGGCGACAAACGCCTGATACGATGCGCCTTTGCCGATTCTTAGCAGGGTGTCGTCGGCGAGTTGATCGGCGCAGTGTTTTCTTGCCGCTTCGCCGATCGAAATGGCAACCGCATCGGTCGCTTTGTTGGTCGTCGAGACGACGAGAATCCGCTCGGATTGATCCTGCATGAGATGGGCGATCTGTTGACCGGTCATCCAGGTTTTTCCGGTGCCGGGCGGTCCCCACAGGACACTCCAGCTGTGCTGCCACCAATCATGCAGTTGCGATAAACCTTGGTCACAAGGGTTCGTGATTTTGGGATGCACATCGCCCTTGGCGGCGTTCAAACGCGCCGGGAGATGCTCTCGGACGTCTTCAAATTCTTCGCCGTTGTAGATCGCATCGAGAACCGACAGGAACTCGAAAGGGCGGACAAAGAATGGGCCGGCCGATGGAGCTTGTTCGGGATTGTCCAGACTGATGAACAAACATCCGCTGCGTTCATTCACCTCAACGATCTCGCCCGACCATCGAATTTCGTCGTCGTATTCGGCTTCTTCGTAAAACTGATCCGAATAGCTTTGATCATCATCCAGCGATCGCGGGCGGAACGCTTTGGCTCCCTCCCAGGTCCAATCGAATTCCACCGATCCGTCTAGATGAACGACGTAAACCGTGCCACGGTCTCGCTCGGCAACGATACTGACCTGGCGACAATTCAGCCGCTTCCAGCGTGAACCGTCACGATACTCCTGGCGAACTGCGGTCGCAGCATCCTTGAGCAGTTGGGCGTCGACCGTGGGCAAACCAAGTTCGCATGCGAACCGTGCCGGCGCGAACTCTGGCCCAGTCGTCGGTTCGCCTGCCAGTTCGTCGTTGTCATCGTGGTTCATTGTGTCGAGTGCTTTGTCACTGCGGACGGTTGAGTCTGATTTTCACCGGGACGTTATCAACCCTCTTGCCGAAAACACAGTCCTGCTGCGAAAGATTCGAGTTGCGCTTTCGCGTTAGACATCGGTTCTTGGTAACCCGACGCGTCA